>NZ_JAPFHC010000008.1:0-193164 GCF_059803535.1 Pseudomonas sp. RP-B7
CGCTTACGATCTCTCGTTAGCGGGAGGCGAATTCTACAGCGTTACACGCTGCTGTCAACACCTCTTTTTCAACTTCCCTAGCGCTTCGATGAACTGAAGCAGCCTGCTGCCGAAAACTGCGTAACTCATTGTTCACCAAGGAGTTTTCCGTTTCGACTGCGCCGGAAGTGGGGCGAATTATAGACAGTTACAATTCGCCGTCAACACTTAATTACAGGTTTATTCGGATTTGAGCGTAATGCGCGCAAATGCCTTCTTCCCAGCCTGGCAGACATGGGTAGCACCCAGCTCGTATATAAAGGTGCGATCAACAACTTCACCATCTATACGCACGCCGCCCGAACCCAGCAGATCACGCGCAACCGCCGAGTTCTTCACCAAGCCCGCTTTATTAAGCACAGCTGCAATCGGCATGGCCTCCGCAGCAGACAGCTCAACTTCCGGCAGATCATCCGGCAGCTCGCCATCCTTCATGCGGTTGCCAGCGCCACGATGAGCGCTGGCCGCAGCCTCCTCACCATGGAAGCGCGCAACAATCTCTTCCGCCAGCTTGATCTTCACATCACGCGGGTTGGCACCTGCCTCGACATCAGCACGCAACGCATTGATCTCATCCATCGAACGGAAGCTCAACAGCTCGAAGTAACGCCACATCAGGGCATCCGGAATCGAAACAAGCTTGCCGTACATCACGCCCGGCGCTTCCTGGATACCGACATAGTTACCCAGCGACTTGGACATCTTCTTGACGCCATCCAAGCCTTCCAGCAACGGCATGGTCAGAATGCACTGAGCTTCCTGCCCATAGGCACGCTGCAGCTCACGCCCCATCAGCAGGTTGAACTTCTGATCCGTGCCGCCCAACTCAACGTCCGCACGCAACGCCACCGAGTCATAGCCCTGAACCAGCGGATAGAGGAACTCATGAATCGCGATTGGCTGATTGGTTGAATAGCGCTTATCGAAGTCGTCACGCTCAAGCATGCGTGCCACGGTGTACTGGGAAGTCAGACGAATAAAATCCGCCGGCCCCATTTGATCCATCCACGTGGAGTTGAACGCCACTTCGGTCTTGGCCGGATCAAGAATCTTGAACACCTGAGTCTTGTAGGTCTCGGCATTGTCGAGCACTTGCTCGCGAGTCAACGGTGGACGCGTCGCGCTCTTGCCGCTCGGATCACCGATCATCCCGGTGAAGTCACCTATAAGGAAGATCACCTGGTGCCCCAGCTCCTGGAACTGGCGCAGCTTATTAATAAGCACGGTGTGACCCAGGTGCAGATCCGGCGCAGTCGGATCAAAGCCGGCTTTAATACGCAGGGGCTGGCCACGCTTGAGCTTTTCAATCAGCTCAGCCTCAACCAACAGTTCTTCCGCACCACGTTTTATCAGCGCTAGCTGCTCTTCAACCGACTTCATAACAGACCCGCAAGGCTCAGATTCAAAAGGGAACCAACCATACAAGATCAGGGACTAATTACAAGTTTTGCCCTGCGCACGGACACCGTTCAGCAAGCCCAGCGTTCGCGAGCTTGCGCCACAGATGATTTGGTTATATTTTATACAGTTATTTCATCTTCATCATGTCATTCATCTTTTCCATTTCATCTTCAAAGTCAAAATTACTTATGACCACTGAACCGTCTAAAGCGCCTCCGCTTTACCCGAAGACCCACCTGCTCGCAGCAAGTGGTATCGCCGCCCTTCTCAGCCTGGCACTCCTGGTATTCCCTTCCAGTGACGTAGAAGCCAAACGAACATCCCTGAGCCTTGACCTGGAAAGCCCAGTTGAACAACTGACACAAGATCAAGACGCTTCCGACTCACAACAAGCCACAAATGCGCCAAGCGAATCGCCGTTCGCCCAGATAGAAAGCGCTCCAGAAGACACCCAGCAAGCCGCCCAGGGTCAACCCACGCCTGCTGCAGCCACCGCCAAGAACCCTCAGCACCGCGAAGTGATCGTGGCCAAGGGCGACACGCTATCTACGCTGTTCGAAAAGGTCGGCCTGCCTGCTGCCACGGTAAATGACGTGCTCGCCAGCGATAAGCAAGCCAAGCAGTTCACCCAGCTCAAACACGGACAAAAGCTGGAGTTCGAACTCACGCCCGACGGCCAGTTGAACAACCTGCACAGCAGCGTCAGCGACCTCGAAAGCATTACCCTGACCAAGGGCGCCAAAGGCTTCGCCTTCAACCGCATCACGACCAAACCGGTAATGCGTTCCGCCTACGCACACGGCGTGATCAACAGTTCCTTGTCGCAATCGGCCGCCCGCGCCGGTCTGTCCCACAGCATGACCATGGACATGGCCAGCGTGTTTGGCTATGACATTGACTTCGCACAGGACATCCGCCAAGGCGACGAATTCGACGTCATTTACGAACAAAAGGTCGCCAACGGCAAAGTGGTAGGCACCGGCAGCATCCTCTCCGCACGCTTCACCAACCGCGGCAAGACTTACACCGCGGTGCGCTACACCAACAAACAAGGCAACAGCAGCTACTACACCGCCGACGGCAACAGCATGCGCAAGGCCTTCATCCGCACCCCCGTGGACTTCGCTCGCATTAGCTCGCGTTTCTCCATGGGCCGCAAGCATCCAATTCTGAACAAAATCCGCGCCCACAAAGGCGTCGACTACGCCGCCCCTCGCGGCACACCGATCAAGGCAGCGGGTGACGGCAAAGTGCTGCTGGCCGGGCGTCGTGGCGGTTATGGCAACACCGTGATCATTCAGCACGGCAACACCTACCGTACGCTCTACGGCCACATGCAGGGCTTTGCCAAAGGCGTGCAGACCGGCGGCACCGTGAAACAAGGCCAGGTCATTGGCTACATCGGCACCACCGGCCTGTCTACCGGCCCGCACTTGCACTATGAATTCCAGGTCAACGGCGTACACGTCGACCCGCTGGGCCAGAAGCTGCCGATGGCCGATCCGATCGCCAAGGCTGAGCGCGCGCGCTTCATGCAGCAAAGCCAACCGCTGATGGCGCGCATGGACCAGGAGCGCTCCACGCTGCTGGCTTCGGCGAAGCGCTAAGGTATGTCGCTCTATATAGGTGTGATGTCCGGAACCAGCCTCGACGGCCTGGACATAGCCCTCATCAGACAAGACTCGGCGATCGCACTGGTCGCCAGCCACTACATCCCCATGCCCGACGCCCTGCGCACCGAGCTGCTCGGCCTGTGCGCCAGCGGCCCGGACGAGATCGCGCGCTCGGCCATTGCCCAGCAACACTGGGTAACGCTCGCCGCCCAAGGCATTCACGCCTTGCTCGACCAGCAAAACCTCAAGCCCCAGGATATTCGCGCGATTGGCAGCCACGGCCAGACCATCCGCCACGAGCCTGCACGGGGCTTTACGGTGCAGATCGGCAACCCTGCCCTGCTCACCGAGCTGACAGGTATTACCGTGGTCAGCGACTTCCGTAGCCGCGACGTCGCCGCTGGCGGCCAAGGCGCACCGCTGGTTCCAGCCTTTCACGAAGCACTGTTTGGTGAACGCACCGGCAATAACGCGGTGTTGAATGTGGGAGGTTTCAGCAACCTCAGCCTGATCGAGACCGGCAAGCCGGTAGCCGGATTCGACTGCGGCCCAGGCAATGTGCTGCTTGATGCGTGGATTCATCAACAACGCGGCGAACACTTCGACCTTGATGGCCAATGGGCAGCCAGCGGCAGTATCGTGCCCCAGCTCCTCAACGCCTTGCTCAGCGACCCCTTCTTCTTGACCAAGGGCCCTAAAAGCACCGGCCGCGAAGTGTTCAACCTGGGATGGTTGCAACAACACCTCTCCCGCTTGCCTGTATTCGAGCAGCAGGACGTTCAGGCTACCCTGCTGGAACTGACCGCCCTGACCATCGTGGAGTCTCTGCAAACCGCCCAAGCCCAGACCGAAACCCTGCTGGTCTGTGGTGGTGGCGCACATAACTCGACATTGATGAATCGTCTGGCGACGCTACTGCCCTCCACTCAGGTCAGCAGTACAGCCACCCACGGCGTAGACCCTGACTGGGTAGAAGCGATGGCCTTCGCCTGGCTGGCCCACTGCTGCCTGGAAGGAATCGCCGCCAACCGCCCCAGCGTTACTGGAGCACGCGGGCTTCGCGTATTGGGCGCAATCTACCCAGCCTGAACCCCACACAGCAAAACGCCGCTTGGCCGATTAAAGCCAAGCGGCGTTTTTGTATCCGCTATCGATCAGATCGAGAACGAAGACCCGCAACCACAGGTAGTCGTGGCATTAGGGTTCTTGATCACAAAACGCGAACCCTCCAGACCTTCCTGATAATCCACCTCGGCGCCTGCCAGGTACTGGAAGCTCATCGGGTCCACAACCAGGCTCACGCCCTCGCGTTCGACGATGGTGTCGTCATCGGCTACATCTTCATCGAAGGTAAAACCGTACTGAAACCCTGAACAACCGCCGCCCGTAACAAATACGCGCAGCTTCAAGCGATCATTACCCTCTTCATCGACCAGGCTCTTCACCTTGTGCGCAGCACCGTGGGTGAATTGCAAAGCCGTGGGGGTGAAGGATTCAACGCTCATGCTGATAATCTCCCGGCGTACCGCCGCCATATGCGTAATGGCGGGCATTATCCGCTTCTCCTAGAAAAGCGGTCAACTATTGTTACGGTATATCAATCTGCGCTGGCGCCATTAAAAACACAAAAGGCCCGATCAACGGGCCTTTTGCACATCCAGTCAGCGGCCTTAAGGCAGCATGCCTGCGTGGGACAAACCCAACTTCTCATCCAGGCCGAACAGGATGTTCATGTTCTGCACCGCCTGGCCCGACGCGCCCTTGACCAGGTTATCGATCACCGACAGCACCACGACCAGGTCGCCATCCTGTGGACGATGCACCGCGATACGGCACACGTTGGCGCCACGCACACTGCGGGTTTCCGGGTGGCTGCCGGCAGGCATCACATCGACGAACGGTTCGTTGGCATAACGTTTTTCAAACAGTGCCTGCAGGTCTACCGAACGATCGACCACGGTCGCGTACAACGTGGAGTGAATGCCACGGATCATCGGCGTCAGGTGCGGCACAAACGTCAGGCCCACCTCCTTGCCGGCGGCGCGACGCAGCCCCTGGCGGATTTCCGGCAAGTGACGATGCCCTTTTACTGCATAGGCCTTCATGCTTTCCGAGGTCTCGGAGTACAGCGAGCCTACGGCAGCACCACGACCAGCACCGCTGACGCCCGACTTGCAGTCCGCGATCAAACGCGATGCATCCGCCAGCCCGGCTTCCAGCAATGGCAGGAAACCCAGTTGTGTCGCGGTCGGATAGCAACCCGGCACGGCAATCAGGCGGGCTTGCTTGATCTGCTCACGATTGACTTCCGGCAGACCGTAGACAGCCTCCTCAAGCAACTCCGGCGCACCGTGCGGCTGGCCGTACCACTTGGCCCACTCATCGGCATCTTGCAGGCGGAAGTCCGCAGACAGGTCGATCACCTTGGTGCCGGCCGCCAGCAGCTCACCGGCCAGCGCATGGGCAACACCGTGCGGGGTCGCGAAGAACACCACGTCGCAGGCGCCCAGGGTCTTGATGTCCGGCACGCTGAACGCCAGGCCATCGTAGTGGCCTCGCAGGTTCGGGTACATATCGGCCACGGCCAGCCCAGCCTCGGATCGGGAAGTGATGACCACCACCTCTGCTTGCGGATGCTGAGCCAACAGACGCAGCAATTCGACACCGGTGTAACCCGTGCCGCCGACGATACCGACCTTGACCATAAACCTGCCCTCAACGAACCCACTGGAAAGCCGACGATAATAGGGGCCGTATCGTCCTGCGACAACCGCCAACGTGACGTACGGGCGCATCAGCCACTACTATCTTCGCTACCGTGAACCTGGGAATAACTAAAAATGCTCTATCTATGGGTCAAAGCCTTCCACATCATCAGCATCGTCTGCTGGTTTGCCGGGCTGTTCTACCTGCCACGCCTGTTCGTGTACCACGCCCAAAGCGAAGACACCGTCAGCCAGGAACGCTTCAGCCTCATGGAGCGCAAGCTGTATCGCGGCATCATGGGCCCGGCGATGCTTGCCGCGCTGATTTTCGGCGGCTGGCTGATCTACCTGAACCCGAGCATCTTTCACTCGGGCGGCTGGATCCACGCCAAGCTGACCCTTGTCGTGCTGCTCATCGGCTACCACCACATGTGCGGCGCGCAGGTGAAACGCTTTGCCCGTGGCGAAAACACCCGCAGCCATGTCTTTTATCGCTGGTTCAATGAAGTCCCGGTTCTGCTATTGCTGGCTATCGTAATTTTGGTCGTGGTCAAACCGTTCTAACTTCAATCACACGGGATCAATCCAATGTCGCTGCCTGCTCTGCTTGAACAACATCTGCGCCTGCCGGTGGTGGTCGCGCCGATGTTTCTGATTTCCAACCCACAACTGGTGCTCGCCTGCTGCCGTAATGGTGTCGTCGGGAGTTTCCCGGCACTCAACCAGCGCGAAAGCAGTGGTTTCAAAGCCTGGCTGGAAGAAATCGAAGCGGGCCTGGCGCAGTTGGACAACCCCGCGCCATATGCCGTGAACCTGATCGTGCACAACAGCAACCCGCGACTGGAGGCAGACCTGGCGATCTGCGTCGAGCACAAGGTGCCAATCGTCATCACCAGCCTTGGCGCGGTGAAGGAAGTGGTCGACGCCGTGCACAGCTATGGCGGCCTGGTGTTCCACGACGTCACCACCCGGCGCCATGCCGAGAAAGCCGCTGAAGCCGGTGTGGATGGCCTGATCGCCGTGGCCGCAGGCGCTGGCGGCCATGCCGGCACCTGGAGCCCGTTCGCGCTGATCGCCGAGATTCGTCAGTTCTTCGACAAGACCCTGCTGCTGGCCGGCTGCCTCAACCACGGGCACGAGATCCTCGCGGCCCAGTTGCTGGGGGCTGACCTGGCGTATTTCGGCACCCGCTTTATCGGCACCACCGAAAGCCACGCCCCGGATGCCTATAAAGAGATGCTGCTCACATCGCGCGCCGCCGACATCGTGCACACTCCTG
This sequence comes from Pseudomonas sp. RP-B7, assembly GCF_059803535.1. Classification (NCBI taxonomy): domain Bacteria; kingdom Pseudomonadati; phylum Pseudomonadota; class Gammaproteobacteria; order Pseudomonadales; family Pseudomonadaceae; genus Pseudomonas; species Pseudomonas sp. RP-B7. The sequence continues at coordinate 7,038 of NZ_JAPFHC010000008.1, forward strand.
CAGTCTCCGGCGTGCCCGCCAGCTTTATGCGCCAGAGCCTGGAAAACGCCGGTTTCGACCTCGCTGCGCTGCAAGGCAAGGGTGAAGTCAACTTCGGCTCCAAGCTCAAGCCGTTGAGCGACGAAGCCAAGGCCTGGAAGACCGTCTGGTCGGCCGGCCAAGGCGTTGGTGAGATCAAAGATTTACCCAGCGTCGATGAACTGGTTGCGCGCCTGGATGCCGAATACCGCAAGGCGCACGAACAGGCGGTACAATTGCGCTGGCCACGCTGAACCAACCGCAAGGCCTGCCGCTTGGGCAGGCCTGCATTACCTCACAGATAGAGTGACAAGGAAGCCCGCATGAGCGACAACCGTTTCAAGATTGTGTTTGATGGAGCCTTGCTCCCGGGGGTCGAAAGCGCCACTGCCAAACTCAACCTGGCCGAGCTGTTCAAGAGTGAAGTCGACGCCATCGAAAAACTCTTCACCGGCCGCCCGGTCGCGCTGAAACGCGACCTGTCCCGCCCCGATGCCGAAACCTACCTCAATGCGCTGAAAAACGCCGGGGTCGACGCACGCATCGAAACCGAGCAACCCGTAGCGTTCAATCTTGCCGAAACACACGAGACCGGTTCCGGCCCCTCCGCCGCCGCATCCCCTTACGCGCCACCGCGCGCCGCTGTGGGTGACGACTTGCCGGAATTCTCCACCCTGAAGGTGTTCACCATCCACGGGCGCATCGGCCGCCTGCGCTACCTCGCCTGGACGCTGGTGTTGACCGTCGCGATGCTGGTCGCCTCGGGCATCATCGCCACTGCCGGCTTCGCCGTGGCAACCGCCTCGCCGACGGCAGGCATGATTCTCGGCATCCTGCTGGGTTTTGCGTTGTTCGTCGCACTGCTGTGGGTCAGCGTGCAAATCGCCGTGCAGCGCCTGCATGACCTGGGCTGGTCCGGTTGGTTGTGGTTCCTCAACCTGGTGCCGCTGGTGAACAGCGTCTTCCCGATCCTGCTGCTGGTATTGCCAGGCAATGCAGGCGCCAACCAATACGGCGCGCCACCACCGCGCAACTCCACCGCGGTAAAGGTCCTGGCCACCCTATGGCTGGCGTTTATCCCGGTGATGCTGGCGATTGTGGTGACCCTGGGTATGAACGGTTACCTGAACCAACTTGAAGCCAACGTCGACAGCAGCTACGAAAACAGCTCCATCACCTCCGATGCCGACACCGACCAGAGCGTGATCGTTGATGAAGACGAAGCGCAAAGTGCTGACGAAGCGGCCGAACCTGTAGACTCTCCAGAACAGTGAAGAAACGCCCGCCGCCTGTGATGCCTCTGTCACAGGCTCGGCGGCGTTGCGATGGAGAAAGGCATGACCCGTTACGCTCTGATCACCGGTGCCTCCAGCGGCATCGGCCTGGCTTTGGCCGAAGCCTTGGCCCGTCGCGGCCGCAGCTTGATTCTGGTGGCCCGCCAGCGTGATCAGTTGGAAAGCATTGCACTGGAATTGACCCAACGTTTCGGCGTGGAGGTGCTGTTTCGAGCCTGCGACCTGGGCGAACCACTGCGTTTGTCCGGGTTCCTGCTGGAGCTGGAAGAAGGCGAACGGCAGATCGACCTGCTGGTCAACTGCGCCGGCATCGGTACCAGCGGCCCATTCCTGGCCCAGGACTGGATGACCGAACAGGACCTGATCGAAGTCAACATCCTCGCCCTCACCCGTATGTGTCACGCCCTTGGCAACGCCATGGCGCTGCACGGCGGCGGGCAGATTCTCAACGTTGCCTCGGTGGCCGCGTTTCAGCCCGGCCCATGGATGAGCAGCTACTACGCCAGCAAGGCCTACGTGCTGCACTTCTCAGAAGGTTTGCGTGAAGAGTTGAAGACCTGCGGCATCAAGGTCTCGGTACTCTGCCCCGGCCCGACGCGCACCGCGTTCTTCGGCACTGCGCAAATGGATACCGCCAAGCTCGACCGCAGCGAAAAACTGATGAGCCCGGAAGAAGTGGCGCTCTTCACCGTACGCGCCCTCGACAAGAACAAAGCCATCATCATTCCCGGCCGACGCAACCGCTGGCTCGCCTTCAGCCCGCGTTTCAGCCCACGCTGGCTGACTCGCAAGATTGCCGGCGCGATCAACAAGGCCTATTGCCCGCGTTGATTGCCTGAGTACACTCACCCTGCCTACTCATAATGGAGAAACAGCTGTGGATACTCTGTTCACCAAGATCATCAACAGAGAAATACCGGCCGACATCATCTACGAAGATGACCAGGTCCTGGCCTTCAAGGACATTCACCCGGCAGCGCCCGTGCACTTCCTGGTCATCCCGAAGAAGCACATCGCGACCCTCAACGACCTGACCGAAGAAGACAAGGCCTTGGCCGGCCATATCTTGTTCACCGCCCAGCGCCTGGCACTGGAGCAGGGCTGCGAGGAAGGTTTCCGCGTGGTGATGAACTGCAACCCGAAAGGCGGGCAGACCGTTTATCACATCCATATGCATGTGCTCGGTCAACGCCAGATGAACTGGCCGCCGGGCTGATCAGCCCCTCAGCAACGGTCGTGCGCCCCAGGCCGCGACCCCATGGGCTTGACGCAGCGCAAACGCTTCCCCCTCTCTTGCGGTAAACTGGCCGCCGAGATTCTTCCCGGAGGTCAGCATGACTACCCAACGTCACTACTCGCCGATTGACCGTCTGTTGTTGCAAGCCGACATGGCCATGCGCACGCTGTTGCCGTTCAGCGGCCAGCCGTATCGCCCCTCGCCTGCCATCGTGCAGCCCGACGCACAGATGAGCGAGACCGACACCCGCCACGTTGCGGGCCTGATGCGCATCAATCATACCGGCGAAGTCTGTGCCCAAGCGCTGTACCAGGGCCAGGCGCTGACCGCCAAGCTGCCGCAAGTACGCGCGGCCATGGAACATGCGGCCGAGGAAGAAATCGACCACCTGGCCTGGTGCGAGCAGCGCATTCGGCAGTTGGGCAGCCACCCGAGCGTGCTCAACCCGCTGTTCTACGGTTTGTCATTCGGCATCGGCGCCGCCGCCGGCCTGATCAGCGACAAGGTCAGCCTGGGTTTTGTCGCCGCCACCGAACATCAAGTGTGCAAACACCTGGACGAGCACCTTGAGCAATTGCCGGCCGAGGACGAAAAGTCCCGGGCGATTCTCGAGCAAATGCGCATCGACGAGGAACACCACGCAGAAAGCGCACTGGACGCCGGCGGTTTCCGCTTCCCGGCGCCGGTACGGTTTGGCATGAGCCTACTGGCCAAGGTCATGACCAAAAGCACGTACAGAATCTGAATACATCAAATCCAAAGCCACAAAAAAGGGCGCTTTCTAAGCGCCCTTTCTTTTTGCCGACGGAACCGGTGATCAACCCAGCTCGATAATCTCGTAGTCATGGGTGATGGCCACACCGGCCGCGCCGAGCATGATCGACGCCGAGCAGTACTTCTCGGCCGACAGCTCGATGGCACGCTTGACCTGGGCTTCCTTCAACGCCCGCCCCTTCACCACAAAATGCATGTGGATCTTGGTAAACACCTTGGGATCTTCAGTGGCGCGCTCGGCTTCCAGGAAGGCTTCACAGCTTTCCACGGCCTGGCGGGACTTCTTCAGGATGCTGACCACGTCGAAATTACTGCAACCGCCTACACCAAGCAGGAGCATTTCCATCGGGCGTACGCCCAGGTTACGGCCACCGGCTTCCGGCGGGCCGTCCATGACCACGACATGGCCACTGCCCGACTCACCGAGGAACATGGCTTCGCCCGCCCATTGGATGCGTGCCTTCATCGCCCAGACTCCACTGCTAAAAAAGGGTCGCCAGCTTAGCACAGGGCCCGCCGCCGACTGCGTTTCGCATCAAAGCGATCAATAGCAGGGTTTGCCGAGAAAATTGGTTAATCGAGTCAGAATGTGTCTGGTAAGCTGGCGCCAAATCGATGGCGTATTGCTAGTATTTATACAACGTGTATCAATGCCGATACCCACACAAATACAAAAACTCCGACCCTTTGCACTGTCTTTTCGGGATACAAACATGGTTGCTCTTACGCCCATACCCAAGATCAAGAATCTCGACAAGCTGCTGATGCACTGCCAACGTCGGCGTTATCCGGCCAAACACAACATTATCTGCGCTGGCGAACGTTCCGAGACACTGTTCTTCATCATCAAGGGCTCGGTCACCATCCTGATCGAGGACGAAGACGGCCGCGAGATGATCATCGCCTACCTCAACACCGGCGATTTCTTTGGTGAGCTGGGGCTGTTCGAGCAAGCAGGCAAGGAACAGGAACGCAGTGCGTGGGTGCGCGCCAAGGTCGAGTGCGAAGTGGCCGAGATCAGCTACGCCAAGTTTCGCGAGTTGGCCCAGCAAGACCCGGACATTCTCTACGCCCTGAGTGGCCAGATCGCCCAGCGCCTGCGGGACACGACGCGCAAGGTCGGCGACCTCGCCTTCTTTGATGTGACCGGCCGCGTAGCCCGCTGCCTGCTGGAGTTGTGCAAGCAGCCCGACGCCATGACCCACCCCGATGGCATGCAGATCAAGATCACACGCCAGGAAATCGGGCGCATTGTCGGTTGTTCACGGGAGATGGTCGGCCGCGTGCTCAAGGATCTCGAAGAACGCAACCTGGTGCACGTCAAAGGCAAGACGATGGTGGTGTTCGGTACACGTTAAAGCGCCAGGAAGCCTGCCAGCATCTGACGATACAACGTGTCCAGGCGGCTGATTGCATCCGGCGCAGGGAAAGCTTCGTGCAAGGCGATATGACTCTCGGCGCGAACCCGCTGTTCCAGCCCGCATGCCGCATTGAAGCGGTTGACCGCCGCGATCAGCTCTTCGCGATCGCCGTCCAGCAACAACGCACCGTGCACCAACCCCACCGGGCGCCCACCGCTTTGGCGCCAGCGTTGGGCCGTGCCGACCATTTTGCGGCCGTTGAGATTGACGTTGTAGCGACCGTCGCAGAACGCGCCATCGATTTCGCCGACGGACGCATCGCCACCCAGCTCGATCAGCAAATCGCAGATTGGCTGGCACAACCGCAAATAGCCGGTTTCGATGCGATTCTGATCGCCTTCACTGCGCGGTGGCGCATAGACCAGGGCGATGTTGACCGTGGCGCTCGACTGCGGCACCGGCTCGCCACCGGTTTCGCGCAGCAACACCGGCCAATCGGCGGCGGCCGAGACCTGGCTGGCGGTTTCGAATGCAGGCAAACGACTCAGCCGACGCGGCATTACCAAGGCTTGATCGCTGGGCTGCCAGAACAGCAGGCCGTATTCCTGGTCGCCTGCGCAAACAGCCGCCAAAAGGTCCTGCTCGGCGGCAAGGCCAGCCTCAACAGTCATCGAAACTGGCTTAACCATCAAACACCTATCTTTCTGAACAAACACAAAACCCAATGTGGGAGCGGGCTTGCCCGCGAAGACGGTGTGTCAGTCACCTATCCATCGACTGACCGATCGCTATCGCAGGCAAGCCCGCTCCCACACAAGCCCGCTGCCACAGTTTGATCGCATTTCAAATCAGTCGAGGGTCGAACCGCTGACCGCCACGCCACGCTCCGGGAAGAACAGGCGCTGCAACTCCGCGCCCGGATTCTCGGCACGCATGAACGTCTCGCCGACCAGGAACGAATACACCCCACTGATTTCCATCAGTTCCACATCGGCACGGTTGACGATGCCACTCTCGGTAATCACCAGGCGGTCACGCGGGATCCGCGGCAACAGGTCGAGGGTGTTTTCCAGGCTCACTTCGAAAGTGTGCAGGTTGCGGTTGTTGACGCCAACCAGCGGTGTATCCAGGGTTTTCAGTGCGCGCTCCAGCTCATCGCCGTCGTGCACTTCCACCAGCACATCCAGGCCGACACTTTTGGCCACGGCCGCCAGCTCGGCCATCTTCACGTCATCCAGGGCTGAGACGATCAGCAGCACACAGTCGGCGCCCAGGGCACGGGCTTCAACGATCTGGTACGGGTCGACCATGAAATCCTTGCGGATCACCGGCAACTTGCACGCGGCGCGGGCTTGTTGCAAGAACAGGTCGGAACCCTGGAAATAGTCGATATCAGTCAGGACGGACAGGCACGTCGCGCCGCCCTTCTCATAACTGACGGCAATTTCCGACGGCACAAAGTTCTCGCGGATCACGCCTTTGCTTGGCGAGGCTTTCTTGACCTCGGCGATCACCGCCGGCTGCTTGAGCTTGGCCTGGGCGATCAAGGCGTTGGCGAAACCACGCGGGGCATCGGCAAGCTTGGCCTGGCTTTCCAGCTCGGCAAGGCTGACGCGGGCTCGGCGCTCGGCGACTTCTTCAGCTTTGCGGGCGAGGATCTTTTCCAGAACGGTTGGCACACTCATCCTTCATTCTCCATCTTGAATACCGCGGTGAATGCTCCCAGCTCTTCGAGCTTTTCGCGAGCCAGACCGGTGTGCAGCGCATCGTGGGCCAAGGCGACACCTTCCTTAAGACTATAGGCGTGGTCGGCTGCATAAAGTGCCGCGCCAGCATTCAGAACAATCATCTCCGCAGCTTTTTGCCCGTTCTCGGTCTTGCGCCGCCCCAGGGCATCACGAATCAATTCCAGGGACGCCGCCGGGCTTTCCACCGCCAGGCCGTGCAGGCTCTGGCTCTTCATGCCCAGGTCTTCAGGTTCGACCCAATACTCCGTGATCTGGTCGTTCTTCAGCTCCGCGACAAAGGTCGGTGCCGCCAGGCTGAATTCGTCCAGGCCATCCTTGGAGTGCACCACCAGCACATGTTTGCTGCCCAGGCGCTGCAACACTTCGGCCAAAGGCCGGCACAGCGCCTGGCTGAACACGCCAACCACCTGGTGTTTCACACCGGCCGGATTCGTAAGCGGGCCGAGCATGTTGAACAGGGTACGCAGGCCGAGGTCTTTGCGCGGGCCGGCGGCGTGTTTCATTGCGCTGTGGTGGGTCTGGGCAAACATGAAGCCGATGCCGACGTTATCGATGCAACGCGCCACTTGAACCGGCGTCAGGTTCAGGTAGATCCCGGCCGCTTCCAGCAGATCGGCGCTGCCGCTCTTGCCGGACACCGCACGGTTACCGTGCTTGGCCACTGTGCAACCCGCCGCCGCGACCACAAAAGAAGATGCCGTCGACACGTTGAAGATGTTCGCACCGTCACCGCCAGTGCCGACCACATCGACCACGCCGTCCAGGGTCTTGAGCTCAACCTTGTCCGCCAGCTCGCGCATCACCGACACGGCGCCGACGATCTCGTCGATGCTCTCGCTCTTCATGCGCATCGCCATCATGAACGCGCCGATCTGCGCGTCGGTGCATTGACCTGTCATGATCTCGCGCATCACATCGCTCATTTCAGCGGTGCTCAGGTCCAAATGGCCGACGATACGGCTCAGGGCAGTCTTGATATCCATGGAAAGTCCTTAGCGCGTGCCGCCGCTCTGCTTGAGAAAATTGGCGAACAGCTCGTAGCCCTGCTCGGTCAGGATCGATTCAGGGTGAAATTGCACCCCTTCGACATTCAGTGTCTTGTGACGCAGGCCCATGATCTCGTCGACCGAGCCGTCTTCCAACTGGGTCCAGGCGGTCAGTTCCAGGCATTCGGGCAAGGTTTCGCGCTTGACCACCAGGGAGTGGTAACGGGTCACCGTCACCGGCAGATTCAGGCCGTGGAACACGCCCACATTGTTGTGGAACACCGGGCTGGTCTTGCCGTGCATGACCTGGCGCGCGCGCACCACGTCACCGCCAAAGGCTTGGCCGATGGACTGGTGGCCCAGGCACACGCCCAGGATCGGCAATTTACCGGCGAAGTACTTGATCGCTTCGAGGGAGATGCCCGCTTCGGTCGGCGTGCACGGCCCTGGCGAGACCACAATGCGCTCTGGGTTCAGCGCGGCGATTTCGGCCACAGTCATTTCATCGTTGCGCACCACCTTGACCTCGGCACCGAGTTCGCCCAGGTACTGCACAACGTTGTAGGTAAAGGAGTCGTAGTTATCAATCATCAGCAACATGGGGGAAACCTCAGGAATTGGGGGTCTGTTCAGCCAGCGCAACGGCGCGGAACATCGCGCGGCGCTTGTTCAGGGTTTCTTCCCATTCGAGGGCCGGCACCGAGTCAGCGACAATCCCGCCACCGGCCTGCACGTGCAGTTCCCCGTCCTTGATCACCGCAGTGCGGATTGCAATCGCAGTGTCCATGTTACCGTTCCAGGCGAAATAACCCACGGCACCGCCGTAGACACCACGCTTGACCGGCTCCAGCTCGTCGATGATTTCCATCGCACGGATCTTCGGCGCGCCCGACAAGGTGCCCGCCGGCAGAATCGCACGCAGTGCGTCCATCGCGGTCAGGCCGGCCTTCAGCTCACCCGTGACGTTGGACACAATGTGCATCACGTTGGAATACCGCTCGATGACCATCTTCTCGGTGAGCTTCACCGAACCGATTTCCGAGACGCGCCCGGTATCGTTGCGGCCCAGGTCGATCAGCATCAGGTGCTCGGCGATTTCCTTGTCGTCGCTGAGCAGGTCTTGTTCCAGCGCCACATCCTCTTCTTCGGTCGCGCCACGTGGGCGGGTGCCGGCAATCGGGCGCACGGTGATCAGGTTGTCTTCGACGCGCACCAGCACTTCTGGCGAGCTGCCCACCACGTGGAAGTCGCCAAAGTTGAAGAAGTACATGTACGGCGTCGGGTTGAAGCAACGCAGGGCGCGGTACAGATCGATCGGCGCGGCCTTGAAGTCGATGGACATGCGCTGCGACGGCACCACTTGCATGCAGTCACCGGCGAGGATGTATTCCTTGATGGTGTCTACTGCGCGCTCGTAGTCATCCTGGGTAAAGCTGGAGCGGAACACCGGGTCGGCCGCCGGCGGACGGCTGAGGTCCAGGCCGCGACGCGGGGTGATCGGCTGGCGCAGTTTTTCCAGCAAGGCTTCGAGGCTGGCCTGGCCTTGTTCGAATGCGTCCGCCTGGGACGGGTCGGCGAGCACGATTGCGTGCATCTTGCCGGCGAGGTTGTCGAACACGACGACCGCGTCGGAAACCATCAGCAGAATGTCCGGCACGCCCAGCGGGTCCGGGTTCGGGCATTTGCCCAAGCGCTTTTCCACATAACGCACGCAGTCATAACCGAAGTAACCCACCAGGCCGCCGTTGAAACGCGGCAGCCCCGGGATGGTCGGCACGTTGTAGCGCGCCTTGAAGGTTTCGACGAAGGCCAACGGGTCTTCTACGTCGTGGCTTTCGACCTCGACGCCATCATGGGTGATGCTCACGTGGTGATCGTGAACGCGCATAACGGTGCGGCACGGCAGGCCAATGATCGAATAACGGCCCCATTTCTCGCCGCCCTGCACCGATTCCAGCAGATAGGAATTGGGCTCGTCGGCCAGTTTCAGGTAGATCGACAGCGGTGTGTCGAAGTCGGCCAGGGTTTCGCAGGCCAGGGGGATACGGTTATAGCCGGCAGCGGCCAAACGCAGGAATTCTTCGCGGATCATGTGTGCCTCGTGGCGTGAGGGTCTAACGGTCAGGTATGCAAACGTGCCGCGTAGCGCGGCCGGGATCAGTCAGGCGCGCCAACGCCAGCGGGCCAGGGCCTTGATGACTTTCATCCAGAGTTTGCGAGTGACCACCACGATGGGATTTCCAGAAGGGGACGGATCGGTGTCGGGCAACGTTATCTCAGCGCCCGCTCCCAAGCAACCGGGGATTAGCAGTCGCAGGTCATCAATCACCAGCGACGGCGACTCTTCGGCAATGGGGCGGCCGTGGTTATAGCCGTAGCTCAAGGCCACGCACTGCACGCCAGCGGCCTTTGCGGCCAGCACGTCACTGCGCGAGTCACCGACAAACAGCGACTGCGAGGCAGGAATATTGGCCATTTTCATCACGAAAAACAGCGCCGCCGGGTCGGGTTTCTTCTGCGGCAAGGTATCGCCGCCGATGATCCAGCGGAAATAGCGGCCGATTTTCATCTGGTCCAACAGCGGCGCGACGAACCGCTCCGGTTTGTTGGTGATCAGGGCCATTTCCACGCCCTGCTTGCTCAACCACTTGAGGGTGTCTCGTACGCCGGGGTAAACCACGGTCAGTTCGTGGCCGTCTTCATAGGCGGTGTTGAACAGTTCCAGCGCGTGCTCGGCCTCGACCTCATCGACCCCCTCGGCATCGATGTTATTGGCCAAGGCCCGGCGTACCAGCATTTGCACGCCGTTACCGACCCACATGCGTACCGCCTCGATCCCCGCCGGCTTGCGCCCCAGTTTGAGCAGCATGTTGTCCACCGCCGCCGCCAGGTCTGGCACCGAGTCGATCAGGGTGCCGTCCAGATCAAACATCACCAGCCGGGGCAGTTTGCCGGGAAACAGCTGCTCAAAGCCGCTCATGGACGCGCCAGCGCCAGTTCGGCGCGCATCTTGTCGATGACGTCCTGATAGTTCGGCGCGTTGAAGATCGCCGAGCCGGCCACAAAGGTGTCGGCGCCGGCGGCGGCGATTTCGCGGATGTTGTTGACGTTGACCCCACCGTCGATTTCCAGGCGGATGTCACGGCCGGACGCGTCGATCAGCGCGCGGGCTTCGCGCAGCTTGTCGAGGGTGCCGGGGATGAACTTCTGCCCGCCGAAGCCTGGGTTGACGCTCATCAGCAAGACCATGTCGACCTTGTCCATCACGTACTTGAGCACGTCCAGCGGCGTCGCCGGGTTGAACACCAGGCCCGCCTTGCAGCCGCCCTCGCGGATCAGTTGCAGGCTGCGGTCGACGTGTTGCGTGGCTTCCGGGTGGAAGGTGATGTAGGTCGCACCGGCTTCGATGAAGTCGCCGACGATACGGTCCACCGGGCTGACCATCAGGTGCGCGTCGATCGGCGCAGTGACGCCGTACTTGCGCAGCGCCGCGCAGACCATCGGACCGATGGTCAGGTTGGGCACGTAGTGGTTGTCCATGACATCGAAGTGCACGAAGTCGGCACCGGCGGCCAACACGTTGTCCACTTCCTCACCCAGGCGGGCGAAATCGGCGGAGAGAATCGATGGAGCAATTACGAAGGGCTGCATGACGCACCTTTTCTGAGCTAAATCACGATGGCGCGCATTGTATACCGCATGCTTTGCCACGCGCACCGTGACCTGTCTCAACGGCTAGTAGGCAGCCCGGTAGATTTTCTCGATGTCGGCCGCGCTGAGCTTGCGCGGATTGTTGCGCATCAGCCGCTCAATGCCCGCCGCTTCGGTGGCCATGGCCGGGATGGCGTCCTCGGGCACCCCGAAGCTGCGCAGGCCCGCCGGGATCTCGACTGCGGCACACAGTCGCGTCATCGCCTCGACAGCGCTATCGGCCGCATCGACGGCGCTCATCCCCGTGACATTCACGCCCATGGCCTGGGCAATCTCCTGCATGCGCTCCACGCATGCCAGCTTGTTCCAGTGCATCACATACGGCAGCAACAGCGCATTGCTCACCCCATGGGCAATATTGAACCGCCCGCCCAACGGGTACGCCAGCGCATGCACTGCGCCCACGCCGGCATTACCAAAGGCCATGCCGGCCATCAGGCTGGCGGTGGCCATGTCATCCCGGGCCTGCAAGTTGGCCGGGTTGGCGTAAGCCTTGGGCAACGCGTTGGCGATCAGCTTGATTGCGCCAATCGCCAGCGCATCGGTGATCGGCGAGGCATTCAGCGACAGGTACGACTCGATGGCATGCACCAGCGCATCCACGCCACTGGCGGCAGTCACGCTACGCGGGCAGGTGAGGGTCATTTGCGGGCTGATCAGCGCGACATCCGGCAACAGATAGTCGCTGACGATACCTTTTTTCAGTTGCGCGACCTTGTCGGAAAGGATCGCCACGTTGGTCACTTCCGAACCAGTGCCGGCCGTGGTCGGGATCGCGATCAGCGGCGGCCCCTTGCGCGGCACCTGGTCGACACCGAACAAATCCGCCAGCGCGCCGTGGTAACCGGCATAGGCGGCTACGCTTTTGGCAATGTCGATGGCACTGCCGCCGCCCAGGCCGATCAGCCCGTCATGCCCTCCTTCGCGGTAGGCGCGCATGCAGTCTTCGACGATGGCGATTTCCGGGTCGGGCAGTACGCGGTCGAATATTTCGTAACTGCGCTCGCCCAAGTGTTCGAGCGCCAGCGCCACGGTGCCGGACTTGACCAACGCAGCGTCGGTGACAATCAGCGGGTTATCCACATCCAGGCGCGTGAGTTCAAACGCCAGTTGTTCGATGGCGCCAGCGCCGGTGAGCAGTTTGTGGGCGATCTTGAATGAGGAAGTACTCATGTGCGCGGCCTCTTATTCGGAAATGGGCTGGCACAAGCGTAGCTGAGGGAAATAGGTTGTCAGCCATTCAGCAACTGAATGCAGAGGTAATTCAAAGTGGGCACGGTCGATGTGGGAGCTGGCTTGCCTGCGCTAGCGGTGTGTCAGCAGCAGATAAGCAAGCTGGCCCACAGCTATCGCAGGCAAGCCAGCTCCCACAGTTGATCCGGTTTCGGTAAGTTAGACCTGTGCAGTACGCAGTTTTTCGCTGCGGCCGCGCAGCCATTCCAATGTCAGCAACAGCAGTACCGAGAAGGCAATCAACAACGTCGCCGCTGCAGCAATCGTCGGGCTGAGGTTCTCGCGGATACCGCTGAACATCTGGCGCGGCAACGTCGCTTGCTCAGGCCCGGCCAGAAACAGCGTCACCACCACCTCATCAAACGACGTCGCAAAGGCAAACAACGCCCCGGAAATCACCCCCGGTGCAATCAGCGGCAAAGTCACCCGACGGAACGCGGTCAAAGGCGAAGCACCCAGGCTCGCCGCCGCCCGCACCAGGTTATGGTTGAAGCCCTGCAACGTCGCCGACACAGTGATGATCACAAACGGCACGCCCAGTACCGCATGCACCACGATCAGCGAGAAAAAGCTGTTACCCAGGCCCAGCGGCGCAAAGAACAGGTAACTGGCCACGCCGATGATCACCACTGGCACCACCATCGGCGAAATCACCAGGGCCATCACCAGCGCCTTGCCGGGGAAATTGCCACGGGTCAGGCCAATCGCCGCCAGGGTACCGAACACCATCGCCAACACCGTGGCCGCCGGGGCGACGATGATGCTGTTTTTCAGCGCACGCATCCATTCGGCCGAGCCGAAGAAGTCCTGATACCAATGCAACGAAAACCCCTGCAACGGATACACCAGGAAACTGCCGCTGTTGAACGACAGCGGGATGATCACCAATACCGGCAATATCAGGAACAACAGGATCAAGCCGCAGAGGATCCGCAAGCTGTAGAACCAAACCCGCTCAACGGGCGACATATAAGGGCTCAGCATCGCAAGGTCTCCTTAGCTCAGGCGCAGGCGGCTGGCGCCCACCAGCCGGTTATAGATCAGGTACAGCAACACGGTGGCCAGCAGCAGCAAGCCGCCCAGAGCCGTGGCCATGCCCCAGTTGATGCTGGTGTTGGTGTAGAAGGCCACGAAGTAGCTGACCATCTGGTCGTTCGGGCTGCCCAGCAGTGCCGGGGTGATGTAGTAACCAATCGCCAGGATGAACACCAACAGGCAACCGGCGCCCACACCGGCGTAGGTCTGCGGGAAGTACACGCGCCAGAAGCTGGTGAATGGGTGGCAGCCCAGGGAGATCGCCGCACGCATGTAGGTGGGCGAGATGCCCTTCATCACGCTGTAGATCGGCAGGATCATGAACGGCAGCAGGATGTGCACCATGGAGATGTAGACCCCGGTGCGATTGAACACCAGCTCCAGCGGTTTATCGATCAGGCCCATGCTCATCAGTGCGCTGTTGATCAGGCCACCGGATTGCAGCAACACGATCCACGCCGCCACCCGCACCAGGATCGAGGTCCAGAACGGCAGCAGCACCAGGATCATCAACAGGTTGCTTTTACGCGCCGGCAGGTTCGCCAGCAGGTAGGCCAGGGGATAGGCCAGCAGCAGGCAGATGGCGGTGATCACCAGGCCCATCCAGAAGGTACGGGCGAAGATGTCCAGGTAGATCGCCTGGTCCGGCGTGGCCGGGGCGACTTCACCGAGGTCGTCGATGCGGTGATCGACGGCCGCCAGCAGGTAGAACGGCGTCAGGCTGCTGGTGTTGCGCCGGATCGCCTGCCAGTACGCCGGGTCGCCCCAGCGTTCATCGAGGCTTTCCAGCGCTTGCTTATAAGAGGCCGGCGCTTCGGTAAACGGCAGCGCACGGGCGGTTTTGGTCAGCAGGCTGCGATAGCCGGCCAGTTCCATGTTCAAGCGCTTGGACAGGTCGCCCAAGGTCTGGTTTTTGCGGGCTTCGCCCAGGTCCTCACTGAGGGCCTGATACACCGGCTCGCCCGGCAGGCCACGCCCGTCCCAGGCCGTCACCGCCACCACGGTACGCGGCAAGCCGCCCACCACTTCCGGGTTGCCGACGCTCTTGAACAGCAGCGCAACGATTGGCACCAGGAACACCAGCAGCAAAAACAGCACCAGCGGCGCAATCAAGGCCTGGGCCTTCCAGCGATTGACCCGCTCGGCATGCGCCAGACGCTGCTTGAGGGTGGGGCTGTTGACCTCGTTAGAGGGAACGGCGATGGCCATGGCTAACTCCGGGAAATCTGAAAATGAATGCAATCTACTGAACACAGCAGATCCCATGTGGGTGGGGGGGGGGGGGGGGGGGGGGGGGGGGGGGGGGGGGGGGGGGGGGGGGGGCGGTGGATCAGCTTGCACATGTGGCGGCTGATCTACCGCCTTCGCGAGCAAGCCCGCTCCCACACAAGCCCACTACACATGGATTTAGCGGTGTTGCTGATTACTTGGCAGCCCACGAGTTGAAACGCTGCTCCAACTGCTCGCCGTTATCCGCCCAGAAGCTCACATCGATCTGCACTTGGTTGGCGATGTTTTCCGGGGTGGTCGGCATGTCCTTGAGGATGTCCTTGGCCAGCAACGGTACGGCTTGGGTGTTGGCGGGGCCGTAGGCGATGTTTTCCGAGTAGGTCTTCTGCTGCTGCGGCTGTACCGAGAAGGCGATGAATTTCTTCGCCGCTTCGGCACGGTCCTTGGCCAGGCCTTTAGGAATGGCCCATGCGTCGAAATCGTAGATACCGCCGTTCCACACCACTTTCAGGTTGCTTTCTTTCTGCACGGCGGCGATGCGGCCGTTGTAGGCCGAGCTCATCACCACGTCACCCGAGGCGAGGTACTGCGGCGGTTGCGCGCCAGCTTCCCACCACTGGATCGACGGCTTGAGTTCGTCGAGTTTCTTGAACGCGCGGTCCTGGCCATCTTTGCCGGCCAGTACTTTGTAGACGTCCTTCGGCGCAACGCCGTCGGCCATCAGCGCGAATTCCAGGGTGTACTTGGCGCCCTTGCGCAGGCCGCGCTTGCCCGGGAATTTCTTCACGTCCCAGAAATCCGCCCAGCTGGTAGGCGCGCTGGCCAGTTTGTCGGCGTTGTAGGCCAACACCGTGGACCACACGAAGAAGCCCACGCCGCACGGCTGGATCGCGCCTTTAACGTAATCGGCGGTGTTGCCGAACAGTTTCGGGTCCAACGGCTCGAACATGTCTTCGTCACAGCCACGGGACAGCTCCGGCGACTCCACTTCCACCAGGTCCCAGGACACGCTCTTGGTGTCGACCATGGCCTTGACCTTGGCCATTTCACCGTTGTACTCGCCAGCGACGATCTTGCCGTTGCCCGCGCTTTCCCACGGGGCATAGAAGGCCTTGACCTGGGCGGCCTTGTTCGCGCCACCGAAGGACACGACAGTCAGGTCCGGGCCGGCCATGGCCTGGGTCGCACCGATCAGGCCCAGGGCCAGGGCGGAAAATTTCAGGGTTCTCAACATTGTTGTTCTCTCCACGTGCAGGGTTGGTGAAGCCATGGGGGCGATTAATTCGCCTCTAGAAGTGGGTCGAGTGCGCGAACGTGCTCGACTTGCCAGCCAATCGGAACCACGTCGCCGACTGCCAGGGCCGGGTCCAGCTCGGCAATCGGTTGTTTCACAAAAAAATCGGCCTTGCCGCAGACTTCCAGGCGCACACGCACGTGGTCGCCCAGGTAGATGAATTCCGCCACCCGCCCCGAGAAGCGGTTGACGCAACTTTCGCTGGAACCATTGAGGCTGACGCGCTCCGGGCGCACCGACAGGGTCACCGGGCCACCGATCTGGCCGACGTTGACCGCCAGTGCCTCGACCTTCTCACCGCGCGCCAGCTCGACCACGCAGCGCTCGCCGGAGTGGCTGTGCAGGCGGCCATTGAGGCGGTTGTTTTCGCCGATGAAGTTGGCGACGAAGGTGTTCTTCGGCTCTTCATAAAGTGTGCGCGGTGGGGCGATCTGCTGGATCTCGCCCTGGTGGAACACCGCCACACGGTCGGACATGGTCAAGGCTTCGCCCTGGTCATGGGTCACGTACACCACGGTCACGCCGAGGCGCTGGTGCAGGTGCTTGATCTCCATCTGCATGTGTTCACGCAGTTGCTTGTCGAGGGCGCCGAGGGGTTCATCCATCAGCACCAATTGCGGCTCGAACACCAAGGCGCGGGCCAGGGCCACACGCTGCTGCTGGCCGCCGGACAATTGCGCCGGGTAGCGCTGGGCGAAAGCGTCGAGCTGGACCATGCTCAGCACACGTTTGACCCGCTCGCTGATGTCGGTCTTGCTCAGGCCGCGCACCGACAGCGGGAACGCCAGGTTCTCGGCGACGGTCATGTGCGGGAACAGCGCGTAGTTCTGGAACACCATGCCGATGTCGCGCTTGTGCGGCGGCACATTGTTGATGGCGCGCCCGGCCAGCTGGATTTCGCCGGCGGTCGGCGTTTCAAAGCCGGCAAGCATCATCAGGCTGGTGGTCTTGCCCGAACCGGAAGGCCCGAGCAGGGTGAGGAACTCGCCCTTGCGAATCTCCAGGTTGAGGTCTTTGACGATCAGGTTCTCGCCGTCGTAGCTCTTCTGCACGCCACGAAAGCTGACCAGGACCTCATTTGAATCCACCTCGCTCATACCCGCACCTTTGTATTTTGGACTGCTGTGGCACAAGCGTAGTCCAGGCGCGAGGCCCCGGAAATCGGGGGCCGGGAGAGAATTGCATCAGCCGGATGGAAGGTTGGGGGTAGGGATTGCCCTACACGGATGGCGCGCACGGGACAGTGCCGGCGCAAGGGGTGAGCCGCAAGCGGCAAGAATAGGTGCGCCGAGATTTTCGGGGTGTCGTTATTGGGTATGTCGTCAGAGGAGCTTGTGTTCCATGGCGTACTTCACCAGTTCGGCCAGGGAGGTGATATTGAGTTTTTGCATCAAGCGCGCCTTGTGGGTGCTGATGGTCTTGCTGCTCAACGCCAGTTGCTGGGCGATGTCGTTGACGTTGGCGCCCTGGGCCAGGCGTTCGAACACCGAGAACTCGCGCTCCGACAGCAACGAATGCAGCGGCCGCGCATCGGTCAGGCCGACCTCGAAGACCATGCGGTCGGCCAGGTCCGGGTCGATATAACGCCCGCCTGCCGCGACCTTGCGAATTGCCGTGAGCAACAGCGCCGGATCGCTGTCCTTGGTGGCGTAACCGGCGGCACCGACCTTCAACGCACGAGCGGCCATTTGCGCCTCATCGTGCATCGACAACACCAGGATCGCCGGCGGGTTGTTCAATGCACGGATCCGCGCAATCGCCTCCAGGCCGTTGACGCCGGGCATCGAGATGTCCAACAGCACCACCTCGCACGCCACATGGCGCAAGGTCTCCAGCAACTGCTCGCCATTGCTCGCCTCGCCGACCACCAGCAGGTCTTTGGCCAGGCCGATCAATTGCTTGATGCCTTCTCGAACGATGGTGTGGTCTTCGGCTACCAGTACGCGGATCACAGGGACTTCCTCTTGGTGTTATGCATCCAACGGCACCGTGACACTCAGGGTGGTGCCCTCCCCCAACTCGCTGTCCAGGCTCAACTGCCCGCCCATGATCAACACGCGCTCACGCATGCCGACCAGGCCAAACGATACCGGGCGGCCCTGGGCCTGGACAAAACCGACGCCGTCATCGCTGATGGTCAGCCGCAAGTCCGAATCCTCCACAGCCAGGGTCAGTTCGACAGTATGCGCCTGGGCATGGCGCATCACATTGGTCAGCGCCTCCTGCAGGATGCGGAACAGGCCGATGGCCTTGGCATCGCTCAAGGCGGGCAGATTATCCGGAACCTGCACCAGGCAGGGAATCTGCGTACGCGCTTCGAAGCGCCGCGCCTGCCATTCGATGGCCGAGGCGATCCCGGCGTCGAGAATCGGCGGGCGCAACGCGGTGGCCACATCGCGCACCAATTGGAACAGTTGGGCGATCAGGCGCTTCATGCTGTTCAGGCGCTCCTGCAGGCCGGGGTCGAGTTGGGCGTAGGCCAACTCGCACATGGAGGTTTCCAGCTTGAGCACGGTGAGCATCTGTCCCAGTTCGTCGTGCACTTCGCGGGCGATGCGCGCTTTTTCTTCTTCACGCACGGTTTCCAGGTGCGCGGACAGTTCGCGCAGTTGCGCCTCGCTCTGCAGCAACGCGGCCACGTAGCGACGGCGTTCGGTGACGTCATTGAGGTAGACCACCAGGTATTCGCCGTCGGCAAAGCGCAGGAAGCTCAACGACACATCGGCCGGCAGGATGCTGCCATCGGCGCGCAGGCAGTCGGTGGCAAAGTTCTGCGGGGCGTCGTCGCTGGCGCGGGCGCGCTTCCACAGGTTGAGCCAACGGTCCATGTCCAGGGTCGGATCAAAATCGATCAGCGGTCGCTCGATCAAGGCTCCGGGCGCGTAGCCAAGCATGCTTTCCGCCGCACGGTTGGCGTAGCGCACATGGCTGTCCCAGTTGACCCACAGAATGCCGACGGTGCTTTGATCGATGGAAAACTGCGTCAACCGCAACGCCTCGGCGCCCGCCGCACGCGCGGCGCTTTCTTCCCGCGCGCCGAGCAAGCTGTGCTCCAGGCCGCGCAACTGGCGCCGCTGCCAGAACAGCGCCGCCAGGCCGGCCAGCAGCAACAGGCCGAGCAGCAGGCTGAGGTTTTGCCACAGCCCTGGCGACTCCGACAACCGCGGGTATTTGGGTTGCAGCCAGCGGGTGTGCAGTTGGTCCAGATCCCGGGCGGGGATCGCGCGCAGCGCACTTTGCATGATCCCGGCCAGTTCCGGCCATTCGCGACGCGTGGCCACCCGCAGCAATTGCGGCAGGCCGATGTCCCCCACCACCGCCAGCCCGGCGAATTCCGCCTCACCCGACAGCCGGCTCAATTGCGCCTCATCCACCACGGCGTAGCGCGCTTGCTGGCTGAGCAGCAATTGCAAGGCCTGGCGCTCCATGGGCACGCCTTGCAGGTTCAGTTTGGGATAGGTACTGCGCAGGTAGTCGGCCACGGCACTGGGCATACGCACGGCGATGCGTGAGAGTTCGTCGAGTTTTTCCAACTCGACGGCGCCGCCACCTTCACGGGTCCCGACGATATGTTGGGGCACCCGCATATACGGATCGGTGAACAACCACAGGCGCAAACCGGCCGGGGTTTGCTGCAAGCCGGGGGCGATGTCGACCTCACCGTCGCGCAACGCCTCTTCCAGTTGCTCCTGGGTGGGAAAGTTGCGCCAGCTCAGTTCGATGTTCAACGCCTTGGCCAGCCACTGCATCAACTCGACATTGGCCCCCGACAAGCGCTGCAAGCGCCGGTCGTACTGCGCGTAGGGCGCCTGCAGCACCAGGCCGACGCGCAGCTGCGGGTGCGCGGCCAACCATTCCCGTTGCCCGGCATCCAGCTGCGCTTGCGGCGCCGCAGAGACAGGCGTGGCTCCCGCCATCAAGGGAAACCACAAACAGCCGATAACCAGCAGACAGCGAAAACCCATGATCCACGTCTCACATCACTGACAAATACTGACCAACCCATTAGGCTGCTGGAATCACTTACGGCCGGAAACCAACGATGCCACCTCGAAACCGCTCGGCACTGCCAGCATTGTGCCTGTCGCTGCTCTTTACCAGCGGCTTTTCTGCGCAGGCCGCCGATGCGCCTGCCCCCGCCGCCGAAACACCTGCCGTGCGCCAACCCCTGCCGGAGCGTAGCCAGGAAGATGCCAGCGCCCTGGAACGCCAGGTTCCGCGCGAGGAACAGCAACAACTGCAGGCCGCCAGCGATACCTTCCTGGCCTTGTGGAAACCGGCCAACAGCGCCGAACCCGAAGGCGTGGTGATTATCGTACCGGGCGCCGGCGAAAGTGCTGACTGGCCGCAAGCAATTGCACCGCTGCGGCGCAAACTGCCCAATGCCAATTGGGGCACCCTCAGCCTCTCGCTGCCCGACATCAACATCGACACCTTGCCACCTCGGGTGATCGAAGCGCCGAAGGCAGCGGTCGACACCAGCAGCAAAGACGGCAGCACCGCCGCCAAGCCCATCGAACAAGCGGCCAGCGCCGAAGCCGAAGGCACCGATCCGGCGGTGGTGCCAGGTGCGGACGAGAGCGACAAAACCGACGCCAAGCGCATCTTCGACCGCATCGACGCCGCCGTCGCCTTCGCCCAGACCCAGGGTGCGCGCAGTGTGGTGCTGCTCGGCCACGGCACCGGCGCCTGGTGGGCAGCGCGTTATCTCAGCGAGAAACAACCGGCCCAGGTGCAGAAACTGGTGATGGTCGCCGGCAAAACGCCCGCAGGTCGCCAGCCGAATTTGCAACAACTGGCTCCGGAGCTGAAGGTGCCCACGGCGGATGTGTTCTATCAAGACGCCGCCCAGGATCGCAAGGCAGCTCTGGAGCGCGTCCAGGCCGCCAAGCGATCGAAAAATGACGGTTATAAGCAGGTGTCACTTAAAACCGTGCCGGGCAACAGCGCGGCGGAGCAGGAGCAGCTGTATCGACGGATTCGTGGCTGGCTGAGCCCGCAGGCAACCGCCAACTGATCGCAGACTCAAAGAACACCGAGAACACCGCTGATCCCCTTGTGGGAGCGGGCTTGCTCGCGAAGGCGGAGTATCAGTCACAGATGTTTTGACTGAACCACCGCATTCGCGAGCAAGCCTACTCCCACATTGGAATGGGTTATCAAATCAAGACTGGCGACGACTAGCGGAAATCCCGGCGCTCGCGAATCAATGCAAACGCGCTGTGCAGCTCGCGGGTACGTTCGGTGGCCTCAAGCACTTGCGCGGGACTTGCGCCAGTGCCAGCAATCTTGTCCGGATGGTGGCGGCTGAGCAGGCGCCGATAGGCACGTTTGATCACCGCAGGTTCAGTGGTGGCCGTCACGGCGAGCAGGCGCAACGCGTCCTGATAGGACATCCCCCGGCTCACCAGCGGTTTGCGTTCCGGCTTGTAGTCAGTCGCCAATGCCTGCAACTGTTGCGGCGTCCAGCCCAGCCATTTACCCCATTGCTCGATCAGATCGCGCTCGGCGTCATCCGCCTTGCCGTCCGCCCAGACCATGCGCCAACAGGCACGCAATACACCTTCCGCGGCATGGGGCTGGGCCTTGAGCACGCGCAAGTAGCTGCGCACGCGGTCGGTGCCGGACTTGCCGCGGTTGAACGCGGCAATCGCCCGGCGCTGGGCAGGCTCGGACATATCCAGCGCGCGCATTTCCTGGCGCGCCTGCTGGATATGCCCGTCGACGATCCGGCCATTGCTTTTGGCCAGGCGACCCAGCAGCACAAACAACAACTCGTCGTTGCGCAACGCTGGCCGCCCACCGAGGCGCTCGCGCAGCTGCGCCCAGTTTTGCAGGTGCAACCGCCGATCCAGCGCCTGCCCCAACAGCGCACCCAACATGGCCCCCGGAATACTGGCAATGGCAAAGCCAGCCCCGGCGCCGATCAGCGTCCCTGGCCACAGCATGTTACTGCCCCGCTGTCAGCAGGGTTTCGACTTGCGCCAGGCGCTCCAGCGTACCGACATCAATCCAGCGTCCCGCCATGTGCTCCCCCGTTACCAAATCCTTGGCCATCGCCGCCCGCAACAGCGGCGCCAGCTTAAAGGCACCGGCGCTGCAATCCGTGAACAGCTGCGGGTCGAGCACAGAAATGCCACTGAAGGTCAGGTTATCGGCACCGGGCGCAGCATCATGAAGCAAACCTTGATCGAGGTAGAAATCACCGCCCGAGGGGTGATGTGCCGGGTTATCGACCATCACCAGATGGGCCAGGCCCTGGAGCGGCTGGCGCAGTCGGCTGAAATCGTAGTCGGTCCAGATGTCGCCGTTGACCACCAGAAATGGCTCATCCCCCAGCAACGGCAAGGCCTGGAAAATCCCGCCACCAGTCTCCAGCGGTTCGCCCTCCGGCGAGTACTGGATACGCAAGCCGAACTGCGCGCCGTCGCCCAGGTAACTTTCGATCTGCTGGCCGAGCCAGGCATGGTTGATCACGATTTCAGTGAAACCGGCCTTGGCCAGCGCCTCCAGGTGATACTCGATAAGGCGCTTGCCGCCGGCCTGCACCAACGGCTTGGGCGTGTGCAGGGTGAGCGGACGCATCCGCTCACCTTTGCCGGCGGCCAGGATCATGGCCTTCATACAGTCGCCTCGGCGGGCTGGCGCAGGCTGGTCAGCAGTTCGGCCAATTCGCCCAGCTCAGGGCGATCCGCCAGCACCGCTTCTATATAAGCAAAGAAGCGCGGTACATCGGCCAGGTAGCGGGGTTTGCCGTCGCGATGGCAGATCCGCGCAAAAATGCCGATGACCTTGAGGTGACGCTGCACGCCCATCAGGTCGCTGGCGCGCAGAAAGTCATCAAATTGCGCCTGTACCGCAATTCCGGCCTGCACAGCGCGCTCCCAGTAGCCGCGCTGCCATTCACGCACACGAGCCTGGGGCCAGCTGAGGAACGCATCCTTGAACAGGCAGGTGATGTCGTAGGTCACCGGGCCGTAGACCGCGTCCTGGAAGTCCAGTACGCCGGGGTTGGGCGTGCTGATCATCAGGTTGCGCGGCATGTAGTCGCGGTGCACCAGCACTTTCGGCTGGGCCAGGGCGCTGTCGATCAGCAGGTCGCTGGCGCGTTGCCAAAGCGCTTGCTGGTGGGTATCCAGTTCACGACCCAGGTGGCGACGCACGTACCACTCGGGAAACAATTCCAGCTCGCGGCGCAGCAAAGCCACGTCATAGCTGGGCAGTGGCGCGTCCATCGGCAATTGCTGGAAGGCCAGCAGGGCGTTGATGGCATCGGCGAACAATGGGTCGGCGTTTTGCTCGTCGATCACGTCCAGATAGGTTTTTGTGCCCAGGTCATTGAGCAAAAGAAAGCCGCGCGGCAAATCTTCTGCATAAATTTTTGGCACATTTATTCCCGATTTCGCCAGCAAATGCGCGATATCGACGAAAGGTTTGCAGTTTTCCTGGGGGGGTGGGGCGTCCATCACGACGAACGTGCGACCACCGCCTTCCCAGCGGAAGTAACGCCTGAAACTCGCGTCGCTGCTGGCTGCGGTCAATGTTGCCGGGGGTACGGCACCCCAGCCTTGAGCGTTGAAAAGGATCGGTAACTGCTCATCCAGCCAGACTTCCAGCTGTTGTAAACGTAGATCTTGCTCGGGCATTACAAGGGTCTCCGACGGCGCTAGCCGTCAAGCGGGGCATGCTTTATTATCACGCATCTTTTTCAGACCATCGAGAGGCGTGCGGCCCAAACCGCGGGCAGATGGCACGCAGGAAGCCCGGACTAATAAGATGGCATTGAAATCCCCCGCGTTTCGTAGAAAATTTCCGTTGCTGGTAACCGGCAGTCTGCTGGCCTTGCAACCCTTCGCCACCTCATTCGTGGTCGCCGCGGAACAGTATGACTGCTCAGTCTCTGCTTCGGGTGCCTGGGATTGCGCGCCGAAAACCGCCGCAGCCCCATTGCCACCGCGTCCGGTGCACGACGGTGCCGCCGCTGGCTCGACCGCCGTTGCGTCGCAAGGCGAAACCGGCGGCAGCGCCGACGCCGCGCCGCAGACCGCACTGGTCACCGAATCCAAGGGCCGTGGCCTGCGTTCGCGCAGCGCCGACTACAGCCACCTGGACTGGGTACCCCGCGAGAAGCTGACCGCTGCCCAACTGGCCGAAACCGGCCCGTATTGCGGCGGTGCGTATATCGAGCCGACTCGTCCTGGCATGAACGACAAGACGAAACAGAGCGATGCGCCGACCTTCATCGGTGCCAAGGCCTCTCGTTACGAGCAGGAACAACAGGTCGCGACCCTGGCCGGTGACGTCGTCATGCGTCAGGGCAGCATGCAGATGGAATCCGATGAGGCCAGCCTGTATCAGGCCGAGAACCGTGGCGAGCTGAACGGCAAGGTCCGTCTGCGCGACAACGGCGCGCTGATCGTCGGCGACCATGCCGAAGTCCAGCTGGATACCGGTGCGGCACAGATCGACAACGCCGAATACGTGATGCACAAGTCGCGTATCCGCGGCAGCGCGCTGTACGCCAAGCGTGCCGAAAACGCGATCATCCGTCTCAAGGACGGTACGTACACCACCTGCGAGCCGGACAGCAACGCCTGGCAGCTCAAGGGCAACAACATCACGTTGAACCCGGCGACCGGTTTCGGTACGGCCACCAACGCGACGTTGCGGATCAAGAACATTCCGATCCTGTACACCCCTTACATCTATTTCCCGATCGACGACCGTCGTCAGTCCGGCTTCTTGCCGCCGAGCTTCAGCACCGGCAGCGAAACCGGCTTTACCCTGGTCACGCCGTACTACTTCAACCTGGCGCCCAACTACGATGCCACGTTGTACCCGCAATACATGACCAAGCGCGGCATGTTGATGGAAGGCGAATTCCGCTACCTCACCAAGTCCAGCGAAGGTCAGTTCGGCGGCGCGTACCTGAATGACGATAGCGACGAGCGCAAGAAGCAGACCGATTACGAAAAAACCCGCTATATGCTCAATTGGCAGCACAGGGGTGGGCTGGATTCACGCCTGACGACTCAGGTCGACTACACCAAGATCAGCGATCCGTACTACTTCCAGGACCTCAAGGCCTATCAGGAAGGTGTGGAAAGTCGCGACTTCCTGAACCAGCAAGGTTCGGTGGCCTACCGTGGCGACTCCTATCAGGCGCGCCTGAATGTGCAGGCTTACCAGCTGGCGACGATTTCCCAGATCACGCCGTATGACCGTTTGCCGCAGATCACCTTTAACGGTGCACTGCCTTACCATCCGGGCGGCCTGGATTTCACTTACGAGACCGAAGCAGTTCGGTTTGAGCGAAATCTTCTAAGTGGCGACTTTGTTTCTCAGGATGGGGTAACAGTCACCCCTCGCCTGGACACCAATGTCAGAGGCCTGACCCGTGCAAACGGTACTCGCCTGAACGCTGCCCCGGCTGTCTCATACCCGATGGAGTCGACCTACGGTTTCATTACGCCGAAGCTCAAGTACGTCTACACCAAGTACGATCTGGACCTGGACAATGTAGGCAAGACCTACATGGCCACAAATGGCCAGAAGTTCAAGAGTTCACAAGACCGTGCCGTGCCAGTCGCCAGTGTCGACAGCGGCCTGTACTTCGACCGCGACACCAACTGGTTCGGCAAAGATTATCGCCAGACTCTTGAACCGCGCGCCTTCTACTTGTACGTACCGAACAAGGACCAGAGCGACATCCCGGTATTCGACACCAGTGAGTACTCGTTCAACTACGCCTCGCTGTTCCGTGACAACCGCTTCAGCGGCTCCGACCGGATCGGCGACGAGAACAAGCTCTCCCTGGGTGTGACCAGCCGCTGGATCGAAGAAAACGGCTTCGAACGTCAGCGCGTCGCCGTCGGCCAGGCGGTGTATTTCAAGGATCGCGAAGTCCAACTGCCAGGTGTACTCGCCGCCGACCGTGCCGACGCACAGTCCGACGTATCGCCAATCGCCCTGGACTACGAGTTCCGCTTCAACCGCGACTGGCGCGCCACTGCCGACTACAACTGGGACACCGAGAACCACAGTCCTCGTTCCGGCAGCGCGATGTTCCACTACCAGCCGGAAGACAACCCGAACAAGGTCGTCAACCTCGGCTACCGCTATCGCAACGATCAGGTGGTGTACAACCAGCTGACCGGCAAATGGCAGTTCGGTGGTGACTACGGTAAGGAAGGCGATCCGAACTTCGTGAAGGATTACTACAAAATCCAGCAACACGACTTCTCGATGATGTGGCCGATCGTTCCACAGTGGAACCTGATCACCCGCTGGCAGTATGACTATGCCCGCAACCGTACCCTGGAAGCCTTCGGTGGTTTCGAGTACGACAACTGCTGCTGGAAACTGCGTGTCATCAACCGTTACTGGGTTGCCAACGACGAATACAGCCAGATCGCCCCGCTTAACGAAAAGGGTGACCACGGGCTCTTCCTGCAGATCGTCCTCAAAGGACTCGGCGGCCTGACCGGCGCCAAGGTAGAGAGCTTCCTCGACAAAGGCATTGAAGGTTATCGTGAACGTGAAGACCAAGCTTTCTGATTGTCTGCGCCCGCTCGTACTGGGCGCGCTGTTCCTGGGTACCGCATCGGCACACGCTGCGGTTCAACAGCTGGATAAAGTGGTGGCCATCGTCGATAACGACGTGATCATGCAGAGCCAGCTGGACCAACGCGTCAAGGAAGTTCAGCAAACCATCGCCAAGCGTGGCGGTGGCGTGCCACCGACCAGCGTGCTGGACCAACAGGTGCTGGAACGCCTGATCGTCGAGAACCTGCAACTGCAGATCGGCGAGCGTTCGGGCATCCGTATTTCGGACGAAGAACTGAACCAGGCGGTTGGCACCATCGCTCAACGCAACAATATGAGCATTGACCAGTTCCGCGCTGCCCTGGCCCGCGATGGCCTGTCCTATGAGGACGCCCGTGACCAGATCCGTCGCGAAATGATCATCAGCCGTGTACGTCAGCGTCGCGTAGCTGAGCGGGTGCAGGTCTCCGAGCAGGAAGTGAAGAACTTCCTGGCCTCGGACCTGGGCAAGATGCAGCTTTCCGAAGAACTGCACCTGGCCAACATCCTGATCCCTACCCCGGACAGCGCCAACTCCGAACAGCTCAATGCAGCAGCGGCGAAAACCCAGGAAATCTACAACCAGCTCAAGCAAGGTGCCGACTTTGCTCAGATGGCTATCGCCAAGTCAGGCAGCGACAACGCCCTGGACGGCGGTGACATGGGCTGGCGTAAAGCCGCTCAATTGCCACCTCCGTTCGATCGTGAGCTGAGCGCCATGCAGCCGGGTGAAATCACTCAGCCAGCACGTACGCCGGGCGGCTTCATCATCCTGAAGTTGCTGGAGAAACGCGGCGGCGAGACCTCGCTGAAAGACGAAGTGCACGTTCGTCATATCCTGGTCAAACCTAGCGAAATCCGCACCGAAGCCCAGACCAAGGAACTGGCCCAGAAGATCTACGACCGCATCCAAAGCGGTGAAGACTTCGCCACCCTGGCCAAGAGCTTCTCGGAAGACCCGGGTTCCGCCCTCAACGGCGGCGACCTGAACTGGATCGACCCGAAAGCCCTGGTGCCGGAGTTCCAACAGGTGATGGCCGATACCCCGCAGGGTGTATTGTCCAAGCCGTTCAAGACCCAATATGGCTGGCACGTGCTGGAAGTCCTTGGCCGTCGCGCCACCGACAACACCAGCCAGGCCCGCGAGCAACAAGCCCTGTCCGTACTGCGTAACCGCAAATACGACGAAGAGCTGCAAACCTGGCTGCGTCAGATCCGTGACGAAGCCTACGTAGAAAACAAGCTGCCAGGCGCCGAGCAAACAGGCACCGACCAGGCAACCCAGTGAAACCCCAGCGTTTCGCGGTAACACCCGGCGAGCCGGCCGGCATTGGTCCAGACCTGTGCCTGCTGCTCGCCTCGCACCCCCAGCCACACCCCCTGATTGCCATTACCAGCCGTGACCTGCTCCTTGAGCGGGCCGCGCAGCTGGGTGTGGTTGTCAGTTTGCTGGACGTGGCGCCAGGCAACTGGCCCGACCTGCCCGCCCCCGCCGGCAGCCTGTATGTGTGGGACACCCCACTGCAGGCCAAGGTAATTGCCGGCCAACTGGACAAAGCCAACGCCGCGTTTGTGCTGCAAACCCTGACCCGTGCCGGCCAAGGCTGCATCGACGGCGACTTCGCCGGGATGATCACCGCACCGGTGCACAAGGGCGTGATCAACGAATCCGGGATCGCCTTTTCCGGGCATACCGAATTCCTCGCCGAACTGACCCACACCGAACAAGTCGTGATGATGCTGGCCACCCGCGGCCTGCGCGTCGCCCTGGTGACCACGCACCTGCCGCTGCGTGAAATTGCCGACGCCATCACCGTCGAGCGGGTGGAGCGCGTCACGCGCATCCTGCACGCCGACCTGCAACAGAAATTCGGCATCGCCCAACCGCGTATCCTGGTCTGTGGGCTCAACCCCCACGCCGGTGAAGGCGGCCACTTGGGCCATGAAGAAATCGACATCATCGAACCCACCCTGGAGCGTCTGCGCCAAGAAGGCATGGACCTGCGCGGCCCATTGCCTGCAGACACTCTGTTTACCCCCAAATATCTGGAGCACTGCGACGCAGTGCTGGCGATGTACCATGACCAGGGGCTGCCGGTGCTTAAATACAAAGGCTTCGGCGCCGCCGTCAACGTGACACTGGGCCTGCCGATCATCCGCACCTCCGTCGACCATGGCACTGCCCTGGACCTGGCGGGCAGCGGCAAGATCGATACCGGCAGCCTGCACGTGGCCCTGGAAACCGCCTATCAGATGGCCGAGACCCGTATATGACCGAGCATTACCAACACCGGGCGCGCAAGCGCTTCGGGCAAAACTTCCTGCACGACGCTGGCGTGATCGACCGCATCCTGCGCTCCATCCATGCCAAACCCGAAGACCGTCTGCTGGAAATCGGCCCGGGCCAGGGCGCACTGACCCAAGGCCTGCTGGCCAGCGGTGGGCAACTGGACGTAGTGGAACTGGACAAGGACTTGATCCCGATCCTCAACCAGCAGTTCGCCAACAAGCCCAACTTCAACCTGCACCAGGGCGATGCGCTGAAGTTCGACTTCAACAGCCTCAACGCCGCGCCGAACAGCCTGCGCGTGGTGGGCAACCTGCCGTACAACATCTCTACGCCGCTGATTTTCCACCTGCTGAATAACGCAGGGATCATCCGCGACATGCACTTCATGCTGCAAAAGGAAGTGGTCGAGCGCCTGGCCGCAGGGCCTGGCGGCGGTGATTGGGGCCGCTTGTCGATCATGGTCCAGTACCACTGCCGCGTCGAACACCTGTTCAATGTCGGCCCTGGCGCATTCAACCCGCCGCCGAAGGTCGATTCGGCCATCGTGCGCCTGGTGCCACACGCTGTACTGCCGCATCCGGCCAAGGATCACAAGCTGCTGGAACGCGTGGTACGCGAGGCCTTCAACCAGCGTCGCAAGACCCTGCGCAACACGCTCAAGGCTTTGCTGAGCAATGCTGAAATCGAAGCCGCCGGCGTCGACGGCGGCTTGCGCCCCGAGCAGCTGGACCTGGCTGCATTCGTGCGCCTGGCCGACCAGCTTGCCATCCAGCCAGCGCCCGCCGCGGACTGAAGCCTGCCGAGCACAGGCCAGACGGCATGTCTGGCCTAGTGCCCGCCTCTTGGCCTAGACTGATCCGCATCTGCTGTCCTCCGCTTTTGCTTTTAAGGCCTTTCGCATGTCCGATCCTCGCTATCAGATCGACGTCAGCGTCGTCACCCGCTTCCTCGCGGACCAATCGCAACCTGAACAGAACCGCTTCGCCTTTGCCTACACCATCACGGTGAAAAACAACGGGCTGGTGCCGGCCAAGTTGCTATCACGCCACTGGGTGATCACCGATGGTGACGGTCAGGTCGAGGAAGTACGCGGTGCCGGCGTCGTCGGCCAGCAACCGTTGATCGACTGCGGCGCCAGCCACACCTACAGCAGCGGCACGGTGATGACCTCCAAGGTCGGTACCATGCAAGGTTCCTATCAGATGAAAGCAACGGACGGCCAGCTGTTCGACGCCGTCATCGCACCCTTCCGCCTCGCCGTGCCAGGAGCCCTGCACTGATGGCGACGTACGCGGTCGGCGACCTGCAAGGCTGCCTGGAGCCCCTCAAATGCTTACTTGAGCGCGTGGCCTTCGACCCGAAAAGCGACCGCCTGTGGCTGGTCGGTGATCTGGTCAACCGCGGCCCCGAATCCCTGGAGACCCTGCGCTACTTATATAGCCTGCGCGATTCCCTGGTCTGCGTGCTGGGCAACCACGACCTGCACTTGCTGGCGGCGGATAGAAACGTCGAACGCCTGAAAAAAAGCGACACCCTGCGGGAGATCCTCGACGCACCGGACCGGGCCGATTTGCTCGATTGGCTGCGCCGACAAAAGCTCATGCACTATGACGAGGCCCGCAACATGGCCCTCGTGCATGCCGGCATCCCGCCGCAATGGACGCTGAAGAAAGCCCTCAAGTGCGCTGCCGAAGTCGAGGCGGCTCTGGCCGATGACAACCTGTACACCGCCTACCTCGACGGCATGTACGGCAACGATCCGGTGAAATGGGACAACGACCTGACCGGCGTCGCCCGCCTGCGGGTGATCACCAACTACTTCACGCGCATGCGCTTCTGCACCGCCGAAGGCAAGCTGGATCTCAAGAGCAAGGAAGGCGCCGACACCGCGCTGCCCGGCTACAAACCCTGGTTCGCCCACAAGGACCGCAAGGCCGCCGGCACAAAGATCATCTTTGGCCACTGGGCAGCCCTCGAAGGCAAGTGCACCGAGCCCGGTATATTTGCCCTCGACACCGGCTGCGTGTGGGGCGGTGCCATGACCCTGATGAACATCGACACCGGCGAGCGACACAGCTGCCAGTGCGAATCGCCTCTTTCCGTTACCCTGCCGGCCGCCAAGCCCTAGGAGCCCCCCATGAGCGAATTCAAACGCATCTCTCCCGAACAAGCCCAGGCCCTGCGCGAGAAAGGCGCAGTGGTTGTCGACATCCGCGACCAACCGACTTTTGCCGCTGCACACATCAGCGGCGCCCAGCACCTGGACAACCACAACATCGCCGACTTCATCCGCGCCGCCGACCTCGACGCACCGGTGATCGTGGGTTGCTACCACGGCAATTCCAGCCAGAGCGCAGCGGCCTACCTGATCAGCCAGGGCTTCTCCGACGTCTACAGCCTGGACGGTGGCTTTGAGCTGTGGCGTACGACCTTTCCTGCGGAAATTTCCTCAGGCGACTCGCAATAATTTTTTTCACACCCCGCTACCCCGCGTGACGCTTGGGCTCGCGCCGTTTCTGACGAACGGCGCAGCCAAACTAATTACGCATCGTGCCTTGACCTCCCTGATTCCGAACTATCCTTAAGCGCAGGCCATCCGAATCAGGGGAGAGCCGGTACACCGGCGTGCGGGTCATCGGTAGCGTTTCAGGGTGTTCTGGGGGGAAAACGGCCATTGGCGTCTGCCAATGACTGCCAGCATCGACTGATTGATCCGGCGTCGGCTCCACGTATCGAGCGAGGTGACGACGTCATGAGTATTTTTAGCCACTTCAAAAACCGCTTCGAATCCACACAGCAGGAGGAACTCACGCTGCAAGAGTACCTCGAGCTGTGCAAACAGGATCGCAGCACCTACGCGTCTGCCGCCGAACGTCTGCTGCTGGCGATAGGCGAGCCGCAATTGATAGACACCTCGAACAATTCGCGGCTGTCGCGAATATTCTCCAACAAGGTGATCCGTCGCTATCCGGCCTTTGAAGACTTCCATGGCATGGAAGAATGCATCGACCAGATCGTCTCCTACTTCCGCCATGCGGCCCAGGGCCTGGAAGAGAAGAAACAGATCCTCTACCTGCTCGGCCCCGTCGGTGGCGGTAAATCGTCCCTGGCCGAAAAACTCAAACAACTGATCGAAAAAGTGCCCTTCTACGCCATCAAGGGCTCGCCGGTGTTCGAGTCGCCCCTGGGCCTGTTCAACGCCACCGAAGATGGCGCGATCCTCGAAGAAGATTTCGGCATTCCCCGGCGCTACCTCAACACCATCATGTCGCCCTGGGCCACCAAGCGCCTGGCCGAATTCGGTGGTGACATCAGCCAGTTCCGCGTGGTCAAGCTCTACCCCTCGATCCTTAACCAGATCGGCGTGGCCAAGACCGAACCGGGCGACGAGAACAACCAGGACATCTCGGCGCTGGTGGGCAAAGTCGATATTCGCAAACTGGAAGAGTTCCCACAGAACGACGCCGACGCCTACAGCTACTCGGGCGCGCTGTGCCGGGCGAACCAGGGCCTGATGGAGTTCGTGGAGATGTTCAAGGCACCGATCAAGGTGCTGCACCCACTGCTCACCGCCACCCAGGAAGGCAACTACAACAGTACCGAAGGCCTCGGCGCGATTCCGTTCACCGGCATCCTGCTGGCCCACTCCAACGAATCGGAGTGGCACACCTTCCGCAACAACAAGAACAACGAAGCCTTCATCGACCGGATCTATATCGTCAAGGTGCCGTACTGCCTGCGGGTCAGCGATGAGATCAAGATCTACGACAAACTGCTGTTCAACAGCTCCCTGGCCAAGGCCCATTGCGCGCCCGACACCCTGAAGATGCTCGCCCAGTTCACCGTGCTGTCGCGCCTCAAGGAGCCGGAGAACTCGAATATCTACTCGAAGATGCGCGTGTACGACGGCGAGAACCTCAAGGACACCGATCCAAAGGCCAAGTCGATCCAGGAATACCGCGACACCGCTGGTGTGGACGAGGGCATGAACGGCCTGTCGACACGCTTTGCGTTCAAGATCCTGTCCAAGGTCTTCAACTTCGACCCCCACGAGATCGCCGCCAACCCGGTGCACCTGCTCTA
Source organism: Pseudomonas sp. RP-B7 (assembly GCF_059803535.1). Lineage (NCBI taxonomy): Bacteria > Pseudomonadati > Pseudomonadota > Gammaproteobacteria > Pseudomonadales > Pseudomonadaceae > Pseudomonas > Pseudomonas sp. RP-B7. The sequence continues at coordinate 39,917 of NZ_JAPFHC010000008.1, forward strand.
CGTGCTGGAACAGCAGATCGAACAGGAACAATTCCAGGCCGAGACCCGCGAGCGCTACCTGCGGTTCCTCAAGGAATACCTGGCACCGCGCTACATCGAGTTCATCGGCAAGGAAATCCAGACCGCGTACCTGGAGTCCTACAGCGAGTACGGCCAGAACATCTTCGACCGCTACGTGCTGTACGCCGATTTCTGGATCCAGGACCAGGAATACCGCGACCCGGAAACCGGCGAGATCCTCAACCGCGTAGCCCTCAATGAGGAACTGGAAAAGATCGAAAAACCGGCCGGCATCAGCAACCCGAAAGATTTCCGCAACGAAATCGTCAACTTCGTGCTGCGTGCCCGGGCCAACAACAACGGCAAGAACCCCACCTGGCTCAGCTACGAGAAGCTGCGGGTGGTCATCGAGAAGAAAATGTTCTCCAACACCGAGGACCTGCTGCCGGTCATCAGCTTCAATGCCAAGGCCAGCAAGGAGGATCAGCAAAAACACAACGACTTCGTCACACGCATGGTCGAACGTGGCTACACCGACAAACAGGTACGGCTGCTCTCCGAGTGGTATCTGCGGGTGCGCAAATCGCAGTAAGGCAGCGACAAGCGTGCAGTGCCAGGCCTCGGGCCTGGCTACTGACCGCCTGTCTTTAAGCTTCCAGCTCGCAGTTTGAAGCTTGTAACGTGAAGCTGCCCGGAGGGCTCCCCATGAGCTATGTGATCGACCGACGCCTCAATGGCAAGAACAAGAGCACGGTAAACCGCCAGCGTTTCCTGCGGCGTTACCGTGACCACATCAAAAAGGCCGTTGAAGAGGCCGTGAGCCGCCGCTCCATCACCGACATGGAGCATGGCGAACAAATCAGCATTCCCGGCCGGGACATCGACGAACCGGTGCTGCACCACGGCCGGGGCGGCAAACAGACTGTCGTGCACCCCGGCAACAAGGAGTTCACCACCGGCGAACATATCCAACGCCCCCAAGGCGGTGGCGGTGGCAAAGGCCCGGGCAAGGCCGGCAACTCCGGCGAGGGCATGGACGAGTTCGTGTTCCAGATCACCCAGGAAGAGTTCCTCGAATTCATGTTCGAAGACCTGGAACTGCCCAATCTGGTCAAGCGCAACCTGACCGGCACCGATACCTTCAAGACTGTGCGTGCCGGGATCAGCAACGAGGGCAATCCGTCTCGCATCAATATCATCCGCACCCTGCGCTCGGCCCATGCGCGGCGTATTGCACTGTCCGGCAGCAGCCGCGCCAAGCTCAAGGAAGCCAAGGAAGAATTGGCGCGTCTAAAACGCGAAGAGCCGGACAACTTCGGCGATATTCAGGAAATCGAGGCAGAAATCGAGAAACTCAGTGCGCGCATTCACCGCGTGCCGTTCCTCGACACCTTCGACCTGAAGTACAACCTGCTGGTCAAGCAGCCCAACCCCAGTTCGAAGGCCGTGATGTTCTGCCTGATGGACGTGTCCGGCTCCATGACCCAAGCCACCAAGGACATCGCCAAGCGCTTCTTCATCCTGCTGTACCTGTTCCTGAAACGGAACTACGACAAGATCGACGTGGTGTTTATCCGCCATCACACCAGCGCCCGGGAAGTGGACGAAGAAGAGTTCTTCTACTCACGGGAAACCGGCGGCACCATCGTCTCCAGCGCACTGAAGCTGATGCAGGAGATCATGGCCGAACGTTACCCGGCCAACGAATGGAACATCTACGCCGCCCAAGCCTCGGACGGCGACAACTGGAACGACGATTCGCCCATCTGCCGCGACATCCTGATCAACCAGATCATGCCGTTCGTGCAGTACTACACTTATGTTGAGATTACCCCCCGTGAGCACCAGGCCCTGTGGTTCGAATACGAGCGCATCGGCGAAGCCTTTGCCGACACGTTCGCCCAGCAGCAACTGGTCTCGGCCGGCGACATCTACCCGGTCTTCCGTGAACTCTTCCAGCGCAGGTTAGTGACATGACCGCCAAAAAAGAGCAAAAGCGCCAACCCATTTCCACGGGGTCCGAGTGGACCTTTGAACTGATCCAGGCCTATGACCGGGAAATCAGCCGTATTGCGGCGGGTTATGCCCTGGACACCTACCCCAACCAGATCGAAGTGATCACTGCCGAACAGATGATGGACGCCTATGCCTCCGTGGGCATGCCCTTGGGTTATCACCATTGGTCCTACGGCAAGCACTTCCTCAGCACCGAGAAGTCCTACAGCCGCGGCCAGATGGGCCTGGCCTACGAGATCGTGATCAACTCCGACCCGTGCATCGCCTATTTGATGGAAGAAAACACCATCTGCATGCAGGCATTGGTAGTGGCGCATGCCTGCTACGGGCACAACAGCTTCTTCAAGGGCAATTACCTGTTCCGTACCTGGACCGACGCCAGCTCGATCATCGACTATCTGGTATTCGCCAAGCAGTACATCATGCAGTGCGAGGAGCGCCACGGCATCGATGCGGTGGAAGATCTGCTCGACTCCTGCCATGCGCTGATGAACTACGGCGTCGATCGCTACAAACGCCCGTACCCGATTTCCGCCGAGGAAGAACGCCTGCGCCAAAAGGAGCGCGAGGAGCATCTGCAGAAACAGATCAACGACCTATGGCGCACCATTCCGAAAAAGACCGGTAAAAACAGCGACAAGGACAATGCGCGCTTCCCCGCCGAACCCCAGGAAAACATCCTGTACTTCCTGGAAAAACACGCGCCGCTGCTGGAGCCGTGGCAACGGGAAATCGTGCGCATCGTGCGCAAGATCGCCCAATACTTTTATCCACAACGCCAGACCCAGGTGATGAACGAAGGCTGGGCGACGTTCTGGCACTACACGCTGATGAACGACCTGTACGACGAAGGCCTGGTCACCGACGGTTTCATGATGGAGTTCCTCACATCCCACACCAGCGTAGTATTCCAGCCCGGCTTCGACAGCCCGTATTACAGCGGCATCAACCCCTATGCGCTGGGCTTTGCCATGTACCGCGACATCCGGCGCATGTGCGAACACCCCACCGAGGAGGACCGCCGCTGGTTCCCGGAAATCGCCGGCAGCGATTGGTTGTCGACCATCAAGTTCGCCATGAGCAGCTTCAAGGATGAGAGTTTCATCCTGCAATACCTGTCCCCCCAGGTGATTCGCGACCTCAAGCTATTCAGCATCCTCGACGACGATCTCAAGGACGACCTGGTGGTACCGGCCATCCACGACGAACCCGGCTACCGCATCATCCGTGAAACCCTGGCGGCGCAGTACAACCTGGGCAACCGCGAACCCAACGTGCAGATCTACAGCATCGACGTGCGCGGTGACCGTTCGCTGACCCTGCGCCACCAGCAACACGACCGCAAACCCCTGGGCGAGTCCACCGAGGAAGTGCTCAAGCACCTGCATCGGCTCTGGGGCTTCGACATCCACCTGGAAACCCTGCAGGGCGATCAGGTGATGAAAACCCACCACGTGCCCCCGCGCACCGATCACAACGACAACGACTACGGCCGCCTGGACCTTGCCGTCGTCCACCTCTGAAACGGCAAAGCCTCCATTGGCAGGGCACAGGCGGTATCCTGTGCGGCTAATGGAGGCTTTTTCATGAAAATCTACAAAGTCGGCGGTGCGGTACGGGATCGCCTGCTGGGCATCCCGGTCACCGACATCGACCGCGTTGTCGTGGGTGCCACGGCAGAAGAGATGCTCGCCAAGGGCTACAAGCCGGTGGGCTCGGACTTCCCAGTGTTCCTCGACCCGAAAAACGGTGACGAATACGCCCTCGCCCGCACCGAGCGCAAGAGCGGCCGGGGTTACGGTGGCTTTGTGTTCCACGCCAGCCCTGACGTCACGCTGGAAGAAGACCTGATCCGCCGCGACCTGACCATCAATGCCATGGCAGAGGATGATGACGGCAACCTGACCGATCCTTATAACGGGCAGCGCGATCTCAAAGCGCGCATTTTACGTCACGTTTCCCCCGCATTTGCCGAAGATCCCCTTCGAGTCCTGCGTGTTGCCCGCTTCGCCGCGCGCTACGCGCCCTTGGGTTTTCGCGTCGCACCAGAAACCCTGGAGCTGATGCGTCGACTCAGTGAATCCGGCGAACTGGAAGCCCTGACTCCGGAGCGCAGTTGGAAGGAAATCTCCCGCGCACTGATGGAGGATCAGCCACAGGTATTTATCCAAGTGCTGCGCGACTGCGCCGCCCTGAAAACCTTGATGCCGGAAGTGGATGCCCTCTTCGGCGTGCCGCAACCCGCCGCGCACCACCCCGAGATCGACACGGGCGTGCATACCTTGAGCGTGCTGGAACAGGCCGCCCTACACACACAGCCGCTGACTGTGCGCTGGGCCTGCCTGCTGCATGACCTGGGCAAGGGCCTGACGCCTGTGGATAAGTTGCCACAGCACATTGCGCACGAATACACCGGCCTCAAACTGATCAAGGCGGTCAACGAACGCTTCAAGGTGCCGCGAGATTGCCAGGAACTGGCACTGTTGGTGGGCCAATATCACACCCACGGCCACCGGGCACTGGAGCTGAAGGCCTCGACTTTACTGGAATTACTGCAGAGTTTTGACGTGTACCGTCGACCACAGCGCTTTGAAGAGTTTGTGGTCGCCTGCGAAATGGATGCCCGGGGCCGCAAGGGTTTCGAGCAGCGTAGTTATCCACAGGCGGATTATCTACGCGGCGCTGCCAAGGCCGCGCGGGAGGTGGCGGTGGCGCCATTGCTGGAGAAGGGCTTCAAAGGCCCGGAACTGGGCGAGGCGCTCAAACGCGAACGGCTCAAGGCGCTGAAAACCTACAAAGAGCAACACAACCTGTAAACGCCAATCCACCGTGGCGCGGGGGCGCCGCGCCCCCCAGCGCTCGCCACAGGCCTACAGAAGCTCATCGGGCGTGAGTTGCTGGCCTTGCCATTCAAACCCGACAGGCGCCAGCACCTGGTCGATCTGTGCATCGCGCCACAGGTCGCCAAGGGTCCTGCCCACCTCAGGATGCACACGCTGCGGCGCCATCAGTGACAGCGGCCACAGCACGAAGGCGTTCTTGAGGATCTCTGCTCGCGGCAGGATCAAACCATCGAAATCGCCCACCAGGTCACCATACAGCAGTACGTCGATGTCCAGCGGCAAGCCTTTGCGGTCCGGCGCATAGCGACCGTTATCGGCCTCGATGGATTTCAAGCGACGATCCAACTCCATCAATGACAGGTCGGTATAGGCCGACACCACCAGATTAAAGAACGGACCGCTCTTGATGCCCACCGGCTGGCTTTCGAACACAGCCGAGCAACGTATTTCCGTCAGAAAGCTCGCCAATGCATCAAGACCGGCGCGCAGGTGGGTCTCGCGATCAATATTGCTGCCAAGGCCAAGGTAAATCTGAGTTAGCGACATCCGCGCTCGATCTCCACGCCCACGCCCTTGGCGGCCGGCACAGCCCCAGGCTTGGTCAACTTGAGGTGCAGCCAGGGAATCTGGAACTCGCTCATCAACACTTCGGCCAGACGCTCGGCGAAGGTTTCCACAAGCTGGTATTGGGATTGCTCGGCAAACGCCTGGATGCGCGTGCTAACGCTGGCGTAATCCAGGGCCAGGGTCAGGTCGTCACCGGCCGCAGCCGGGCGGTTGTCCCAGGCGAAGCTCAGGTCCAGGCGCAGGCATTGGCGGATTCCGCGCTCCCAGTCGTAGGCCCCGATCACGGTGTCGACTTCCAGGCCTTCGATAAACACTCTGTCCAAGCACTCTTCTCCGCAGCACGACAAGGGCGCGATGCCCCGTTAGAATCAGGGCGTCCTCGCCCGGAATAGTTAGCATGTTTTGGTCACTGGCGATTTTCGCCTACCTGCTCGGCTCGCTGTCCTTCGCCATTTTGCTCAGCCGCCTGACGGGAAATCCCGATCCGCGAATGAGTGGTTCAGGCAATGCCGGCGCCACCAATATGTTGCGCCTGGCGGGCAAGAAGCTCGCCGTGCTGACGCTGCTGGGCGATCTGTGCAAGGGCCTGTTGCCCGTGCTGATCGCCAGCCTCGCCGGCCTTACCCTGCAACAGCAGGCCTGGGTCGGCGTGTGTGCCGTCCTCGGCCATCTGTTCCCACTGTACTTCCGCTTTCGCGGTGGCAAAGGTGTCGCCACGGCGGCCGGCATGTTGCTGGGGATCTACCCGCCAGCAGCGTTGCTGGCCGTTATCGCCTGGCTGCTGACGTTCTACCTGACCCGCACCAGCTCACTCGCCGCACTGATCGCCACCCCGCTGACCCTGCCGCTGCTGGCCTGGCAGGAGCCGGCGGCACTGTTGCCGATGAGCGTGCTGACATTGCTGATCGTCTGGCGCCACCGCGGCAATTTACGCGACCTGTTTGCCGGGCGCGAACGGCATTTTTAAATACCCGCTCACGTTGCCCCATGCAAAGGCTTACAACGCAGACAACTGCTCCATCGGCCAGCGCGCCTGCACGCTGATCGCCAGACTCTCATGCTGCCCGGCCTGCAGGCGCTGGCAGCCGGCGTAGGCGATCATCGCGCCATTGTCGGTGCAGAACTCGGGGCGCGCGTAGAACACGTCGCCCTTCATGTCGCCGAGCATTTTTTCCAACGACGTGCGCAAGGCCTTGTTGGCGCTGACGCCACCGGCAATCACCAGGCGCTTCATGCCCGCCTGTTTCAGCGCACGCTTGCACTTGATGGTCAAAGTCTCCACCACGGCCTGCTGGAACGCCAGCGCGATGTCGCAACGGGCTTGCTGGCTGTCGTCTCCGGCGCTGACGCTGTGCTGCCAGGTATTCAACGCGGAGGTCTTCAAGCCGCTGAAGCTGAACATCAAACCCGGGCGATCGCACATCGGACGCGGGAAGGTGTAGCGACCGGCGACGCCTTTTTCGGCAAGCCGTGCGATTTCCGGACCGCCTGGATAGTTGAGGCCCATCATCTTCGCGGTTTTGTCGAAGGCTTCGCCGGCGGCGTCGTCCAGGGATTCACCCAGCAGCGTGTATTGGCCGATGCCATCCACCTGAACCAGCTGCGTATGGCCGCCGGAAACCAACAAAGCGACGAACGGGAACTCTGGCGGTGTTTTTTCCAGCATTGGAGCCAATAAATGGCCTTCCATATGGTGCACGCCAAGGGCCGGAATGCCCCAGGCGAAGGCCAGTGCCTGGGCGCAAGAGGCCCCAACCAGCAGGGCTCCGACCAATCCTGGGCCAGCCGTGTAGGCAATCGCATCGATCTCGGTCGGCACGCAACCGGCCTCGTCCAGCACCTGGCGAATCAACGGCAGCATGCGTTTGACGTGATCTCGGCTGGCAAGCTCCGGCACCACGCCGCCATAGGCGCGGTGCAGGTCGATCTGACTGAACAGTGCATCGGCCAAAAGCCCGCGTTCACTGTCGTAAAGTGCGACACCGGTTTCGTCGCAGGAGGTTTCAAGTCCCAGTACTAGCATGGGTTTGCGCCTTGTAGAGGCTGAATTCGAAGGCGCGCATAATAGTCGCCACTCCCCCTCCCGACTAGCGGTTTTCGATCAGAGGCTTTGCATTCCGGCCAATGAGGGGTTAACATCCGCAACCCTTAAAAACCGACGACCTCAGCCGCGAATTGTTTGCGACGAGAACGTTGATCCCGGTAATGAAAGAAGGTAGCTCTGGATGCCAGCCGTCAAAGTTAAAGAGAACGAACCCTTCGACGTAGCTCTGCGTCGTTTCAAGCGCTCCTGCGAAAAAGCCGGTGTACTGGCTGAAGTTCGTAGCCGCGAATTTTACGAGAAGCCAACTTCTGAGCGTAAGCGCAAAGCAGCAGCCGCTGTTAAGCGTCACGCCAAGAAAGTTCAGCGCGAACAGCGCCGCGCCGTTCGTCTGTACTAATACACAGACGTTCGTAGCAAGCTTCTGCCAAGCCCGGCCCTCAGCCGGGCTAATGGCATTTGCGGACAACGCTTGATGCTTCACTGTTGACGCCGCACATGCGACTGAAACAACTGCTTCACACGTCAGGACTGGCTCTTCTGCCAGCGGTGCACGTCTCTTCTGACGAGTCTAACAAGGCTACTGACGAGCACACTTATTCTGTAAACAGACGATCAACAGGTCGGCTGTGCCCAACAAAGCGATTCCGAGGCCCACTAACGGCCAAGACCGGACGCCCGGGCAACATTTCCACGCCAAAGACTGATCAGAAATTAACGTCAGTGAATGTTCGGCAGATACACTTCCATGCAGCCCCAGCACACAATCGATGAACGAGCCACGCCTTACGTGCGCTTGAGCACATCATGGGCCCTCATTTACACGCAGTGATGACGAGAACGCCATGGCCGGGCTAATTCCCCAGAGCTTTATTGACGACCTTCTGAACCGCACCGACATCGTCGATGTCGTCAGCTCGCGCGTGCAACTGAAAAAAGCCGGCAAGAACTACACCGCCTGCTGCCCGTTCCACAAAGAGAAAACCCCGTCATTCAGCGTCAGCCCCGACAAGCAGTTCTACTACTGTTTCGGCTGCGGCGCTGGCGGCAATGCCCTCGGTTTCCTCATGGACCACGACAACCTGGACTTCCCCCAGGCCATCGAGGACCTGGCGAAAGCCGCCGGCATGGAAGTCCCTCGCGAAGAAAGTGGTCGCCCACACAAACCGCGCCAGCCCACCGACTCGCCGCTGTACCCACTGCTGACGGCCGCTGCCGACTTTTATCGTCAGGCGCTTAAAAGCCACCCGCAGCGCAAGGCCGCCGTCGACTACCTGAAGGGTCGTGGCCTCACCGGCGAAATCGCCCGTGACTTCGGCCTGGGTTTCGCACCGCCTGGCTGGGACAACCTGTACAAGCACCTGAGCAGCGACACCCTGCAGCAAAAAGCCATGATCGACGCCGGCCTACTGGTGGAAAACGCCGAGACCGGCAAACGTTACGACCGCTTCCGCGACCGCGTGATGTTTCCGATCCGCGACAGCCGCGGCCGCATCATCGCCTTCGGTGGCCGCGTGCTGGGGGACGACAAGCCCAAGTACCTGAACTCCCCGGAAACCCCGGTATTCCACAAGGGCCAGGAACTCTACGGCCTGTTTGAAGCGCGCAAGAACAACCGCAACCTCGATGAAATCATCGTGGTCGAAGGCTATATGGACGTGATCGCCCTCGCCCAGCAAGGCCTGCGCAATGCCGTGGCGACCCTGGGCACGGCGACCAGCGAAGAACATTTGAAGCGCCTGTTTCGCGTAGTGCCCAGTGTGCTTTTCTGCTTCGACGGCGACCAGGCCGGCCGCAATGCCGCCTGGCGCGCCCTCGAAGCCACGCTATCAAGCCTGCAGGATGGGCGCCGCGCGCGCTTTTTGTTCCTGCCTGAAGGCGAAGACCCAGACACCCTGGTCCGCTCCGAAGGCACCGACGCATTCCGCGCCCGCATCAACCAACACGCGCAACCGCTGGCAGATTACTTCTTCCAGCAACTGACCGAAGAAGCCGACCCGCGCTCACTCGAAGGCAAGGCCCACATGGCCACCCTCGCGGCGCCGCTGATCGATAAGGTGCCGGGCGCCAACCTGCGCACGCTTATGCGCCAACGCCTGCAAGAGATCACCGGCCTGAGCGGCGAAGCCGTCAGCCAGCTGGCGCACAGCGCGCCGCAGGATGCACCGCCACCGGCCTACGACCCTGGCATGGACTACGACGCCATGCCGGATTACGCCGACTTCCACCAGCCGCAGGAGGCCTACGCGCCCCAGCAGGAGTGGACACCGAAAAAGCCCGGCGCCGGCGGCAAGAAATGGGACAAGAAGCCTTGGAGCAAGAACGGCAAGCGCGGTGACCGCGATGAAGCCTATGCCCCGCGCACCCCGGTTGCCGTAGAAGCGCCGACGCTGATTGCCCTGCGCACGCTCATCCACCACCCGCAACTGGCGGGCAAGGTTGAAAGTGCCGATCATTTTGCCAACGCGAGCAACACTTACGCCCAGGTGCTGATTGCCCTGATCGAAGCCGTGCAGAAAAATCCTAAGCTAAACTCTATTCAGCTGATGGCTCGCTGGCATGGCACCGAACAAGGCCGATTACTCAAGGCGCTCGCGGAAAAGGAGTGGCTAATTGACGGCGATAACCTTGAACAACAGTTTTTAGACACCATTACTAGGTTATCCGCGGGCCAGCACACGCAGACCCTCGATGAACTGATCAAGAGAGCAAGACAGCCGGGATTGTCGGCTGAAGAGCAAATTCAGATAGCAAAACAGATGCGCGACCTCTTAAAACAGAATGTTTCCGCATCAAACCCGACCTCAGCTGGCGTGTGAGGTCATAGCTCGGGTATAATCCTCGGCTTGTTTTTTGCCCGCCAAGACCTTCAGTGGATAGGGTGTTATGTCCGGAAAAGCGCAACAGCAGTCTCGTATCAAAGAGTTGATCACCCTTGGTCGTGAGCAGAAGTATCTGACTTACGCAGAGGTCAACGACCACCTGCCTGAGGATATTTCAGATCCTGAGCAGGTGGAAGACATCATCCGCATGATTAACGACATGGGGATCCCCGTACACGAGAGTGCTCCGGATGCGGACGCCCTTATGTTGGCCGACGCCGATACCGACGAGGCAGCCGCTGAAGAAGCCGCTGCCGCGCTGGCTGCGGTGGAGACCGACATCGGTCGCACGACTGACCCTGTGCGCATGTATATGCGTGAAATGGGTACCGTCGAGTTGCTGACACGCGAAGGCGAAATCGAAATCGCCAAGCGTATTGAAGAGGGTATCCGTGAAGTGATGGGCGCAATCGCGCACTTCCCTGGCACGGTTGACCACATTCTCTCCGAGTACACTCGCGTCACCACCGAAGGTGGTCGCCTGTCCGACGTCTTGAGCGGTTACATCGACCCGGACGACGGCATTGCGCCGCCTGCCGCCGAAATACCGCCGCCTGTCGATGCAAAAGCGGCGAAAGCTGACGACGATTCCGAAGACGACGATGCTGAAGCCAGCAGCGACGACGAAGAAGAAGTCGAAAGCGGCCCGGACCCGATCATCGCTGCCCAGCGTTTCGGGGCGGTTTCCGATCAAATGGAAATCACCCGCAAGGCATTGAAGAAGCACGGTCGCTCCAACAAGCAGGCCATTGCCGAGCTGTTGGCCCTGGCCGAGCTGTTCATGCCGATCAAGCTGGTGCCGAAGCAATTCGAAGGCCTGGTTGAACGCGTTCGTAGCGCCCTTGAGCGTCTGCGTGCACAAGAGCGTGCGATCATGCAGCTCTGTGTCCGTGATGCGCGCATGCCGCGTACCGATTTCCTGCGCCAGTTCCCGGGCAACGAAGTTGACGAAAGCTGGTCCGACGCACTGGCCAAAGGCAAGGCGAAGTACGCTGAAGCCATTGGTCGCCTGCAACCGGACATCATCCGCTGCCAGCAGAAGCTGACCGCGCTTGAAACCGAGACCGGCCTGACAATTGCCGAGATCAAGGACATCAACCGTCGCATGTCGATCGGTGAGGCCAAGGCCCGCCGCGCGAAGAAAGAGATGGTTGAAGCGAACTTGCGTCTGGTGATCTCCATCGCCAAGAAGTACACCAACCGTGGCTTGCAATTCCTCGACCTGATCCAGGAAGGCAACATCGGCTTGATGAAGGCTGTGGACAAGTTCGAATACCGTCGCGGCTACAAGTTCTCGACTTATGCCACCTGGTGGATCCGTCAGGCGATCACTCGCTCGATCGCCGACCAGGCCCGCACCATCCGTATTCCGGTGCACATGATCGAGACCATCAACAAGCTCAACCGCATTTCCCGGCAGATGTTGCAGGAAATGGGTCGCGAACCGACCCCGGAAGAGTTGGGCGAACGCATGGAAATGCCTGAGGATAAAATCCGCAAGGTATTGAAGATCGCTAAAGAGCCGATCTCCATGGAAACCCCGATCGGTGATGACGAAGACTCCCATCTGGGTGACTTCATCGAAGACTCGACCATGCAGTCGCCAATCGATGTCGCCACCGTTGAGAGCCTCAAGGAAGCGACTCGCGACGTACTGTCCGGCCTCACTGCCCGTGAAGCCAAGGTACTGCGCATGCGTTTCGGCATCGACATGAATACCGACCACACCCTTGAGGAAGTCGGTAAGCAGTTTGACGTGACCCGCGAGCGGATCCGTCAGATCGAAGCCAAGGCGTTGCGCAAGTTGCGCCACCCGACGCGAAGCGAGCACCTGCGCTCCTTCCTCGACGAGTGATACCAGAACCCCCGGCCCAGGCCGGGGGTTTTGTTTTCTACAGCAAAAAATTCCGCGCAACACCCCTCCCCCGCAATGCCCGTCTACACTCGAACCATTCCCCGTGCCATAACGAGACCGTTATGCCCAGATTGCCGACCGTGTTACTGCTGTCGCTGCTGACCTGGACCGCAACGGCTGGCGCGTTGACTCTTAGCGATGATGAGCGTGGCTGGCTAGCGGACCATCAGGAACTGCGGCTGGGGGTGGATGCGTCATGGCCACCCTTCGAATACCGTGATGAAAATAGCCACTACCAGGGCCTGGCCGCCGACTATGTGCGCCTGATCCAGGACCGCCTGGGCGTCAGGATCAAATTGATCGAACCCGCAAGCTGGAGCGCGGTGCTCGAGCAGGCCCGAAACAACCAGCTCGACCTGCTGCCCGGTGTCATGTCCACGCCTGAACGCCAGAGCTACATGGCCTTCACGCGCCCGTACCTGGACTTCCCCATCGTGATCCTGGCCCATGAGGGTGGCGCCCAGCCGCGCAACCTCAAGGGTCTCTACGGGCTGAAGATTGCCGTGGTGGAAAATTACGCCCCCCACGAACTGCTCCGCACCCACCACCCCGACCTGAATCTGGTGGCCATGCCCAACGTCAGCTCGACGCTACAAGCGCTGGCCACCGACGAAGTGGATGCCGTGGTCGGCGACCTCGCATCCAGCGTCTGGAGCCTGCGCCAGCTGAAACTCGACGGTCTGTACGTCAGCGGCGAAACGCCCTACCGCTACCAACTGGCGATGGGCGTGCCGCGTGACAACAAGATGCTGGTCGGCATCCTCGATAAAGTCCTGGCCGACCTCAGCCCGGACGAAACCAATGCCATCCAGCAACACTGGGTCGGCAGCATTACCGATCACCGCGCATTCTGGACTGACCTGCTGACCTACGGCCTGCCCGCAGTGCTGCTGCTGAGCACCGTTTTGGCCATCGTGATTCGGATCAATCGCCGGCTCAGTTCGGAAATTTCCCGCCGCGTGGCGCTCGAACAAGAACTGCGCAGCAGCGAATACCACTACCGCGGCCTGGTAGAGAGCCTGTCGGCTATCGCCTGGGAAGCCAGCATCATCGATTTCACCTACAGCTACGTCTCCCCCCACGCCGAAGAACTGCTGGGGTACCCGCGTGCCCATTGGCTGATCCCGGGCTTCTGGCGCAACATCATCCACCCTGCCGACCTGACACGCGCCGAAACCTATTGCCATCGCGAAACCCGCGCCAACCGCGACCACAGCATCGATTACCGCGTCATCACCGCCGACGGCCGCTGCCTGTGGGTGCGCGACATCGTCAGCCTCATAGAGCATGGCCACGAGCCCGTGTTGCGCGGCCTGATGATCGACATCAGCGAAGCCAAACGCACTGAAGAAGCGCTGCAACTGTCCGAACAAAAGTTTGCCTCGGTGTTCCAGCAATGCCCGGACATACTCGTGATCGCCCGTCTGTCCGACGGCTGCCTGCTGGAGGTGAACAAGGCCTTCGAGGATCAGGTCGGCCTGAGCGCCGAGGAAGTAGTGGGTAAAACCGGCACGGCGTTGAACATCTGGGGCTACGAGGGCGCCGGCCCGGATCTGCTGAAACGGGTGCAGACCTCCAGCATCCGCAACCTGGAGATGCCCTTTCGGCGCAGCAACGGCCAAGTCTTCACCGGCCTGATTTCCGCCGAGCCATTCCAGCTCGACACCATCGAAGCCATCGTCGTGGTCGTGCGCGATATTTCCCAGCTCAAGGAAACCCAGCAGCAGTTGCAAACCTCGGAAGAGAAGTTCGCCAAGGCATTCCATGCCTCCCCCGACGGTTTGCTGCTGAGCCGTCAACGCGATGGCCTGCTGATCGAAGTGAACGATGGTTTCAGCCGCATTACCGGCTTCGCCAGCGCCACCTCCATCGATAAGTCCGCCTTGGACCTGGGCATCTGGGTCGACCTCAACGAACGCAAAAACATGTTGGAGATGATGCAGCGCGACGGCTTTGTCCGCGATTTCATCTGCCATATCCGCCGCAGTGACGGGCAAGTCCGCCTCTGTGAATTGTCCAGCCGCCCACTGCCAATCGGCGACGACGACTGCATGCTCACCATCGCCCGCGACATTACCGAACGCCAGCTGATGCAGGAAAAACTGCAACAAGCCGCAACGGTCTTCGAAAGCACCGCCGAGGGCGTGCTGATCACCGACACGCAGCAGAACATCAGCGCCGTCAACCGCGCCTTCAGCGAGATCACCGGTTACAGCGAAGCCGAAGCCTTGGGCCAGACACCACGTCTGCTCGCCTCGGGCCTGCACGACAGCGCCTTCTATGCCGCGATGTGGCATCAGTTGACCGCCCATGGGCATTGGCAAGGCGAGATCTCCAACCGCCGCAAGAATGGCGAGCCGTACCCCAGCTGGCTGACCATCAGCGCCGTACGCAACCGCGACCAGTTGATCACGCACTTCGTCGCCGTGTTTGCCGACATTTCCAGCCTAAAACTGGCCCAGGCCCGCCTCGACTACCAGGCGCACCACGACCCGCTGACCGGCCTGCCAAACCGCACGCTGTTTGAAAACCGACTGCAGGCCGCCCTCAACGGCCATCAGGAAACCGGCAAACAGGGCGCCGTGCTGTTTCTCGACCTGGACCGTTTCAAGCACATCAACGACAGCCTCGGCCACCCCGTCGGCGACCTGCTGCTCAAGGACATTGCCGTACGCCTCAAGGAACAACTGCGTGACATCGACACCGTCGCCCGCCTCGGTGGTGATGAATTCATCATCCTGCTGCCGGGCCTGCAACATGCCAGCGACGCCGAACACCTCGCAAACAAGCTGCTGGCGTGCTTCACCCTACCGTTCCAGGCCGGCGAACATGAGTTCTTCATCAGCGCCAGCATCGGCACCAGCCTGTATCCCCAGGACGGCACCGACGTCGCCACCCTGGTCAAGAACGCCGACGCCGCGATGTACCGCTCCAAGGCCAAGGGCCGCAACCGGGTAGAGAGCTACACCCGCGACCTCACCGCACAGGCCAACGAGCGCGTGGCCCTGGAACACGAACTGCGCCGCGCCATCGAACGCGACGAACTGAGCCTGTGCTACCAACCCAAGCGCAGCCTGGCGACACAAGAACTGATCGGCGCCGAAGCACTGATCCGCTGGCGTCACCCGACCTTCGGCGAAGTGCCGCCCGAACACTTCATCGCCCTCGCCGAAGAGAACGGCATGATCCTGCAGATCGGTGACTGGGTACTCGAACAGGCCTGCCGGCAAATGCACGCCTGGCAGGGCACCTTCGATGACTTCGGCACACTCTCGGTCAACCTCGCCGGCGCGCAACTGCGTCACCCCAACCTGCTGTCACGCATCGAACAACTGTTGCACGACTACCACCTCACACCCGGCTGCCTGCAACTGGAGATCACCGAAAACTTCATCATGAGCCAGGCTGAAGAAGCGCTGGAGGTCCTGCACCAACTCAAGCACCTGGGCGTGCAGCTGGCGATCGACGACTTCGGCACAGGTTATTCATCCCTCAGCTACCTCAAGCGGCTGCCGCTGGACTTCCTGAAAATCGACCAATCCTTCGTCCGCGGCCTGCCCGACGACCCCCACGACGCTGCAATCGTGCGCGCCATCATCGCCCTGGGCCACAGCATGCAATTCACCATCATCGCCGAGGGCGTGGAAAACTCCGCGCAACAGGCATTCCTTGCCGCCGAGGGCTGCGAACAGATGCAAGGCTACATCGTCAGTCTGCCCCTGCCGCCCGAACTGTTCGCAGCTACATTCCTTCGTATGAGGGCTGAGGATTTTTCGGATAGCACAGTGGAGAAACCGTCGTTATAATCCGCGACCTGTTTAGGGCCTATAGCTCAGTTGGTCAGAGCAGAGGACTCATAATCCTTTGGTCCACGGTTCAAGTCCGTGTGGGCCCACCAACTCCAAAGCCGCGCATTGCGCGGCTTTTGTGTGTCTGGCCGAGTGGTTTGCCAGCCAGCCCAGGCGAATAAATCGACGAAAGTGTGTAAAAAGCGTCCACACTCCATCGCTCACCTACTGGAGCCTCCCCTTGCCTGCCCTAGACGAAATCGACCGCCAACTGATCGCCGCCCTGCAAATCAACGCGCGCGAAAGCGTGGCCATGCTGGCCCGCCAGTTGGGGATCGCGCGCACCACGGTGACGTCGCGCCTGGCGCGCCTGGAAAAGACCCAGGTGATCACAGGTTACGGCGTACGCCTCGGCCAACGGGTGGCGGGCGGTGGTTTGCAGGCTTATGTGGGGATCACCGTCCAGCCGCGCTCCGGCAAGGAAGTGCTGCGCCGACTGAGTGCGATGGCCCAGGTCCAGCAGTTGTGCGCCGTGAGCGGCGAGTTCGATTACGTGGCCTGGCTGCGCACCGACTCGCCGGAGCAGCTCGACCAGTTGCTCGACCAGATCGGCAGCGTCGATGGCGTCGAGAAGACCACCACTTCGATCATCCTCAGTAACAAATTGGATCGCGGCCAGCCAGTCTGACCACCCGCTTCGTCACTCTGACTAAAAACAATTCATTCCGACGACACTTTGCGTCTTATTAACGAGCGCTACGCTCCCTAAACTGGCTGCCATCTTTTCCTATACTCAGCGGGACGTGCCCCGCCGAGTCGCCAGCCAGGTCAGCCATGAACACATTCAACAAAAACAATCGCCACCCTGCAGACGGTAAAAAACCCATCACCATCTTTGGCCCGGACTTCCCGTTCGCCTTCGATGACTGGATCGAACACCCCGCCGGCCTGGGCAGCATTCCCGCCGCCAACCATGGCGCCGAAGTAGCGATTGTCGGCGCGGGCATCGCCGGCCTGGTGGCCGCTTACGAACTGATGAAGCTGGGCCTCAAGCCGGTGGTGTACGAAGCCTCGAAAATGGGCGGGCGCTTACGCTCCCAGGCGTTTGAAGGCGCCGAAGGCATCATCGCCGAGCTGGGCGGCATGCGCTTCCCGGTGTCGTCCACCGCGTTCTACCACTACGTCGACAAGCTCGGCCTGGAAACCAAACCCTTCCCAAACCCGTTGACGCCAGCGTCCGGCAGCACGGTGATCGACCTCGAAGGCCAGACCCATTACGCACAAAAGCTGTCGGACTTGCCGGCGTTGTTCCAGGAAGTTGCCGACGCCTGGGCCGATGCCCTGGAGGCCGGCTCGCAGTTCGGTGACATCCAGCAAGCCATCCGCGACCGTGACGTACCACGCCTCAAGGCGCTGTGGAACAAGCTCGTACCGTTGTGGGACGACCGCACGTTCTACGACTTCGTCGCCACCTCCAAGGCGTTCGCCAAGTTGTCGTTCCTGCACCGTGAAGTCTTCGGCCAGGTCGGTTTCGGCACAGGTGGCTGGGACTCGGACTTCCCCAACTCGATGCTGGAAATCTTCCGCGTGGTGATGACCAACTGCGATGACCACCAGCACCTCGTGGTCGGTGGCGTGGCCCAAGTGCCCATGGGCATCTGGCGCCATGTACCGGAGCGCTGCGCCCATTGGCCGGCGGGCACCAGCCTCAGTTCACTGCACCGCGGCGCGCCACGGGCCGGGGTCAAGCGCATTGCCCACGCCGACGGTGGCCGCTTCGCCGTCACCGACAACTACGGCGACACCCGCGAATACGCCGCCGTCCTGACCACCTGCCAGAGCTGGCTGCTGACCACCCAGATCGAATGTGACGAAAGCCTGTTCTCACAAAAAATGTGGATGGCCCTCGACCGCACACGCTACATGCAGTCCTCGAAAACCTTCGTGATGGTCGACCGCCCGTTCTGGAAAGACAAAGACCCGGAAACCGGTCGCGACCTGATGAGCATGACCCTCACCGATCGCCTGACCCGTGGCACCTACCTGTTCGACAACGGTGACGACAAGCCGGGGGTGATCTGCCTGTCCTACGCGTGGATGAGCGACGCGCTGAAAATGCTCCCGCAGCCCATCGACAAACGCGTGAAGCTGGCCCTCGACGCCCTGAAGAAGATCTACCCGAAAGTCGACATCAAGGCGCGCATCATCGGCGACCCGATCACCGTATCCTGGGAAGCCGACCCGCATTTCCTCGGGGCCTTCAAAGGCGCGCTGCCCGGTCACTATCGCTACAACCAGCGTATGTATGCGCACTTCATGCAGAAGGACATGCCCGCCGAACAGCGTGGGATCTTTATCGCCGGTGACGACGTTTCCTGGACACCGGCATGGGTAGAAGGCGCCGTGCAAACCTCGCTGAATGCTGTATGGGGCATCATGACCCACTTCGGCGGCAGCACTCACCCCGAGAACCCGGGACCGGGCGATGTGTTCGATGAAATCGGCCCGATTGCCCTGCCTGAATAAGGAGTTGACCATGCGTGTCGCCTTGTACCAATGCCCGCCGCTGCCACTGGATGTGGCCGGCAACCTGGCACGCCTGCACCAGCTGGCGCATGAAGCGTCCGGTGCGGATGTGCTGGTGTTGCCGGAGATGTTCCTCAGCGGCTACAACATCGGCGCCGAGGCGGTGGGGGCGTTGGCCGAGGCCCAGGATGGTCCGTCCGCGCAGAGGATTGCCGCACTGGCGCAAAGTGCCGGGCTGGCGATTGTCTACGGCTACCCGGAGCGGGCCGACGACGGGCAGATCTACAACGCCGTGCAACTGATAGACGCTCACGGCCAGCGCCTGTGCAACTACCGCAAGACGCATCTGTTTGGCGATCTGGATCACGGGATGTTCAGTGCCGGGGGCGATGACTTCCCGGTAGTGGAACTCAACGGTTGGAAGCTGGGCATGCTGATCTGCTACGACCTGGAATTCCCGGAAAACACCCGCCGCCTGGCCCTGGCCGGTGCCGAGCTGATCCTGGTGCCCACCGCGAACATGGTGCCGTTCGACTTTGTCGCCGATATCACCGTGCGAGCGCGGGCCTTCGAGAACCAATGCTACGTGGCCTACGCCAATTACTGCGGGCATGAAGGCGACATCCACTACTGCGGGCAAAGCAGTATTGCCGCGCCGGACGGCCAGCGCATTGCCCAGGCCGGGCTGGATGAAGCGCTGATCATCGGCACGCTGGATCATCAATCGATCCTCACTGCCCGCGCCGCCAACCACTACCTGCACGACCGCCGTCCCCAGCTGTACAGCGCGCTGCACAAGCCCTGACCTTGTGGGTTTGTTAGCATAGGCACTTCCTACGTTTCGGAAGTGCCCATGCCTGCGCCGGCCCACCCTCTTCACCGTCAACTGACCCTGGCCAATGGCCTGCGGGTTTCCCTGCGCCATGCGCCGCGCTTGAAGCGCAGCGCGGCGGTTTTACGGGTCGCCGCCGGCAGCCACGATGTGCCCCTGGCCTGGCCGGGGTTGGCGCACTTTCTTGAGCATCTGCTGTTCCTCGCAACCGAGCGTTTTCCCACAGACGAAGGGCTGATGGCCTACGTGCAACGCCACGGCGGCCAGGTCAACGCCAGCACCCGCGAGCGCACCACAGACTTCTTCTTTGAACTGCCGGTGTCGACCTTCGCCGATGGCCTGGAGCGCTTGGCCGACATGCTGGCCCAGCCGCGCCTGGCGCTGGAAGATCAACTGCGCGAACGCGAAGTGCTGCACGCGGAATTTGTCGCCTGGTCCCAGGATGCCAAGGCCCAGCAGCAGGTGGCGTTGTTCGCAGGGCTGGCGACGGATCATCCACTGCGCGGTTTTCATGCGGGCAACCGCGACAGCTTGCCGGTGGAAAGTCAGGCATTTCAGCAGGCATTGCGGGAATTTCATCAGCAGTTCTACCAGAGCGGACAAATGACCTTAAGCCTTGCAGGCCCACAGTCGCTGGACGCACTGGAAACTCTTGCGCAGCAATTCAGCGCTGTGTTGAATTCGAGCCCTCAACGCCCACAACTCGCACCACCGCCGTTGATGCCCGGTGACGTTCAGGGCTACCAGCACAAAGCTGACAACCACCTGCACCAAGTCATCACTTGCAACGCGCCGCGCGCAGCCCTGGAGTTCCTCTGCACCTGGCTCAACGCTTCGGCTCCAGGCGGATTGTTGGCCGAACTGCAAACACGACAACTGGCCACCGACCTGCAAGCGAGGGTGCTGTATCACTTTGCCGGGCAAGCACTGTTGGACGTCGATTTCACCCTCGACACTCAAGTTGAACCGGCGACAGCGATTGAAGCATTGCTGCACGACTGGCTGAGCTTTTTCGCACACAGCGATTGGACGGCACTGCAAGAAGAATTCGCCCTGCTGGCCGCTCGCCAGCAACAAACCGGCGGCGCCCTCGCCTTGGCTCGACACGACAGCGAAGATCTGTCGGAACAGGCCCTCACTGCCCTCAAAACCCTGCTCGTCGCCCTGCGGCTGCCACCGGCGCAGCACACGTGGCAACTGCCACCGAACAATCCATTCCTGCGCCCGCCAGCCAAGGAAGAGCGTGCTGGCCTGATTCGTGGCCAGACCAGCGCCCACCGCGGTTTGCGCACCTTCGCCCAGGACCGTTCACGGGGCCGCCGGGAAGTGTCGGCGCTGTCCTTCAGCCAAGCGTGGGCGAATGACACCGATGAAGCCGCGCTGTACCTGCACTGGCGCTCTGCTCCCAGCGACCTGCAAAGCGCATTGCAGCCACTGCGTGAGAATGCTCGCCAGGCGGGCGTTGAATTGTCGTTTGAAACCATCGGCAACGACTGGCTGGTGAAAATGGTCGGGCTGCACGAACCCATGCCGGCGGTGTTGGATGCCTTGGCGCACAGCCTGAACCAGGCACAACAGAAACCCTGTGCCCCGACGCCGACGATCGCCATTCGCGAATTGCTCAAGGCACTGCCCGCTTACTGCGCCACCCCGCCCGAGCACCGCGAAACCTCCTGGGTCAACGCCCGCTGGCAGGGCCTGGGGCTGGGTTTTCCGGCCGCGTCCGAAGCGGCGATCAAGGCAGCCGCAGCGCACCTGCCCGGGCAACCCGCACCGACCGATCAGTTCTTGCCAACCCTCGGCGGCCAGCGCATCTGGCACGAGGTGAAGACCGATTCCAGCGAGGCCGCCTTGCTGCTGTTTTGCCCGGCCCCCAGCCAATCCCTGGAGGATGAAGCCGCGTGGCGCCTGCTTGGGCATCTGCTCCAGGGTCCGTTTTACCAACGCCTGCGGGTAGAGCTGCAAATCGGCTACGCCGTGTTCAGCGGCGTCCGACAGATCAACGGGCAAACGGGCCTGCTGTTTGGCGTGCAATCGCCCAATGTGTCGCGGGAAGCGATCGTTGAGCAGTTACAGATCTTCCTGACGCAATTGCCGACGCTGATCAACAACGCTGACGACATGGCCAACACGGCACTGGCGGGACAGTTCTCGGCAAGCACGCTACCGCTTGCCCAAGCCGCCGAACTGCTCTGGCATGCGCGTTTGGCCGGGCACCCGGCGGATTATCTGGAGCGCGTTCAACAGTCGATCCAACGCCTGACCCGCGAAGATCTGCTACACGCCGCCGAACAGTTGAACAACGCCACAGGCGGCTGGCGCTATGTCGCCAACGGCCCGCGCATCACAACAGGCTGATACCGGCGGGCTGATCATTGCCAACCTTGCAACAGGCTTTTTCCACCGAGACAGCGCTAACTTGAGCAGATCTGAGTATTATTCCTACTCACGCTGCTGAACATCTCCGATCGGAGATGGACTATATGTATTACTTGGTAGTGAAAGTCCCATCCCTTGGTAGGAGTAAGAATATGACCTGGTCCAAACCTGCTTACACTGATCTGCGTATCGGTTTCGAAGTCACCATGTACTTCGCCAGCCGTTAATCCGCTGGGTACTACAACGCCTCGGCCCGCCCGGGGCGTTTTTGTTTTGAGCTTTGCTTGGGAGCTACCATGTTTGTCCAGATTCTAGGTTCCGCCGCCGGCGGTGGTTTCCCACAGTGGAACTGCAACTGCGCCAACTGCGCAGGTTTTCGTGATGGCAGCTTGCGGGCCCAGGCACGTACCCAATCGTCCATCGCCATCTCCGACGATGGCGTGAATTGGGTGCTGTGCAACGCCTCGCCGGATATTCGCGCGCAACTGCAAGGCTTTGCGCCGATGCAGCCCGGCCGTGCGCTACGCGACACCGGCATCAGCGCCATCATCCTGATGGACAGCCAGATCGACCACACCACCGGCCTGCTGAGCCTGCGCGAAGGCTGCCCGCACCAGGTGTGGTGCACCGACATGGTCCACGAAGATCTCAGCACCGGCTTCCCACTGTTCCCCATGCTTACCCACTGGAACGGCGGCCTGGCCTGGAACCGCATCGAGCTGGACACCAGCTTCAGCATCCCGGCCTGCCCCAACCTGCGGTTCACCCCGCTGCCACTGCGCAGCGCTGCACCGCCCTACTCACCGCACCGCTTCGACCCGCACCCGGGCGACAATATCGGCCTGATCGTCGAAGACCTGCGCACCGGCGGCAAGCTGTTCTATGCCCCCGGCCTGGGCAAGGTCGACGCACCACTGCTGGAGATCATGGCCGGCAGCGACTGCCTGCTGGTGGACGGCACAATGTGGGACGACGATGAAATGCAGCGCCGTGGCGTCGGCACCCGCACCGGCCGCGAAATGGGTCATCTGGCGCAAAACGGCCCCGGCGGCATGCTGCAAGTGCTGGAACAACTGCCAGAGCAGCGCAAAGTGCTTATCCACATCAACAACACCAACCCGATCCTCGATGAAGACTCCCCCGAGCGAGCCGAGCTGGTGCGGCGCAATGTCGAAGTGGCTTACGACGGCATGAGCATTGAATTGTAGGAGCGATCGAAATGACTGATACGCCGTTGACCACCGCCGAATTCGAAGCCGCCCTGCGTGCCAAGGGCGCCTTCTACCATATCCATCACCCGTACCACGTGGCGATGTACGAAGGCCGCGCAAGCCGCGAGCAGATCCAGGGCTGGGTCGCCAACCGTTTCTACTATCAAGTGAATATTCCGCTCAAAGACGCGGCGATCCTGGCCAACTGCCCTGACCGCGAGATCCGCCGCGAATGGATCCAGCGCCTGCTCGACCACGACGGCGCCCCCGGTGAAGACGGCGGCATCGAAGCCTGGCTGCGCCTGGGGCAGGCCGTCGGTCTCGATCCCGACCAACTGCGCTCGCAGGAATTGGTACTGCCCGGCGTACGCTTTGCAGTCGACGCCTACGTCAACTTTGCCCGTCGCGCCAGTTGGCAGGAAGCCGCCAGCAGTTCGCTGACCGAGCTGTTCGCGCCGCAGATCCACCAGTCGCGCCTCGACAGCTGGCCGCAGCATTACCCGTGGATCGACCCGACCGGCTACGAATATTTCCGCACCCGCCTGGGCCAGGCTCGCCGGGATGTGGAACACGGTTTGGCGATCACCTTGCAGCACTACACCACCCGCGAAGGCCAGGAGCGCATGCTGGAAATTCTCCAGTTCAAACTGGATATTTTGTGGAGCATGCTGGACGCCATGAGCATGGCCTACGAACTCAAGCGCCCGCCGTATCACAGCGTGACCGACCAGCGGGTTTGGCATAAAGGGATCGCCCTATGAGCTTTGATCGCAGCAAGAAACCGACCTGGCGCCAGGGCTACCGCTACCAGTACGAGCCCGCGCAAAAGGGCCATGTGTTGCTCTACCCCGAAGGCATGATCAAGCTCAACGACAGCGCTGCGCTGATCGGCGGCTTGATCGACGGCGAGCGCGACGTGGCGGCGATCATCGCCGAGCTGGATAAGCAGTTCCCCGGCGTACCTGAGCTGGGTGACGACATCGAGCAATTCATGGAGGTCGCCCGTGCAGAACACTGGATCACCCTTGCCTGAAAAACCGCCGATCGGCCTGCCGCTGTGGCTGCTCGCCGAGCTGACCTACCGCTGCCCGCTGCAATGCCCGTATTGCTCCAACCCGTTGGATTTCGCCGAGCAGGGCAAGGAACTGAGCACCGAGCAGTGGTTCAAGGTGTTTCGCGAGGCGCGGGAAATGGGCGCAGCACAGCTGGGGTTTTCCGGCGGTGAACCGCTGGTGCGCCAGGACCTCGCCGAGCTGATCGCCGAAGCGCGCAAGCTGGGGTTCTACACCAACCTGATCACCTCCGGCATCGGCCTGACCGAGCAGAAGATCAGCGACTTCAAGAAGGCTGGCCTGGACCATATCCAGATCAGCTTCCAGGCCAGCGACGAGCAGGTGAACAACCTGCTGGCCGGCTCGAAAAAAGCCTTCGCGCAAAAACTGGAGATGGCCCGGGCGGTGAAAGCCCACGGCTACCCGATGGTGCTGAACTTCGTTACCCACCGGCACAATATCGACAAGATCGACCGCATCATTGAGCTGTGTATCGCGCTGGAGGCAGACTTCGTTGAGCTCGCCACCTGCCAGTTCTACGGCTGGGCGCAGCTCAATCGAGTGGGTTTGTTGCCGACCAAGGAACAACTGGTACGCGCCGAACGCATCACCAATGAATACCGCGCCAAGCTCGAAGCCGAAGGCCACCCGTGCAAGCTGATCTTCGTTACCCCGGATTACTACGAAGAACGCCCGAAAGCCTGCATGAACGGCTGGGGCAGTATTTTTCTGACAGTGACGCCAGACGGCACCGCCCTGCCCTGCCACGGCGCCCGACAGATGCCGGTGCAATTTCCGAATGTGCGCGACCACAGCATGCAACACATCTGGTACGACTCGTTCGGCTTCAACCGCTTTCGCGGCTACGACTGGATGCCCGAGCCGTGCCGTTCATGCGATGAAAAAGAAAAGGACTTCGGTGGCTGCCGCTGCCAGGCATTCATGCTCACCGGCGACGCGAGCAACGCCGACCCGGTGTGCAGCAAATCCGAGCAGCACGGCATCATCCTTCAAGCGCGCGAAGATGCCGAACACGCCACCCAGACCATCGAACAGCTGGCGTTTCGCAACGAGCGCAACTCACGCCTCATCGCCAAAAGCTGACGGCCTCAGCGCTTGGCGATGATGTATACCGCGTGAATGATGCCGGGGAAGTAGCCGCACAGGGTCAGCAGAATATTCAGCCAGAACGCGCCGGCGAAGCCCACTTGCAGGAACACGCCCAGTGGCGGCAGCAGGATGGCGATGAGGATACGAATGAAATCCATGGGTCAGCTCCAGAAAATCGGCTCGTGTGAGCCGTGTAGCTAATCGACCTTGGGGGTTCGTGAGGGTTCAGTGGGATCTGGCTTAGAGCCATCTATACCGACGTACACAAAAAAACGCCCCCAGCCAAAAGAATCAGGCTGGAGGCGCCGCGTATACCGCGAGACGGTTCAGGAAATTGGGGTTAAACGGCGATGCCCTTGCGGCATTGCAACTGCGCAGTACGCACGCGGGAGAAAGCGCGCGCCAGGCGCAGGAGCATTTCGTCGATGTTGCCTTTGCTGACGGTCAACGCCGGGGTAAAGCGCAGGCAATTGGGTTGCGGGGCGTTGAGGATCAGGCCTTCGTGCAGCGCAGCTTTTACCACTGCATCTGCAGAATCATCCGACAAGGTCAGGCCCCACATCAGGCCGTGGCCGCGCAGTTGGCCGTGGTCGTAGCGGTAGGCCAGGCGGGCAAGGCCTTCGCCCAGATGCAAGCCGGCTTCGCGTACATGTTCAAGGAAGCCGTGCTCCAGCACCGTATCAAGCACCGCCATGCCGGCTGAGGCCATCAACGCGTTGCCATGATGGGTGCCGTCCAGCTCGCCCAACTCGAAGCAACAGGCTTTGCCCCGGGCCAACAGCGCCGCCAGGGGCACGCCGCCGCCCAGGCCTTTACCCAGGGTGATGATGTCGGCGCGTACGCCGTATTGCTGTTCGGCAAGCAGGGTGCCGCAACGGCCAAGGCCGGTTTGTACTTCGTCCAGGATCAGCAGGATGCCCAGTTCACGACACAGGCGCTCGACACCCTTGAGGTAGTGCTCGGTGGCCGGGATCACGCCGGCTTCGCCCTGGATGGGTTCGAGCAGGATGGCCACGGTTTGCGCATCGACTGCGGCGTGCAGGGCCGGCAGGTCGTTGAAAGGCACATGGCTGAAGCCTGGCAGTTGCGGTTCAAAACGATTGTCCGGACCACCGGCCGAAGCCGACATCGCCGCGAAGCTGCGCCCATGGCAACCGCCGCTGGCACTGATGATGCGGTAGGCGCCACCGCGATGCAGTTGGCCCCATTTGCGCGCCAGCTTGATCGCCGCCTCACAGGCTTCCGCGCCACTGTTGAGCAGGTAGGCCTGGTCGCTGCCGGTACGATGGCAGAGCCGTTCGGCGAGGTTGAGTTGAGCACGGTTATGCAGGCCGTTGCCCGGGTTGATCAGCGCCTGGGTCTGGTCGGCCAGGGCCTTGATCAACACCTGTGGGCTGTGGCCGAGGCTGTTGGCAGCATTGCCTTGGCTGAAATCCAGGTAGGCACGCTCGTCGCTGTCCCACAGCCAGGAGCCCTGGCCGCGTACGAACACTTGCGGTGGACGCGCCACGGTGGGCATCAAGGATTCGCTCGACGCATCATCACGCGACTCGTCCAAAATCAGGTCATCCAGGCTGGGCGTCGGGCGGCGCATATTGAACAGGTTCACAGCTCACCCCCAATAGCAACCGGACCTTGGTCGGTGCGATCGAGCAACAGTGCCTTGAGGTTTTTTGCCTTGCCTATGTAAACGCTATCTAAATAAACGCTATTCATTGCCCGATCTGGCCCTGTAAGCCCTGCGAATAGGCGCTAGACTAGGCGCCTCGGGGGCCAACGGCCATTTCGATTTTCCAGCTTTTTCGATAAGCAAATCTTATGGATTTCAAGCAACTGCGTTATTTCGTCGCGGTGTATGAGGAAGGCCACGTCGGCCGTGCCGCGGAGCGTCTGTCGATCTCCCAGCCGGCGTTGTCCCAGCAGATCCGCCAGTTGGAACAAAACCTCGACGTGAGCCTGTTCGAACGCAGCAGCAAACGCCTGCTGCCGACCCTCGCCGCACACACCCTGTACAACCACGCGTTGCCGTTGATCGATGGCATGCAGCAAGCCGTCGAAGCCTTGCGCAACTTCAAGGGCCAGGCCATGCGCACCTTGGCCATCGGTGTGCTGCAAACCGTGCACACCAGCCTGGTCCCGCAAATGCTCGAACGGGTGCGCAAGGCCCAGCCACACCTGGTGGTGCAGATTTACGAGTTGACCGGGCTGGAGATTGAGCGGCGACTGCTCAATGGCTCGCTAGACATCGGCATCAGCTACCTGCCGCCACGCCAGCCGGGCCTGCACGGCGCACTGTTGTACGAAGATGAGTTGAAGGTGGTCATCCCCGAGGATCACCCGTTGCGGGAATTCAAGAAAGTCTCGCTGAAACAGGCGGCCGAGTTGCCGATGTTGCTGCTGGGGGAAGAGTTTCAGGTCAGACAAATCTGGCAGGGCCAGTTGGCTAACCTCGGACGGCGCCCGCAGGTGCAGGCCGAGCTGAACACCATGGTGGGGATTCTCGACAGCCTGCCCCACACCAAACTGGCGACGGTACTGCCGGGCCGCTCCCAAGACGAACACAACAGCAAGGCACTGCTATGGAAACCCTTGAGCGAACCCAGGGTGCCGTTGAAAGTCGGTTTGGTGTGCCGTGATGCGCAACGCCAGCAGGCGACGGTAGCGCTGTTGCGCACGTTGCTGGAAGACGTGATGAATGCGCCGCAGGCAAGCGCCTGACTTTTTTCGCGGGCAAAAGAAAACCCCGCCGAAGCGGGGCTTTGCAGACTGTTTCCCTGACATCCATTTCACTCCGCCATCCTGGCAGAATCCTACGTGTCCGTGTTGTTGCTTTGCGCTTCCTGCGCGACGTCCATGTGAAGTAGATTAACTGTGGATCCAATTTGGCGATAGAGGACGAATAGCAGCACGTCATGTAAGAGAATACTTACACGCCCTCTCCCCTTAAAACAGCGCCTCATCCAACAGGAACAGCGATTCACTACCGGCCTTTACCGACGCGTTCAGCGACTGGATACGCGGCAGCAGGCGGGCAAAGTAGAAGCGCGCAGTCCCCAGCTTGCTGGCGTAGAAGGCCTCCTCAGCCTCTTTGCCCAACGCCGCCTTTGCCATGCGCGCCCACATATAGGCGTAGGCCATGTATCCAAATGCATGCAAATACTCCACCGACGCCGCACCGATTTCATTCGGGTTGGTTTTCGCGCGATCCAGCACCCACGCCGTCAGTTCGTCCAGAGTGTCGACCGCCACACTCAGCGGCTTGGTGAACTCCGCCAACTCGCCGGCGGCCGAGGCAATAAATGCGCGGATCTCCTCAGCGAACAAGGTGTAGAACGCCCCACCACTGCCAACAATTTTGCGCCCCATCAGGTCCAGCGCCTGGATGCCGTTGGTGCCTTCGTAGATCTGGGTGATGCGCACGTCACGCACCAGTTGCTCCTGGCCCCACTCGCGGATATAGCCGTGGCCGCCGAACACTTGCTGGCCGAGCACGGTGGTTTCCAGGCCAAGGTCGCTCAAGAACGCCTTGGCCACCGGGGTCAGCAAGGCCACCAGGTTATCCGCACGCTCGCGGGCAGCCGGGTCTTCGCTGAACTTGGCGATGTCCAACTGCGTCGCCACGTAGGTGGAGAACGCGCGACCGCCTTCGTTCGCGGCCTTCATGGTCAGCAGCATGCGACGCACGTCCGGGTGGACGATGATCGGATCGGCCACCTTGTCCTTGGCCTGGGCACCGGTCGGCGCACGGCTTTGCAGGCGGTCACGCGCATATTCAATCGCGTTCTGATACGAGCGCTCACCGGACGCCAGGCCCTGGATACCCACCCCCAGACGCTCGTAGTTCATCATGGTGAACATCGCCGCCAGGCCACGGTTCGGCTCGCCCACCAGATAACCCACGGCCTGGTCGAAGTTCATCACGCAGGTCGCGGACGCCTGGATGCCCATCTTGTGCTCGATCGAGCCACAGCTCACCAGGTTGCGCGCACCCAGGCTGCCATCGGCATTCACCATGAACTTCGGCACCAGGAACAACGAGATGCCCTTGGGGCCGGCCGGCGCGTCCGGCAGCTTGGCCAGCACCAGGTGGATGATGTTTTCGGTCAGGTCGTGTTCGCCGCCGGTGATAAAGATCTTGGTGCCGCTGATCGTGTAGGAACCGTCCGCTTGCGGCTCGGCTTTCGTGCGAATAATCCCCAGGTCCGTACCGGCATGGGCTTCGGTCAGGCACATGGAACCGGCCCACTCACCGGAGTACATCTTCGGCAGGTAGGTGGCCTTGAGTTCTTCACTGGCGTGGGTATTGATGGAGACACAGGCGCCGGACGTCAGCATCGGGTACAGGCCAAACGCCAGGCTCGACGAGTTGATCATCTCTTCAACCTGGGCCGAGACCGCCTTGGGCATGCCCATGCCACCGAACGCCGGATCACCGCCTACACCCACCCAGCCACCTTCAGCGTAGGTTTTATAAGCCTGCGGATAACCATCCGGGGTAAACACCGCTGTGTCTTGCCAACGGCAACCCTGCTCATCGCCACCACGGCTAAGCGGGGCGATGGATTTGGCAGTGACTTTGCCGGCTTCTTCGAGGATTGCCTCTACGGTTTCGGCATCAACGGTGTCTGCCAATGCCGGCAACTGAGCCCAAATGTCGGCGACCTCAAAGACTTCGTTGAGGACGAAGCGCATATCACGCAGCGGCGCTTTGTAATCAGCCATGGCAAACCTCGTGAGAACGTGAAAGGTAATTCGGTAAGGGTCGGTTTTACAGGCTCCGAGTGTACCCGAACAACTTTTCAGACACATAGGGTCCACTTGTGACTGGCTGGTATTTTTAAGTCATCACAACGCAAATGCCTCCGCAGGCAGACTCATCAGGCATTCGCTGCCCGCTTCCACGGCGGCGCGGTGGGTGGCGGTGCGGGGCAGCAGGCGCTTGAAGTAGAAGTCGCAGGTGGCCAGTTTGGCTTGGGCGAACGCGGCATCCTCGACCTGCGCTTGGGCGGCAACCGCCATGCGCAGCCACAGATAGGCGAGCACGATGTAACCGCTGTACATCAAGTAATCCACCGCCGCCGCACCGACTTCGTCGGGATTCTTCATGGCCGCCATGCCCACTTTGGTCGTCAGCTCGCCCCATTCCCCATTGAGTTGATTGAGTTGCGCCACATAGGCCTTGAGCTGGGCATGCTCGGCATTCGCCGCGCAAAACTTATGCACAATCCTGGTAAACCCGCGCAGCAACTTGCCCTGGCTACCCAGCACTTTACGCCCCAGCAAATCGAGGGCCTGGATGCCGTTGGTGCCTTCATAGATCGGCGCAATCCGTGCATCCCGCGCCAGTTGCTCCATGCCCCATTCGCGAATGTAGCCATGGCCGCCAAAGATCTGCATGCCGTGGTTGGTCACTTCAAGGCCGGTGTCGGTCATAAAGGCTTTGCAGATCGGCGTGAGGAACGCCAACAGGTCTTCGGCCTCCTGGCGTTGCGCGGCGTCGCTGCTCAGGTGCGCGGTGTCGAGCAATTGCGCAGTGAAGTAGGTCAGCGCCCGGTTGCCTTCGTTGAAGGCCTTCATGGTCAGCAACATGCGCCGCACGTCGGGGTGCACGATGATCGGGTCGGCGGCTTTGTCCGGGGCCTTGGCGCCGGTCAAAGAGCGCATCTGCAGGCGATCGTTGGCGTATTTGATCGCGCCCTGGTAACTCGCCTCGCCGTTGCACAACCCCTGCATGCCGGTGCCCAGGCGCGCATGGTTCATCATGGTGAACATGCAGTTGAGGCCCTTGTTCGCCTCGCCAATCAGGAAGCCCTTGGCCCCGTCGAAATTCAGCACGCAGGTGGCCGAGCCCTTGATACCCATCTTGTGTTCGATAGAGCCGCAATGCACCGCGTTGCGCTCGCCGGAATCGGCATGGAACTTGGGCACGATAAACAACGAGATGCCCTTGGTGCCCGCCGGCGCATCCGGCAGCTTGGCCAGCACCAAGTGGATGATATTGGCGCTCATGTCGTGCTCGCCGGCCGAGATGAAGATCTTGCTGCCGGTCAGCGCATAGCTGCCGTCCGCCTGGGGCACGGCGCGGGTCTTGATCAGGCCCAGGTCGGTGCCGCAATGGGCTTCGGTGAGGCACATGGTGCCGGTCCATTCGCCGGCGGTGAGCTTAGTCAGGAAGGTGTCTTTCTGTTGCGCAGTGCCATGGGCGTGGATCGCTGACATCGCGCCATGCGTCAGCCCCGGGTACATGCCCCACGAGGTATTGCTGGAGCCGATCATCTCACTGAGCACCAGGCCCAGGGACTGCGGCAAGCCTTGGCCGCCGAAGGCCGGGTCCGCCGCCACGCCGTGCCAGCCGCCTTCGACATACTGGGCGAACGCTTCCTTGAACCCCTTGGGCGTGGTGACGACGCCGTTGTCGAAATGGCAACCTTCTTCATCACCGCTGCGGTTGAGCGGCGCGAGCACGTTTTCGCAGAATTTGGCGCCTTCTTCGAGGATCGCACTGACCATGTCGGGGCTGGCATCCGTCGCGCCCAACGCGGCGTAGTGGCCGTGGAAATCAAACACGTTGTCGATCAGAAAGCGCATGTCGCGCAGGGGAGCTTTGTAGTCAGGCATGGCAATGTCTCCGGCAGCAGATCGCTTCAACCTACTGCCGGCCAAGCCCTCGGACAATCACTGTAGCGCTGCTGAATACAGCGCCATTACTCAACCGGCAGCGCTTTGCGTGCGCACGGCGCCACGCCGGGTCTGCCCGGCCGCGATCACGCAATTGCGCCCTGCGCCCTTGGCGGCGTACAGCGCCTGGTCGGCAGACTTGAGCACTTCTTCGCTGGTGCGTTGCTCAGCCTGACGCTCGGCCACGCCGATGCTGACGGTTACCGACACACTGCTGGCGCCATTGCCCACCCGCCGTTGGCGCCCTTGCTGATCGTCCTGGGGACGATCCGGGTTGCGCAGTTTGATGTCGTAGTTGGCGATGATCTCGCGGATTTCTTCCAGATGCGGCATGCACTCATCCAGGCTCTTGCCGGCAAACACCACGGCGAACTCTTCACCACCATACCGGTAGGCGCGACCGCCACCGTTGACCTTGGCCAGCTTGCTCGCCACCAGGCGCAGCACCTGATCACCCACGTCGTGGCCGTGGGTGTCGTTGAAGCGCTTGAAGTGATCAACGTCGGTCATCGCCAGCACGTAGTTGCGCCCCAGGCGCTGCATGCGTTCGTTCAGCGCACGCCGTCCGGGCAGGCCGGTCAGTTCGTCGCGGAAGGCCATTTGATAGGCCTCGTGGGCTACACCCGCAGCGATCATCAGCATCACCTGGCTGCACATGATGTTGAGGGTGAACGGCAGGATGAAGGTTTGTGGCAGCATCCAGAACAAACCGATAAATCCCACCAGTTGCGCGGCGTGCAGCGGGCGTGGCTGATACCCGTATTGCGCCACCAGGGTCAGGAAGCCGATCAGGAACATCGGGTACGACAACTGGATCAGGCTCATCCAGGCCCCATGCAACGCCGGCCAGCGGATCTCTGCCAGCCAGTTCAACAGCGCCTGGGGATAACTTTGCTCCAACGCCAACGCGACACTGCCTACGGCAAGCAACACAGCACAGCGTGCGACCAGGTCGCGGAACAGGTGGGTTTTTTCCTGCCATAACGCATAAATGCTGAACAACAGCGGCAAGAGCAGGCAACACAAATGGAACACCACGGCGGCGTCTTCACGCACGCGGCCATTGTCGCGGTAGTAGTCGGTCTGGGTATCGAGCAGGAAGTAGGCGATATACACCGTGATCATCAGAAACAGTTCGCGCTGGCGTCGATACACCGCGCAATACGAACCGCCGAGCAACAGCACCAGGGTCGGCAGCACGTTGAACAGCGAGGTAAAGAAGACGTTGAGGTCCTTGACGTACGCAGCCGAGAGCCCGGCCAGCAACAGCAGCAACGAAGGTAGGAAATGACTGAACCGTACAGCGGACACGCGTGACAAGGGTAAAACTCCGACCCGCAAAAGAATGATGGCACTGTGCCTCTGCGCGAACAGTTAAGCATAACCTGGCACGCATGTATCACATTGCCATCACTTTAACGGCAGCCAACGGCAATCCCTGAGCGCTGTACTGTGGTTTTTTATTGCCCAAAAAAAGCCGCCGCTTCCGGTAGGAAGCGGCGGCTCAGGAAGTGACCCGGTAAGGCTTAGTAAGCCAGGCCGAAGTCTTCTTCTTTCATGTCCATCAGGTTGTTGGCGCCCGACAGCATGGTGGCCACGTGGGTACGGGTACGCGGCAGGATGCGCTGGAAGTAGAAGCGCGCCGTCTGCAGCTTGGCCGTGTAGAACGCTTCTTCGGAGGTGCCGGCCGCCAGTTTCTCAGCCGCCAGGCGCGCCATGTCGGCCCAGAAGTAAGCCAGGCACGCATAACCGGAGTACATCAGGTAGTCCACCGAGGCGGCGCCGACTTCTTCGCGGTCTTTCATCGCGGCCATGCCGACCTTCATGGTCAACTCGCCCCACTCTTTGTTCAGTGCAGCCAGCGGTGCGACGAACTCTTTGACCGCTTCGTTGCCCTCGTTAGCCTGGCAGAACTTGTGCACGATCTTGGTGAAGCCCTTGAGCGCTTCGCCTTGGGTCATCAGCACTTTACGGCCCAGCAGGTCGAGAGCCTGGATACCCGTGGTGCCTTCGTACAGCATCGAAATGCGGCTGTCGCGCACGTTCTGCTCCATGCCCCACTCGGCAATGAAGCCGTGGCCGCCGTAGATCTGCACGCCGTGGTTGGCGGACTCGAAACCGACTTCGGTCATGAACGCCTTGGCGATAGGAGTCATGAAGGCCAGCAGGCCGTCGGCCTGTTTCTTGGCTTCGTCGTCGGTGCCGTACTTGACGATGTCCACTTGCTTGGCGGTGAAGTACACCATCGCACGGTTGCCTTCGGCGAAGGCTTTCATGGTCAGCAGCATGCGACGCACGTCAGGGTGCACGATGATCGGGTCAGCGGCTTTGTCCGGCGCTTTCGGGCCGGTCAGGGAGCGCATTTGCAGGCGATCACGGGCATATTTCAGGCCGCCCTGGAAGCCGATCTCGGCGTGGGACAGGCCTTGCAGCGCGGTCCCCAGGCGAGCGGTGTTCATAAAGGTGAACATGCAGTTCAGGCCTTTGTTCGCCGGGCCGATCAGGAAACCGGTGGCCTGGTCGAAGTTCATCACACAGGTGGCGTTGCCGTGGATGCCCATCTTGTGTTCCAGCGAGCCACAGCTCACCGCGTTGCGCGTGCCGATCGAGCCATCGGCGTTGGGCAGGAACTTCGGCACGATAAACAGCGAGATGCCTTTGGTGCCAGCCGGAGCGTCCGGCAGGCGGGCCAGTACGATGTGGACGATGTTGTCGGCCATGTCGTGTTCACCGGCCGAGATGAAGATCTTGGTGCCGGAGACCTTGTAGGAACCGTCCGCCTGAGGCTCGGCCTTGGTGCGCAGCATGCCCAGGTCGGTACCGCAGTGTGGCTCGGTCAGGCACATGGTGCCGGTCCATTCACCCGACACCAGTTTGGTCAGGTAAGCCTCTTGCTGCTCGGGGGTGCCGTGCTCGGAAATGGTGTTCATCGCACCGTGGGACAGGCCTGGGTACATGCCCCACGACCAGTTGGCGGTGCCAACCATTTCGCTCACGGCCAGGCCCAGGGATTCCGGCAGGCCTTGGCCACCGTGCTCTACATCGTGGGCCAGGCTTGGCCAGCCGCCTTCGACGAATTGTTTATAGGCTTCTTTGAAACCAGTAGGGGTTTTAACGCCAGACTCACTCCAGGTGCACCCTTCGATGTCACCCACGCGGTTCAACGGGGCCAGCACTTGCTCACAAAACTTGGCGCCTTCCTCAAGGATGGCGTCAACCATGTCCGGGGTAGCGTCCTGGCAAGCCGGCAGGCTCTGATAGTGCGCTTCATAGCCAAGCAGTTCGTCACGAACGAAGCGAATATCACGCAAGGGGGCCTTGTAGTCAGGCATAGCGATAAACCTCTGCTGATGTATCTGGAATGAACAACCGCGTGGAATTGTTGTGGCGGTCAAACAGGTGTTTGAAACATACGTTTACGACTTGGGGATGTCAAGACGCCGTTTGTCATGCGGCAAATCAATGGCGCGCACGACAGCGCACGTGGCGAGATGCCACTGCACAGGAAAGTGTAGAAGTTCAGAGGGTTGGCGCAGAACAAATATGGGAGCTGGCTTGCCTGCGATGCAGGCGCCGCGGTGCATCAGGAAGAAAAAGTAGAAGCTATCGCAGGCAAGCCAGCTCCCCCAGAAGAGCCAGCACGCCTGGGAAGAGAGGGGTCAAGCGAAGGTATCGATCAAGGTGCCGAGCATTTCATCCGAAGCCTTGGCGACTTTGGCGCCCAGCTCCACCTGAAACTTGCCTTCAGCCATCTCGACCATATTGCTCGCCGAATTCGACGGCTGGGCCCGGTCGTTGGCGCGCAGACGATCAAGCTGTGCATCCGATGGCTGGGTCGTCGCCGCGCTGGCAATCTTGCCGGCGGCCTGGTCGACACGGTTCTGCCCGGCCTGAATGGTGCTCAGTCCCGAATAAAACGCGCTGCTTCCAGAGATGTCCATGGCGTAAACCTGCCTTTATAGAATCGTGAGCCCTGATTGAAGCAGAGAAACCGGCAAAACACCCGTCAAAAACACTAATGGCACAATGCCTTAGTGATAGCCAAAATCAGTCAAGCAGATCCAATTGCAAGTACTCGGCCACCGCTTCAGCCCCGGCGTGCTTGAGCTTCGGCACACGCCCCAGGCACGGTGCAGGCAATCGCTCGGCCAGGGTGGCGAGGTTCTCTTCCAGACGGGAGGTCTTGGGATCGATGATATTCGCCACCCAGCCCGCCAGCGACAAACCGTCCCGGGCGATGGCCTCGGCAGTCAGCAAGGCATGACTGATGCACCCCAGGCGCACGCCCACCACCAGGATTACCGGCAGCTTCAGCGCAATGGCCAGGTCCGACAGGTTCGCCTGATCCGCCAGCGGCACGCGCCAACCGCCCGCGCCCTCGATCAGGGTGAAATCCGCATCCCGCGCCAGGATCTGCTGCATCGGCTTGAGCAACGCTTGCACCGTGAGCGCAACCCCCGCTTCGCGCGCCGCCAGATGGGGCGCGATGGCCGGCTCGAACGCCAGCGGGTTGACCTCGGCATAACTCAGCGGCAGCGAGCATTCGGCCAACAGCGCCAGTGCGTCGGCGTTGCGCAAGCCTTTGGGCGTGACCTGGCAACCAGAGGCCACCGGCTTACCGGCGGCAGTACTTTTTCCGGCTTGCCGGGCGGCGTGCAACAGGCCGGCGGCGATGGTGGTCTTGCCAACATCCGTATCGGTACCGGTGACAAAATAGGCGCTCATAGCGGTTTCTCCAGTACGGCGTACACCACTTGATACGTGGCGGGCAGGCCCTGGGCCTGACGGAACTGCTCGTAAGCGTCCACCAGTGCAACAATCCGCGCGCGCCCCGTCAACCCTCCCGGCCGGCCGGGGTTGAGGTTATGGGCGCCCAACGCCTTCAATTCATGGGTCAGGCTCCGTACATCCGGGTAGTGCAGCACATGGGGCTGGCGCTCCAGGCTCACCACCCGCAGGCCGCTGGCCGCGCACAATTGCTGATACATCTCGAAGGTGCGGAAACGGTTGACGTGAACCATACCGTCCGCCGCCCGCCAGCTTTCGCGCAGCTCATCCAGGGTGCCCACGCACAGGCTGGCGAACGCCAACACGCCACCGGGTTGCAGCACGCGATAAGCCTCGCTGAGCACCGCGCCGAAATTCGCACACCATTGCACCGCGAGGGAGGTGAAGAGCAGCCCCACGCTTTCAGCTTTAAGCGGCAAGCGCTCGGCATCACCTGCGATGAAGTGCTGTGCGCCACCCAGGGGCCGCGCGTGGTTGAGCATGCCTTCGGCGATGTCCAACGCAATGCCCTGGCTGGCGGGCAGGCGCGCGCCCAGCACACGGCTGAAATACCCGGTGCCGCACCCCATATCCAACCAGCGTTGCGGTGCAATACCGGCCGGCACACGTGCCAGCAATTCAGCGCCGACAGCCCGCTGCAACTCGGCAACGCTGTCATAGCTGGCCGCCGCACGGGAAAACGACGCCGCCACCTGGCGCTTGTCCGGCAGGGCACCCGGCAACGGGGCGTGGGATAAATCAGTCATCAGCGCACTCATGCAAAAAAGCCTGGATGGCCCCCGCCACACCGTGGGGGTCCTCCAGAAGAAAAGCGTGACCAGCCTGTTCAATCAGGCCGATTTCAACATCGGGCAGCAAGCTCAGCAGGTCGCTCGCGGCTTCGGCGGGCACCAGTTCGTCGCCCCCGGCAAACAGGTGCATCTGCGGGCCCCGATAGGCCAGCAAGGCGTCGCGGGTGTCGAGTCGGGCAAGCAATTCAAGGCCGCTCATCAACGCCCGGGGCGGAGTGTTCGGCGCCCCGCCCACCAGCAAACGCGCCAGCCCACGCGGGTCGGCGGCGCCCTTGGCACACAACAGGCCGAAGCGTTTCAGGGTGACTTGGGAATCGGCATGACAACCGGCGAGGAAGGCGTCAAAGGTCTCGGCAGGCATCGCACTCGGCCAACCGTCATGGGCGACAAAACAGGGGTTGCTCGCCAGGGTCAGCAAGCCGCAGCAGCGTTCGCCACGTCGTGCCGCCAGTTCCGCAGCAAGCATGCCGCCGAGGGACCAGCCGCCCAGCCAGGCGTTGTCCGGCAGCGTCGCGTCGAGTTCATCGAGCCATTCGTCCAGGTCGCTGGCGTCCAGCGTCGGCAACGGTTCGATCTGCACCCGCAGGTGTTCATCCAGACCGTGCAAGGCGGCGGCCAACGGCTCCAGCGGCGATACGCCGAGGCCCCAGCCAGGCAACAAAATCAGTCGATCACGCATGGTCGGGCTCCGTGGCGCCTAACAAGCGGAAACACTCTTCCAATCCGCTCAACAATAGCTGCACCTGCGCCTCGGTGTGGGCCGCCGTTAACGTCACGCGCAAACGTGCGCTGCCAGCGGGTACGGTGGGCGGGCGGATCGCCGTGACCATCAGGCCACGCTCGCGCAGCATCTGCGACAGGCGCACGGCCTTGGCGCTGCTACCGACCAGGATCGGCTGGATCGGCGTAAAACTCGCCATCAAATCCAGGCCAAGCTGCTCGGCGCCCCGGCGGAACTGGCGGATCAGGCCGTCGAGGTGCTCGCGCCGCCAATGCTCGGTGCGCAGCAACTCCAGGCTTTTCAAAGTCGCACAGGCCAGCGCCGGGGGCTGGCTGGTGGTGTAGATATACGGGCGCGCAAACTGGATCAGGCTTTCGATCAGCTCTTCGCTGCCCGCCACAAAGGCGCCCGCCGTACCGAAGGCTTTACCGAGGGTGCCGACCAGTACCGGCACGTCCTCCTGGCTCAAGCCGAAATGCTCGACGATCCCACCACCATTGGCGCCCAACGGGCCAAAACCGTGGGCATCATCCACCATCAGCCAGGCGCCTTTTGCGCGGGCTTCACGGGCCAGCGCGGGCAAGTCGGCCAGGTCGCCGTCCATGCTGAACACGCCGTCGGTGACCACCAGCGTGTTGCCAGTGGCCTTTTCCAGACGCTTGGCCAGGCTTTCGGCGTCGTTATGCAGGTAGCGATTGAAACGCGCACCGGACAGCAAGCCGGCATCCAGCAGCGAGGCGTGGTTGAGCCGGTCTTCCAGCACCGTATCGCCCTGCCCCACCAACGCCGTGACTGCGCCGAGGTTGGCCATGTAGCCGGTGGTAAACAGCAATGCGCGCGGGCGCCCGGTGAGGTCGGCCAGGGCTTCTTCCAGCTCGTGGTGCGGCGTGGCATGCCCGACCACCAGGTGCGACGCGCCACCGCCGACACCCCAACGGGACGCACCGGCGCGCCAGGCTTCAATCACTTGCGGGTGATTGGCCAGGCCCAGGTAATCGTTGTTACAGAACGCCAGCAGCGGTTGGCCGTCGACCACCACTTGCGGGCCTTGGGGGCTTTCCAGCAGCGGGCGTTGGCGATAAAGGTGCTCGGCACGGCGGGCAGCGAGGCGCGCGGAGAGATCGAAAGACATGCAGGCCTCGATTAAACAGACTGAACACGGTCTCAATGTGGGAGCTGGCTTGCCTGCGATGACGGCGGCACATTCAGCATCAATGTGTCTGAACGGCCGCTATCGCAGGCAAGCCAGCTCCCACAATGGATTGCATTCCAATAGAGAGATGGGCGTCAAACCACCGCGTTGTAGAACTGCTCGCTGCTTTTTTGCTCAACCAGTGCCTGTTCGATCGCCGCCTGATGCACTTCATCGGCGTGCTCTTCGCGGGCTTCGGGCAAGATCCCCAGGCGCGCGAACAGTTGCATGTCCTTATCCGCCTGCGGGTTGGCAGTGGTCAGCAATTTGTCGCCGTAGAAGATCGAGTTGGCGCCGGCAAAAAACGCCAGGGCCTGCATCTGCTCGTTCATCGCTTCGCGGCCGGCCGACAGGCGCACGTGGGACTGCGGCATCAGGATGCGCGCCACGGCCAGCATGCGGATGAAGTCGAATGGGTCGATGTCCTCGGCATTCTCCAGCGGCGTACCGGCCACCTTCACCAGCATGTTGATCGGCACCGACTCCGGATGCTCCGGCAGGTTGGCCAGCTGGATCAGCAGGTTGGCGCGGTCATCCAGCGACTCGCCCATGCCAAGGATACCGCCAGAGCAGATCTTCATCCCCGACTCACGCACATAGGCCAGGGTTTGCAGGCGCTCGCTGTAGGTGCGGGTGGTGATGATCGAACCGTAGAACTCCGGCGACGTATCCAGGTTGTGGTTGTAGTAATCGAGACCGGCCTGGGCCAGGGCTGCGGTCTGGTCCTGGTCGAGGCGGCCGAGGGTCATGCAGGTTTCCAGGCCCATGGCCTTCACGCCTTTGACCATCTGCAGCACGTAGGGCATGTCTTTGGCCGACGGGTGCTTCCACGCGGCGCCCATGCAGAAGCGGGTCGAACCGATGGCCTTGGCGCGGGCGGCCTCTTCGAGGACCTTCTGCACTTCCATCAGCTTTTCTTTTTCCAGGCCGGTGTTGTAGTGGCCCGACTGCGGACAATATTTGCAATCTTCCGGGCAAGCACCGGTCTTGATCGACAGCAAGGTCGACACCTGCACACGGTTCGCGTCGAAATGCGCGCGATGCACGGTCTGCGCCTGGAACAACAGGTCATTGAACGGCTGCACGAACAGCGCTTTGACTTCGGCGAGGGACCAATCGTGACGCAAGGTGGCGGTGGTGCTGGCGCTCATGGGCGATTCCTTGATTATGCTTGGGCAAGCGCTGTGGGAAGGGCAATACCCACAGACACGACACGGATGCTCGGCATATTTAAGGAAGATTCATGCACTGTCAACCTGACTACAAACACCAGGTTTACATCTGGTTAAAAAACGAACACACCTGTTTGATCTGCGATGAAGCGACGGAATCCGCCCATTGTGTGTGCAACGTCTGCGAAACCGAGCTGCCCTGGCTGTTGGAGCAGTGCGAGATTTGCGCCGTGCCCCTGCCGATGGACGGCCTGGTTTGCGCACAGTGTTTCAAACAGCCACCGGCGTTTAAACATGTGATCGCGCCCTGGACCTTCAGCTTTCCGGTCGACAGCCTGATCAGCCGCTTCAAGCACCAGGCACGCTGGCCGCTCGGCCACCTGCTCGCGCGCTTGCTCGCCCAGCACCTGCAACACCGCTTCGACAACGCCGAACTCCCGCGCCCCGACTGCCTGCTGCCGGTGCCCATGGCGCGCAAACGCCAGCGTGAACGCGGCTTTAACCAGGCACTGATGCTGGCGCGGTGGCTGAGCCACGACCTCGACATCGCACTGGATGAACATGTGCTGCTGCGGCCCCAGGAAACCGTCGCGCAGCAAGCCCTTGACGCCAAACAGCGCAAACGCAACTTGCTCAAGGCCTTCGCCGTGGCCGCCAATGCCGAGGTGACGGGTCGCCACTTCGCCCTGGTCGACGACGTACTCACCACCGGCGCCACCGCCCACAGCCTTGCGCGCCTGTTGATCAACGCCGGTGCGCGGCAAGTCGATGTGTATTGCCTGGCCCGCACGCCCAAACCGGGGGCCTGACTTGACGCAAGCGCGCCTTGCCCGCAACGTTCTGTTTATCTCATCCAAGCGTATCGCCATGTCTCTGCCAGCCTCCCTCAGCCAACACATCATCCGCCGCCCCCAGCGCATTGCCTTGCTGGGACATATCGCCGAACAGGGTTCGATTACCCGCGCAGCGAAAAGCGCCGGTTTGAGCTACAAAGCCGCCTGGGACGCCATCGACGAACTGAACAACCTCGCGCAAAAACCGCTGGTGGAGCGCAGCGTCGGCGGCAAGGGCGGCGGCGGGGCCAGACTGACGGCAGAGGGCGAGCGGGTCCTGCGCCTCTACCAGCGCCTGCAAGTGCTGCAAGCCGAACTGCTCGGTTCGGATGAAGCCGCCAGTGACTTCAACCTGCTTGGCCGCTTGATGCTGCGCACCAGCGCGCGCAACCAGTTGCACGGCCAGGTCATGGCGATTGAGAGCCATGGCCGCAACGACCTGATCCGCCTGCAACTCGCTGGCGGCCTGACGCTGCAAGCGCAGATCACCCACGACAGCACGCAACGGCTGGAACTGGAGAGCGGCGTGGAAGTGGTCGCGCTGATCAAGGCCGGCTGGCTGGAATTGCTGGGGCCCGGGTCCTCTGCAACACCTGGACACAATTGCATGAGCGGCAGGATCGAGGCGATTCTCGACGCTGAAGACGGCCCCAGCGAAGTGCGTATCACCCTGCCCAACGGCCAGGTTTTATGCGCCCTGGCGCCGCCCGGCACGCTCATGGCCCTGGGCGCCGCCGAAGGCCAGACGATCCGTGTGCAATTCGCCCCGAGCAATGTGCTGCTGGGCACACCGGTATAGGCGACGGCCATCCTCAAACTGCAACAATTTCGTCACGCGCGCTCCTTAAGGTGTCTGCAAAAACCGCAGGGAGCCTGACGATGAGCCTATTAGAAGAAAACCAAGCCACCGACCTCGAACAGATGGTCGGCCTCACCCGCCGCCGCTTTATCGGCGCCGGTGCCCTGTGCGGTGCCGCGATGTTCCTCGGTGGCAACCTGTTGAGCCGCAGCGCGATGGCCGTCAACGCCGCAAGCGCCAGCCCATTGCTGGGTTTCACCAGCATCGCCGCCGCCACCAGCGACGCCATTACCTTGCCGCCGGGCTATAGCGCCTCGGTGCTGATCAGTTGGGGCCAGCCGCTGAGCAAGAGCGCACCGGCGTTCGACCCGTCCGGCAACGGCACGGCCCTGGCCCAGGAGCAGCAGTTCGGCGACCACAACGACGGCATGAGCCTGTTCGCCTTCCCCGGCGACGACAACCGTGCGCTCATGGCGATCAACAACGAATACACCAACTACCGCTACCTCTTCGCCCACGGCGGTGCGCCGCAATCGGCCGAGGACGTGCGCAAGGCCCAGGCCAGCGAAGGCGTGTCGGTGATCGAAGTGCGGCGCCAGGGCGATACCTGGCAGTTCGTGCAGGACTCGCGCTACAACCGGCGCATCCACGGCAACTCGCCGATCCGCCTGAGCGGCCCCGCCGCCGGCCACGCCTGGCTGAAAACCGGCGCCGACAAGAGCGGCACAAAGGCCCTTGGCACGTTCCAGAACTGCGCCAACGGCAAAACGCCATGGGGTACTTATCTGACCTGTGAAGAGAACTTCACCGACTGCTTCGGCAGCACCAACCCACAACAAACCTTCGATGCCGGGCAAAAGCGCTATGGCGCCGTGGCCGCCAGCAAAGACATCAACTGGCACCAGCACGACCCGCGCTTTGACCTCGCCAAGAACCCCAACGAACTCAATCGCCACGGCTGGGTAGTGGAAATCGACCCGTTCGATCCCAAGTCCACCCCGGTCAAGCGCACTGCCCTGGGCCGCTTCAAGCACGAAAACGCCGCGCTGGCCGAAACCCGCGACGGCCGTGCCGTGGTGTACATGGGCGACGACGAGCGTGGCGAGTTCATCTACAAATTCGTCAGCCGCGACAAGATCAACCACAAGAACCCCAAGGCCAACAAAGACCTGCTCGACCACGGCACCTTATACGTGGCGATTTTCGACGCCGGCGACGGCAACACTGACCATCCCAAGGGCAAAGGCCAATGGGTCGAGCTGACTTTCGGCAAGAACGGCATCGACGCCAGCACAGGTTTCACCAGCCAGGCCGAGGTGCTGATCCACGCACGCCTCGCCGCCAGCGTGGTGAAAGCCACACGCATGGACCGCCCGGAATGGATCGTGGTCAGCCCCACCGATGGCCAGGTGTATTGCACCCTGACCAACAACGCCAAGCGCGGCGAAGACGGCCAGCCGGTGGGCGGGCCCAACCCGCGCGAGAAAAACGTCTACGGCCAGATCCTGCGCTGGAAGGCCGACGCCGATAACCACGGCGCCCACACCTTCACCTGGGACCTGTTTGTCGTGGCCGGCAACCCCGGCGTGCATGCCGGTACGCCCAAGGGGGGCTCGTCGAATATCAACCCGCAGAACATGTTCAACAGCCCCGATGGCCTGGGCTTCGACAAGGCCGGACGCTTGTGGATTCTTACGGATGGGGACTACAGCAACGCAGGCGACTTCGCCGGCATGGGCAATAACCAGATGCTGTGTGCCGACCCGACTACCGGGGAAATCCGCCGCTTCATGGTAGGACCGGTGGCATGTGAGGTGACAGGCATCAGCTTCTCGCCGGATCAGAAGACACTGTTTGTGGGGATTCAACATCCGGGGGAAACCGGGGGCTCGACCTGGCCGGAGCATTTGCCGAACGGTAAACCACGCTCGTCGGTGATGGCGATTCGGCGGGATGATGGTGGCATCGTCGGCGCCTGATAAACCCTCTTCGCGAGCAAGCCCGCTCCCACAGTTGACCGAGTTCCAACATGAGAATGCGGTCGAATGTGGGAGCGGGCTTGCCCGCGAAGGCGTCCGCACAGTCACCACCTATCACTGTTACCATACCCGGCCGGACGCGGCGCCCTGCTGCGCGCAGGAGTTCGCATGGCCCATCCGTTTGAAACACTCACCCCTGATCTGGTCCTCGACGCCGTTGAAAGCATCGGTTTCCTCAGCGATGCCCGCGTACTGGCGCTCAACAGCTACGAAAACCGCGTGTATCAAGTCGGCATCGAAGATTCCGAGCCGCTGATCGCCAAGTTCTACCGCCCGCAGCGCTGGACCAACGAAGCGATCCTCGAAGAACACCGCTTCACCTTCGAACTGGCCGAGTGTGACGTGCCAGTGGTTGCCCCCCTTATCCACAACGGCGAAAGCCTGTTCGAACACGAAGGTTTCCGCTTCACCCTGTTTCCCCGCCGTGGCGGCCGTGCGCCGGAGCCGGGCAACCTCGACCAACTGTATCGTCTAGGGCAACTGCTGGGCCGTTTGCATGCGGTGGGTTCCACCCGCCCGTTCGAACACCGTGAAGCCTTGGGTGTGAAGAATTTCGGCCACGATTCCCTCACCACCTTGCTCGAGGGAAACTTCATCCCCAAGAGCCTGCTGCCGGCCTACGAGTCCGTGGCCCGCGACCTGCTCAAGCGCGTGGAAGAGGTGTACAAGGCCACGCCGCACAAA
Source organism: Pseudomonas sp. RP-B7 (assembly GCF_059803535.1). Lineage (NCBI taxonomy): Bacteria > Pseudomonadati > Pseudomonadota > Gammaproteobacteria > Pseudomonadales > Pseudomonadaceae > Pseudomonas > Pseudomonas sp. RP-B7. The sequence continues at coordinate 84,776 of NZ_JAPFHC010000008.1, forward strand.
AACATCCGTATGCACGGCGATTGCCACCCCGGCAACATGATGTGCCGTGACGAGATGTTCCACATCGTCGACCTGGATGACTGCCGCATGGGCCCGGCAGTGCAGGACCTGTGGATGATGCTTGCCGGTGATCGTCAGGAATGCCTGGGACAGTTGTCGGAATTGATGGACGGCTACCAGGAATTCCACGACTTCGACCCGCGCGAACTGGCGCTGATCGAACCGCTGCGCGCCTTGCGCCTGATGCATTACAGCGCCTGGCTGGCGCGGCGCTGGGATGACCCGGCGTTTCCCCACAGCTTCCCGTGGTTTGGCACTGAGCGGTATTGGGGGGACCAGGTGTTGGCATTGCGCGAGCAACTGTCGGCGTTGAACGAAGAACCCCTGAAACTCTTCTGACCCAACCCCTCTCCTTGTGGGAGCTGGCTTGTCGGGTCCCACAGAAAAGCACCGCCCATTGCCTGGCAAATGTACTTACAATCGCGCCTTTGTTAGCTGCCTAAGCAAGGATTCTGCAATGCACGCCGCCAACCCCCGCAAGGGGTACATCCTGGGCCTGAGCGCCTATGTCATCTGGGGTCTGTTCCCGCTCTACTTCAAAGCCATCGCCAGCGTCCCGGCCGCCGAAATCATCGTGCATCGCGTGTTGTGGTCGGCGCTGTTCGGCGGCTTGCTGCTGATGGTATGGAAGCACCCCGGCTGGTTCCGTGAACTGCGTGACAACCCCAAGCGCCTGGCGATCCTGGCCCTCAGCGGTTCGTTGATTGCGGGCAACTGGCTGACCTATGTGTGGTCGGTGAACAGCGGGCGCATGCTGGAAGCGAGCCTCGGTTACTACATCAACCCGCTGGTGAATGTGTTGCTGGGCATGCTGATCCTCGGCGAACGCCTGCGACGCTTGCAGTGGGCGGCGGTCGGGCTGGCGGCAGTGGGTGTGGCACAGCAGGTGTGGCAGGTGGGCAGTTTGCCGTGGGTGTCGCTGGTGTTGGCGCTGACCTTCGGGTTCTACGGTTTGATCCGCAAACAGGCGCCGGTCAAGGCACTGCCGGGGCTGGTGGTGGAAACCTGGATGCTGGTGCCGATTGCCGTGGCGTGGTTGTTGTTCAACCCCACCGCCCACAGTGCACAGCTGGCGTTCTGGAGCACGTCCGAAGCCTGGTGGCTGGTGGCCGCTGGCCCGGTAACGCTGATCCCGCTGGTCTGTTTCAACGCCGCCGCACGGCACCTGCCCTACACAGCACTCGGCTTTTTGCAGTACGTCGCGCCGACCCTGGTGCTGCTGGAAGCGGTGCTGTTGTTCGGTGAACACCTGGCACCGAGCACGCTGATTGCCTTCGCGTTTATCTGGGCTGGCCTGGTGGTTTACAGCGTGGATGCGTGGCTGAGCGTGCGCAAACGCTGATCAAATAACGTACAAAACTCTGCAAGCCACAGCGGGCGTGGCTTGCAGACATCCACCCCAAGGTTATCCACAACCTGATCCCCGCCATTTGTGCACAAGCTTTTGAAATTGCTCGTTTTTTGCTCAAGCAGCGCAGAAGCCCGGCCGGCGTGGCCTGGCGCCGGGTCTCTACAGGTTATCCACAGGCCCATGCAAGATTTCCATGCATAACCCTGTGGGCAGATTATTCCTCGTGGTGCAGTTCCACCATCAAGTCGTCGGCCAGGGTTTCCAGGGAGAGCTGCAAGGTGTCCAGGGATAACGCTGCCGGCACCCGCAACAGCGCCTCGGCGGTAAACAGCGGATCACCGCTCATCGGAGCCGGCCGCACATCGGTGCTCAGGCTCTCCAGGTTCACCCCCTGTTTGCTCAACAACGCCGTGATCTCCCGCACGATGCCCGAGCGGTCATTGCCCACCAGCGTCATCAGGATGGATTTGGACGCCGACGCCTGCCCACTGCTGCCCTCACCCACCAGCACACGGATGCCATGTGTGGATAAGTCCTCCAGCGCGCCTACCAGGGCCTGACGGTTTTCTGCAGGAACGCTGACCCGCAGGATCCCGGCAAACTGCCCGGCCATGTGCGCCATGCGGCTTTCCAGCCAGTTGCCGCCGTGGGCGGCGATGTTCTGTGCAATGCGTTCCACCAGGCCGGGTTTGTCGGCGGCGATGATTGTGAGTACAAGATGGTCCATGGCGATGCCCTCTGGAATTCAATCTACAAGGTGGACCCGGAAGCCCTTGATAACAAATCGTGTACCATTTTTATATTTATCTGGAACAATCCAATAGTTTTTTGAGAACATCCGGTTCTCCGCTGTGACCGTACGACCAAAGTGGGTCGCTAAACGACGTATTTAGTCTAATTTTCACAACCGCAAGTCATCATGTAGTATGCGCAACCTGGCACTACATAATGAAAATCTAAAAAGCGCTTAAGCTGTGCAGAGTGAGGCAAGCAATGACTGAACACGTTCAAGTCGGTGGCCTGCAGGTCGCCAAAGTCCTGTTCGACTTCGTGAACAACGAAGCCATTCCCGGCACCGGCATTACTGCCGAGCAGTTCTGGGCCGGTGCCGACAAGGTCATCCATGACCTGGCACCGAAGAACAAAGCCCTACTCGCCAAACGCGACGATTTCCAGGCGCGGATCGACACCTGGCACCAGACCCACGCGGGCCAGGCTCATGACCCGGTGGCCTACAAGGCCTTCCTGCAAGACATCGGATACCTGCTGCCAGGAGCCGCAGATTTCCAGGCCACGACCCAAAACGTCGACGACGAGATCGCCCGCATGGCCGGCCCGCAGCTGGTGGTGCCGGTGATGAACGCGCGTTTTGCCCTCAACGCATCGAATGCGCGTTGGGGCTCGCTGTATGACGCGCTGTATGGCACCGACGCCATCAGCGAAGCCGACGGCGCCGAAAAGGGCCAGGGCTACAACAAAGTGCGCGGCGACAAGGTGATTGCCTTCGCCCGCGCCTTCCTCGACGAAGCCGCACCGCTCAGCGCCGGCAGCCACGTCGACTCCACCGCTTACAAAATCGTTGATGGCAAGCTGATCGTCGGTCTCAAGGGCGGCAGCAACAGCGGCCTGCGCGACGATGCGCAACTGATCGGTTTCCACGGCGACGCGGCACAACCGACTGCCGTACTGTTGAAACACAACGGCCTGCACTTCGAAATCCAGATCGACGCCAGCACCCCGGTCGGCCAGACCGATGCCGCCGGTGTCAAAGACGTGCTGATGGAAGCCGCGCTGACCACCATCATGGACTGCGAAGACTCCGTCGCCGCCGTCGATGCCGATGACAAAGTCGTGATCTATCGCAACTGGCTCGGCCTGATGAAGGGCGACCTGGCCGAAGAAGTGGCCAAGGGCGGCAAGACCTTCACCCGCACCATGAATGCCGACCGCGTCTACACCGGCGTGAATGGCCAGGACGTAACCCTGCACGGCCGTTCGCTGTTGTTTGTGCGCAACGTGGGTCACCTGATGACCATCGACGCGATCCTCGACAAAGACGGCAACGAAGTACCGGAAGGCATCCTCGACGGGCTGATCACCAGCCTGGCCGCGATCCATAGCCTCAACGGCACCAGCACTCGCAAAAACAGCCGCACCGGCTCCGTGTACATCGTCAAACCGAAGATGCACGGCCCGGAAGAAGCCGCGTTCACCAACGAGCTGTTCGGTCGCATCGAAGAGGTGCTGAACCTGCCGCGCAACACCCTCAAAGTCGGGATCATGGACGAGGAGCGCCGTACCACGGTCAACCTCAAGGCCTGCATCAAGGCGGCCAGCGAGCGCGTGGTGTTTATCAACACCGGCTTCCTCGACCGTACCGGCGACGAAATCCACACCTCCATGGAAGCCGGCGCGATGGTGCGCAAGGCGGCGATGAAGGCGGAAAAATGGATTGGCGCGTACGAAAACTGGAACGTCGACATCGGCTTGAGCACCGGCCTGCAAGGCCGTGCGCAAATCGGCAAAGGCATGTGGGCGATGCCCGACCTGATGGCTTTGATGCTCGAACAGAAAATCGCCCACCCACTGGCCGGCGCCAACACCGCTTGGGTGCCGTCGCCGACTGCGGCTGCGCTGCACGCGTTGCACTACCACAAGGTCGACGTATTCGCCCGCCAGACCGAACTGGCCAAGCGCGAACGCGCGTCGGTGGACGACATCCTGAGCATTCCTCTGGCGACCAATACCGATTGGTCCGACGAAGAAATCCGTAATGAGCTGGACAACAACGCCCAGGGCATCCTCGGTTACGTGGTGCGCTGGATCGACCAGGGCGTCGGTTGCTCGAAAGTGCCGGACATCAACGATGTGGGCCTGATGGAAGACCGCGCCACCCTGCGCATTTCCAGCCAGCACATCGCCAACTGGCTGCGCCACGGCATCGTCAACGAAGCCCAGGTGCTGGAAAGCCTCAAGCGCATGGCGCCGGTGGTCGACCGTCAGAATGCCGGGGATAAGTTGTACCGCCCACTGGCACCGGATTTCGACAGCAACATCGCGTTCCAGGCAGCGGTGGAGTTGGTGATTGAAGGGACGAAGCAGCCGAATGGCTATACCGAGCCGGTGTTGCATCGTCGGCGTCGGGAGTTCAAGGCCAAGAATGGCCTGTAAATGAAAAAAGCCCTGGTCGAGAGACCGGGGCTTTTTCTTCAGGAGAGCTTAGGGAAAGAGGTACTTAAACTCGCCATCAACCGTCACTTCGTCAGTGCCGTTGCTAAATACTGCCCCCCTAATCTTCCCTGTAATCTCGGCGACTTCCTTATCGCCCTCTCCAGTGATCTTGACCAGCACCTCTAGCGTCCCTTTCCGAACGTGTGGGTAAGTATCAAATACTGACGCGTAAAACACTGCATTCCCAAGAGCCGTGAAGAGAAAGCTGTTTTGCCCTACCTGCAGACCGCCAGGGTACCTCCACCCCATGGCTACACCTGTTCCCTGGGATATTAAGGTTTGGCTAAATCCGCCGGAGACGCCTTCCGTTGTAAAAGAGTGGTTCTGGTTATTTAACGTGTAATGGATTTCTGCGTGGTTCAGCCCTGCTTTGACATCCGCGTAGGCAGCTTGAAACTCTTGCTGAGTAAGGTGCGGGGAGGTAACCATGATGAACTCCTGTCTACCAGTGGAGAAGTTTTCGGGAAAAGCTTCCACTACCAGTTAACACGCGCCACGCCTCTACTGCCTACTGTCAACATTGACAGCTATTACAAATCGCCGACTAACGGCGCCAGCTGCGCCACCCGACCTACTACCGACCTCGTGTCTGTGTCGTACCGTCAACGTCGGATTTGTGAACACAGTCAAAGGTGGGAGGGAGCTTGCCCCGATGCGGCCCACAAAGCTGCCACAAAATCAGGGCACCATCCCCAACTCCCGCTTCACCAGTTTCGCCAACTTCACGCTATCAATCGGCTTGAGCAAGAAGTCCACCACACTCAAATGCATCGCATCGATCACATCCAACGCTTCCGCGTCTCCCGACATGATGATGATCGGCAACGCCGCCCGCGTGGACTCGCGCACCTTGCGGATCAGTTCCAAACCGTTGCTAGGCGCCATGCGCAGATCGGTGATGAGCAGACCTATGGAACCGCTGGACTGCAACAATGCCCACGCCGCCTCGCCACTCTCGGCAGTCATGCAGCGAATGCCGTCCAGCCCGAGGATTTCCGCCAGCAGTTCACGGGCGTCCTTGTCATCATCGACGATCAACACCCGTTGCGGCGGTAAATCAGGCTCCAGCATCACGGCGCTCAGCGCCTCGCGCTCGGCATCGCTCAAAATATCGTGATCGGACATACGGTTCTCAGCAGTTCTCATCAATCTCCCAGCACACTCGTCAGACATCTGCGGAAGGGCGAACAATGTGCACTTCGTCGGAAAGTTTGCCTAGTGGGCGTTCTACGGGTTTTGCACGATCTTCATCTAAGGTTTCGCCCTAGGTTTATGCCGTTTGTATCGACCTAGACTTACGTCCAATGGGCACCCGCAGCGCAGGAGTCGACCATGCAGACCGATAACGACAAAAAAATGCGGTCACTGTCATGAGTAAAGCTGATGCCTTCGCCCAGGCGGGGAAAACTGCCGTACTACAGAATATCCACGGCACCTTGCAGTTCCTGCAGCGCTTCCCGCCGTTCAACCAGATGGAAAACGCCCACCTGGCGTTCCTGGTGGAGCAATGCCAACTGCGCTTCTTCGGCCCCGGCGAGAGCATCCTCAAGCCGTCGGGTGGGCCCGTCGAACACTTTTACATCGTCAAGCAAGGCCGCGTGGTCGGCGAACGCCCGGATTCAGCCGAAACCACCTTCGAAATCACCACCGGCGAATGCTTCCCCCTCGCTGCCCTGCTGGGTGAACGGGCTACCCGCACCGAGCATAAAGCCGCCGAAGACACCTTCTGCCTACAGCTGAACAAACCGGCGTTCATCAAACTGTTCGCCCTTTCCAGCCCGTTTCGCGACTTTGCCCTACGCGGCGTGAGCAGTCTGCTGGATCAGGTCAACCAGCAAGTCCAGCAAAAAGCCGTGGAAACCCTCGGCACCCAATACTCCCTGAACACCCGCCTCGGCGAGTTGGCCATGCGCCACCCGGTGACATGCAGCCCCACCACGCCGCTGCGCGAAGCGGTGACGCTGATGCACGAGCAGCAGGTCGGCAGCATCGTGATCATCGACGAGCACAAGGCGCCGCTGGGGATTTTCACCCTGCGCGACCTGCGTCAGGTGGTGGCCGACGGCACCAGTGATTTCAACCAGGCCATCGAACGCCATATGACCCAGGCGCCGTTCTATCTGACGCCAGACCACAGTGCATTCGACGCCGCCATCGCCATGACCGAGCGACATATCGCCCACGTCTGCCTGGTCAAGGAGCAACGCCTGTGTGGCGTGGTATCCGAGCGCGACCTGTTTTCCCTGCAACGGGTAGACCTGGTGCACCTGGCCCGCACCATCCGCAACGCGCCCCGGGTCGACAACCTGGTGGCGATTCGCGGCGAGATCGGCCAGTTGGTCGAGCGCATGCTGGCCCATGGCGCGTCGTCCACCCAGATCACCCACATCATTACCCTGCTCAACGATCACACCGTGTGCCGGGTGATCGAACTGACCCTGGCCGAAAGAGGCGACCCCGGCGTGCCGTTCAGTTGGCTGTGTTTTGGCAGCGAAGGCCGCCGCGAACAGACGCTGTATACCGACCAGGACAACGGCATCCTGTTCGAGGCCAAGGACGCCGCCGAAGCCGCGCAGATCCGCGCGCAACTGTTGCCGTTGGCGCAGCAGATCAACCAGAGCCTGGCGCTGTGCGGCTTCAGCCTGTGCAAGGGCAATATCATGGCCGGCAACCCCGAGCTGTGCCTGTCGCGGGCCGAATGGGCGCGGCGTTTCGCGGCGTTTATCCGCGAGGCGACCCCGGAGAATCTGCTCGGTTCCAGTATTTACTTCGACCTGCGCGTGGTGTGGGGCGATGAACGCGGCTGTGAACAACTGCGCCAGGGCATTCTCGATCAGGTTGGGGATAACCGGCTGTTCCAACGCATGCTGGCCGAGAACGCCTTGCGCCAGCGTCCGCCCGTAGGACGTTTCCGCGACTTTGTGCTCACACGCAAAGGTGGCGAAAAGGCCATGCTGGATCTCAAGGTGCAGGGCCTCACGCCTTTCGTCGACGGTGCGCGCCTGCTGGCCCTGGCCAATGGCATCCACGCCAACAACACCCTGGAGCGCCTGCGCCAACTGGTGCTCAAGGAAATCATCGAGCCGCTGGACGGCGCCGCCTATGAGGAGGCATACCACTTCATCCAGCAGACCCGCATGCAGCAGCACCAGTTGCAGACGCGGGAAAACCAGGCATATTCCAACCGCGTCGACCCCGACAGCCTCAACCACCTGGACCGACGCATCCTGCGCGAATCCCTGCGCCAGGCCCAACGCCTGCAAAGCAGCCTGACGTTGCGGTATCAGCTGTGAGTTTGTTCAGTTGGCTGCGTGCGAAAAAGCCTGGCCTCGACAGCGCGCAACTACAACGCCTGGCGCAACTGCCAGAGCCCGCGACGCTGGGCAATAACACGTTGCGCACGCAACGCTGGGTGGTCGTAGACCTGGAAACCAGCGGCCTGAACCTCAACCGTGATCAGGTGCTATCCATCGGGGCGGTGGTGATCGAAGACGGTGCGGTGGATTTCTCGCAGATGTTTGAACGCACCCTGCAACGGGCCGAGACCAAACTCAGCCCCAGCGTGTTGATCCACGGCCTTGGCCCCAGTGCAATTGCCGCTGGCAGTGATCCGGTCGAAGCGCTGCTGGATTTCATGGCGTTTGTCGGCGACAGCCCGTTGCTCGCGTTCCACGCGCCATTCGATCAACACATGCTGTGCCGGGCGCTCAAGGACAGCCTGGGTTACCGCCTGACCCACCCGTTCCTCGACGTGGCCGACATCGCCCCGCTGCTGTGCCCCGAAGCGCATATCCGCGAGGCCGGGCTGGACGACTGGATCAGCCACTTCAATTTGCAGGTCGGCGAACGCCACCACGCCAGCGCCGACGCCCTGGCCACAGCCGAGTTGATGCTCATCTTGTTCAGCCGTGCGCGCCAGCAGTTCATCGACACGCCCCACGCCCTGCAAGAGCGTTTGAGCCAATGGAAACGGCGTAAACAAGCGCCATCGTTTTAGTGGCACCACCCGACAGACGCCAATTGCGTCCACCCTACGGCTCTGACACAATCGCGAATAATTCTCGTTAGTTTAAACGTTTTGTTTGCCAGGTGATCCTTGTCGTCGATCCAGACCCCACGCAGTGAGCTTGTTGGCGCGTTGTATCGCGACCATCGCGGCTGGCTGCTGGCCTGGCTGCGACGCAACGTAGCCTGCCCGAGCCGCGCCGAAGACCTGAGCCAGGACACCTTCATGCGCCTGCTCGGCCGCGACGAGTTGCGCGAACCCCGCGAACCACGGGCGTTCCTGGTGGCCATCGCCAAGGGCCTGTTGTTCGACTACTTCCGCCGCGCCGCACTGGAACAGGCCTACCTCACCGAACTGATGCTGATCCCGGAGAGCGAACATCCCTCCCCGGAAGAACAGCAACTGATCCTCGAAGACCTCAAGGCCATCGACCGCCTGCTCGGCAAGCTGTCGAGCAAGGCCCGCGCCGCCTTCCTGTATAACCGCCTCGACGGCCTCGGCCACGCCGAAATCGCCCAGCGCCTTGGCGTGTCGGTGCCTCGCGTGCGCCAATACCTGGCCCAGGGCATTCGCCAGTGCTACATCGCGCTGTATGGCGAGCCGCAGTGAACACGATCAGCTCCAAACCGGTGTCGTCCCGCGTGCTGGACGCGGCGATTGCCTGGCAACTGTCCCTCGATTCCGGCGACGGCAGCGCGGTTGAGCGCGAAGAGTTCGACAAATGGCTGGCCAGCGACGAAGAACACGCCCGCGCCTGGCGCCAGTTGGGCATGCTCGACCAGCGTTTCAGCGCCGCCTCGGGCCCGGCGCGGGTGGCGTTGTTGCAGTCCCGCGAGGGCATTCGCCAGCGGGTGCGCAAGCTCGGCAGCGGGCTGGCAAGCATCGCGCTGGTCATCGGCCTGGCGTTGTTCGCCGGCGAGCGCTACGTACCGATCCACTATTGGCTGGCCGACCAACGCACCGCCACTGGCGAGCAGCGCACGCTGAAGTTGCCGGACGGCACGCTGATCAACCTCAACACCCACAGCGCCATCGACGTACGCTTCGATGAAAAGCGCCGGCTGATTGTGTTGCAGGACGGCGAAATCCTCGTCGAAACCGGCCACAACGACGCGCGGCCGTTCTATGTGCAGACCCGCGACGGCAGCCTGCGCGCACTGGGCACGCGGTTTATCGTCAAGCGCGAAGACCACGCCACGCGCTTGAGCGTGCTGCAATCGGCCGTCGGCGCCCAGCCCGAAACGTCGCCGCACGAACAGGTGTTCAAGGAAGGCCAGCAAGTGCTGATGCGCAGCGACGGGCTGGGCCCGACGCTGACCGTCACCCCGGCTACCGACGCCTGGACGCGCGGCATGCTGGTGGTGGACAACGCACGCCTGGGGGATGTGATCGAGGAACTCAGCCGTTATCGCACCGGGCACCTGGGCGTGGATAACAATGTGGCCGACCTGCGGATCACCGGCAGCTTCCCGCTGCATGACACAACCCTGGCGTTGAATGCGCTGTTGCCGACTTTGCCGGTTCAGATCGAGCAGCATACGCCGTGGTGGGTGACTGTCAGCGCCAAGCCTTAGGTTCTGTAGTGCCTGGCCGATTGCTTTCGCGAGCAAGCCCGCTCCCACATTCGACCGCGTTCTACCTGAACGAATGCGGTCAAGTGTGGGAGCGGGCTTGCTCGCGAAGAGGCCCCCAAGAACAGCGCAAAAAAATAATTACACCCAGCCCTATCACTTTTCGATTCTCGTTCGGCACCTAGGCAATTGAGAAATATTTCCATTCAGGAGCCGCCCCATGTCCCGCACGCTAGACACCCTGCTGCGCCCCAGCCTGTTAGCCGTGGCCATCGCCCTCGGTACCCCGCTGGCCAGCCCCTTGCTGATCGCCGCCGAACAGGCCTCCAGCGTGCGTGCCTACAACCTGCCGGCGGCGCCCCTGGCGGCCACCCTGAACCAGATCGCCAGCCAAGCGGGCCTGGCCCTGACCCTCAACCCGGCGCTCGCCGCCGGCAAGACCTCGGCCCCGGTCAAAGGCCAGTTCGATGCACCGGGCGCACTGCGCGAAGCCCTGCGCGGCACGGGCTTGCAGTTGGAACAGAGCAGCGCGGGCACGTACACGCTGGTGGCAATCCCGGAGGGTGTAGTGGCGTTGCCGCAGACCAATATCATTGGCCAAGGCAGCTATGAAAGCGCCTGGGGCCCGGTGGACGGGTATGTCGCAACGCGCACCGCTGCCGGGACCAAGACCGATACCGCTCTGGTCGAGGCGCCGCGCTCGATTTCCGTCGCCACCCGCCAGCAGATGCAAGACCGCAACGTGCAGAACCTGGATGACGCGGTCAAATACATGCCCGGTATCGTCTCCGCGAGCTACGGCAGCGACACCCGCTACGACTGGATGCGCGTACGCGGCTTCGAACCGACCCAGTTCCTCGACGGCCTGCCACTGCCGCGCGGCGTCTACGCCAACCCGAAGGCCGAGACCTGGAACCTCGACCGCCTCGCCCTGCTGCGCGGCCCCGCGTCGTCGGTGTACGGCCAGACGCCACCGGGAGGCCTCCTGGACATGGTCAGCCGCCGTCCCAGCGAAGAATCGAGCCATGCCGTCCAAGTGCAATACGGCAGCGACAACTACCGCCAGATCAACTTCGCCAGCACCGGCAAGATCGACGATGAAGGCCAGTTCCTCTACGGCCTCAGCGGCGTGGTGCGCGATGCCGGCACTCAGGTCGATCATATCGATAACAAGCGCTACAACATCGCCCCCAGCCTGACCTGGAACGTCGACCCCGACACCAAGCTGACCTTGCTCTCGCAGTTCACCCGCGACGATACCGGCACCACCAGCCAGTTCATGCCGATCCAGGGCACCAAGATCAAATCGCCGCTGGGCGAAGTGTCCCATCACAAGAACCTGGGCGACCCGGACTACGAGTTCTACGACCGTACCTACTACGCGCTGGGTTATGCCTTCGAACACCGTTTCAACGATACGTGGCAGTTCAAGCAGAACCTGCGCTACACCAAGTCGGAATTATCGTTCCAGCAATTGACTGTGGGCTCCTATGCCTATTCGCCGGCGGATGCCGCGGGCAATATCAGCCGTTCGACCACCAATGTGGACGAGAACATCGGCCAGTTTGCGGTGGACAACAACTTCCAGGCCGACTTCGCCACTGGCGACGTGATCCACACCTTGCTGCTGGGCCTGGACCACCAGCGTACCGATACGTCCTACCGCGCGATTTACGGCACCGCTTCGGGTATCAACATCTTCAACCCGGTCAATACCACGCCGACGGTGCGCCCGACCGACGTCCGGCCGTTCTACGACTACAACCAGAAAACCGTGCAGACCGGCCTCTACGTACAGGACCAGATGGCCCTGGACAAATGGCGCCTGACCCTGGGCGGGCGCGAAGACTGGGTGCATCAGGCCACCACTTACTTCAACGACAGCGATGCGACCAACACCGACCGCATCAAACACTTCAGCGGCAACGCAGCGCTGAGCTATGTGTTCGATTCCGGCTTCGTACCGTACTTGTCCTACGCCGAATCGTTCCAACCGGCGAGCAACGCCGATACCAGTGCGGCCAAGACCTTCAAACCGACCGAAGGCAAACAGTGGGAAATGGGCGTCAAGTATCAGCCGCCCGGTTCCAACACGCTGCTGACGGCGGCGGTCTACGATCTGACCCAGAAGAACGTGCAAGTGACCACCCTTGGCGCTGGCAACCAGCAGATCAACAGCCAGACCGGCGAAGTGAAGGTCAAGGGCCTGGAGCTGGAAGCCGTGTCTGACGTGACCGAGAACCTCAAGGTCATCGCCGCTTACACCCTGGCCAAGTCCGAGGTGCAAAAAGGCATCTACAAAGGCAACCGCCTGACCTTGATGCCCAACCAGCAAGCCTCGCTGTGGACTGACTACACGTGGCACACCGGCCCACTCGATGGTTTCGGCGTCGGCTTTGGCGCGCGTTATACCGGCAACACCTATGGCGACCAGGCCAACACCTGGCTGGGCAAGGCCAACGCCTACACCGTGTTCGACGGTTCGGTGCATTACGACCTCAGCCGCCTGGACAACGCCCTCAAGGGCGCATCGGTGAAGCTCAACGCCACCAACTTGTTCAACAAGGACTACCTGTCGACCTGCGACGCCAACTATTGCTACTTCGGTGACCAACGCAGCGTCGTTGCCAGCGCCACCTACCAGTGGTGATCGGCTGAGTTAACAGCCGGGCCGCCCCCAGTGGGCGGCCTCGGCATGTCTGAAGGCTGGAAAATGAAAAGCACCACCATCCGCCGCTGGTCCTTCGTCCACACCTGGACCAGCCTGATCTGCACCGTATTCCTGCTGCTGCTCGCCCTCACCGGCCTGCCGCTGGTGTTCCATCACGAGATCGATCACCTGCTGGGCAGCGAGCCGCAATTGGCGCAGATGCCCGCCGACACGCCGCAACTCAACCTGGAGCAACTGGTGGCAAAGGCCCAGGCCCATCGCCCCGGCGAGGCCATGCAGTACCTGGCCTGGGACGAGGACGACCCGAACGGTGTGATCGCGATCATGGCCGCCACTGCCGGTACCGAACCCAATTCGTCGCACACCTTCATGCTGGATGCGCGTACGGGCGATGCGGTGCAGATGCCGTCGGCAAATGGCGGCTTCACCCTGTTTCTGCTGCGTCTGCATGTGGATATGTTCGCCGGGCTGCCGGGCAAGTTGCTGCTGGCGTTCATGGGCATTCTGTTTGTGCTGGCGATCATCTCGGGCACGGTGTTGTACCTGCCGTTCATGCGCCGCTTGAAGTTCGCCACCGTGCGCCAGGACAAATCCACGCGCCTGCGCTGGCTCGACCTGCATAACCTGCTCGGCGTGGTGACCCTGACCTGGGCCCTGGTGGTCGGCGTCACCGGCGTGATCAGCGCCTGCGCCGACCTGATCATCGCCGCCTGGCGCCAGGACAGCCTCGGCGCCATGATCGAACCCTACAAAAACGCCCCGCCCTTGACCCAGCGCGCCCCGGCAACGGACTTGCTGACCATCGCCGCCAAGGCCGCACCGGGCATGCAGCCAGACTTTATCGCCTTCCCCGGCACGCGCTTTTCCAGCGAGCACCACTACGCGGTGTTCATGAAAGGCAGCACTCACCTGACCTCGCACCTGCTCACGCCGGTATTGATCGACGCCAGCACCCTGGCCGTCACTGCCATCGCCGAGCGGCCGTGGTACATGGACGCCATGGGCATGTCCCAACCGCTGCACTTTGGCGACTATGGCGGCATGCCGATGAAGATTTTGTGGGCTGTGCTGGATGTGCTGACCATCATCGTGCTGGGCAGTGGGGTTTATCTGTGGATCGTCAGGCGTAAGACATGAAGCCAAGGCAGTCGAGTTTCTGGAAAGTGTTCGGGATTCCGCTGGGGATTGGTTTGCTCAGTGCGGCCGGGTTGTTTGCGGCGTTGCTGGGGGATGGGTGGTGGGATGCGTTGAGTTGGGTGGGGTTGGGGGTGCCAGCGGCGCTTGGCACTTGGGGGTTGTTTAAGCGGCGTAGCTGATGGCGCTTTCGCGAGCACGCCCGCTCCCACATTCGACCGCGATCCGCCTGACAAAATGGGGTCAAATGTGGGAGCGGGCTTGCTCGCGAAGAGGCCTTCAAAAACACCACAAATGCCTCTAGGCTAGCCGCTGCCATCTTGAGGAATGCCCATGCCCACCATGACCCTGTTCCACAACCCCGCTTCCCCTTTCGTGCGCAAGGTCCGCGTGCTGCTGATCGAAACCGGCCAACAGGACCGCGTGGCGCTGCAAGCCACCCTGCCGACGCCGGTCCAGCCCGACCTGCAAGTGGTGCAAGGCAACCCCGTGGGCAAGATCCCGGCCCTGCGCCTGGCCGACGGTTCGATGCTGCACGACAGCCGGGTGATCCTCGATTACCTCGACCACCAGCACGTCGGCAACCCGCTGATCCCCCGCGACGGCTCCGCCCGCTGGCGCCGCCTGACCCTCGCCTCGATGGCCGACGGCATCATGGATGCCGCCGTGCTGGTGCGCTACGAGACCGCGATGCGCCCGGTGCAGAAGCACTGGGACCAGTGGCTGGATGAGCAGCGCAACAAGATCCGCCGCAGTGTCGCCGAGTTGGAAGCCGAAGCGATTGCCGAGTTGGCCAGCCATTTCGACATCGCCGCGATAAGCGTGGCGTGTGCCTTGGGTTATCTGGACTTCCGCCACCCGGACCTGCAATGGCGCCTCGACAACCCGCAGCTCGCCGCCTGGTACGCCGAGGTCAGCCAGCGTCCGTCGATGCTTGAAACCCAACCTCCCGCCTAACCCCCACCGACATTCCCCTGTGGGAGCGGCGGTGCGAAGATTCGACTTGCTCGCGAATGCGGTCTATCAGTAACGGATTCATTGACTGACCCACCGCTTTCGCGAGCAAGCCCGCTCCCACATTGTCCAGTGGCATGGTTGAGGAAGTTGACTAGCCTCGCCTTCATCTGCTGATCTTCCCTTAACCCAATCATTGCACCGCCCCCAGATCAAACTGCAACGGCTCCACCACCTTGCGCTTGCCCACGCCATACCAATCCAGTTTGCGCGTCAGCACCATCACCGTGCCCAGCAACCCAAACAGCAACAGCGAGCCCATCAGCAGCGCGTAATCCTCGGCACTCAACAGCCCGTAGAGCAAGGCATACAACGCCGCCAACCCCGCCGAAAACCCCAGCCCGTGGCTGACGCTGCGCAGCACATGGCACACGTAGAAACCGATCAACAACACGCAGGCACTCGCCGAGATCAGGTAAGCCAGGGCAAAGCCGATGTGCTCGGACAACGACAACAGCAGCAGGTAGAAAAACGCCAGGGCAAAGCCCACCAACGCGTACTGCACCGGGTGCACTGCCAGGCTCTTGAGCACTTCAAACAGAAAGAAGCCGGCAAAAGTCAGGGCGATAAACAGCAGCGCATATTTGATCGCGCGGTCGCTCTTGAGGTACTGGTCCACCGGGTCGATGAAGTTGACGCCGAAGCTGCGGTTGTTGAAGTCCTTGCAGCCCTGCCCGTCCAGGCAACTTTGCAGCGCCTGCTCAAGGTTGGTGGAAAAGAATGAGGTCTGCCAGTTGGCGCTGAAGCCCTGATCGGTGACGTCACGCTGGGCCGGCAGGAAGTTGCCGATAAAGCTCGGATGCGGCCAGTTGGAGGCGAGTGACACTTGGCTGACCTTGCCCACCGGCACCACTTGCAGTTGTTCGGTGCCTTGCAGGCGCAGGTCGAAAGCGAAGGTCACGACATAAGGTTTTTTACTGTCCTGCTCCGGCAGCGCCACGTGCACGCCCTCGCCCAGCCAGTCGACTTGGGAGCCCGGTTCGAAGTCCAGGCGCTGGCTGCCCAGTTCCAGTTTCAGCGAGTTCTCGATGCCACGAATATCGCTGATACCCACCGCCAGGAACGCCGGTTCAAAGCGGTAGTCGGCAAAGTCTTCGGTGATGCCCAGTTGTGCCGGCAGTTCGAAATGCCCGCTGATACGGTTGTCGGCATGGAACAGCCGCGCCTGGTAGATGCCACGGGCGCGCAGTTCGGTCTGCACCTTGCCGTCGAGTTCGAAGCTGTCTGGCAGGAAGTACAAACGGCCGCGCTCTTCACGGGTGACTTCGTAGCGTTTGTTGAGCTTTTCATTGAGCTTCCACTCGCGCACAGTCTTGCGGTACGGCACCACCATTAACGGGCCAGTCAGACGCTGGCTGTAACTGGAGCTGCGGGCGATGTCATCCAGCACGGCATCGCGAGTGTTTTGGCGATCGCCGATGATGCCGTTGATCATCAGCAGTGGAATCAGCAACACCAGCATCAGCAGCGCAATCGCGCCAAGTTTGAAAAGCAGACTGCGGTTCATGGGACTCTCCCTGTTTTGATGGGGAGAGTCTGGGCAGCCTGTGTGGGAGATTTATGTGGGCACTGTGGAGACTGTGTGGAGATGCAGCACCACGTTCACCCCACCTTGCACATTGCCGATCTGCAACGCGCCGCCGTGCAGCTTCATCACTTCTTCGACAAAGTTGAGGCCCAGGCCGGTGCTTTTGCGCCCGCTGGCCGGGCGTGGCAGCGAGTAGAAACGCTCGCTCAGGCGCGGCAGGGCGTAGTCGGGAATCGGTGCGGCCTGGTTGAACAGGCTGACGTGCACAGCGTTGTGCTGCACCTGCGCGCTGAACCGCAACACCCCACCGGGCGGGGTGAAGTCCAAGGCGTTGTCCAGCAGGTTGCCGAGGGCCTGGCGCAGCAGGAAGGGTTCGCCATACACCTTCACATCCGCCGTTATCCGTTGCTCGACATGCAGGCCCGCGCCTTCGATCCGCGCACATTGGGCCTTGAGCACGTCCTCGACCATAGTCGCCAGCGGAATCTGCGCCTGCTCTTCCAGCCCCTGGCGTTGCTCGACTTGCGCCAGGTTCAGCAGGCGTTCGATCAACTGCTGCAAGCGCGCGCTTTCGCTGTCGATATTGCCGACAAAGCGCTGCTGCTGCTCGCGGCTCATGTCGCCCTGCAACAGCTCCGCCGCGCCGCGAATCGCCGCCAGCGGGCTTTTCAGTTCGTGGGTCAGGGTGTGCACGTAATGTTCGACGTAGGCCTTGCCCTCCAACTGCGTGCGCATGTGCTCCACGGCGGTGGACAGCTGCTTGAGCTCGCCGCCACGGTAATGCGGCAACTCGGCCCGCCGACCTTCGCTGACCGCCTCTGCGTAGGCCGTGAGCCGACGCAGGGCCACGCTCAGCCACCACGACAGCAACGCCCCGAGCAACAGGCCCAGCACAACCAGGCCGGCGCCGTACCACAGCAAGCGCCGCTCGGTGCGGTCCACATAGGGCTGCAACGAACTGTTGGGCTTGGCCACGGTGACCACGCCGATGATCTGGCCGTTGTCGCGGATCGGCGCACCGACGTGCATCACCGACGACGCGGCGTCATCCGCTGCGCTGCGGGTGGAACGGGCGCCGTACTCGCCGCGCAGGGTCAGGTACACGTCGTTCCATTTGGAGTAATCCTGGCCCACCGCTTCGCCCGTGGAGTCGAGCAGCACGATGCCCTTGGCATCGGTCACGTAGATGCGGTGGTTGACCTGGTTTTTCGGCAGCCCCCAGATGGTCGCCCCTGGCTGGCGGTTGCCATAGGCCTTGAGCAATTCGGGCCAGTGGCTTTGACCAAGGGTGCCGTTTTTCACGTCATCGCGCAGGATCTCGGCGAGCAGGTTGGCGGTGTCCACCAGGGTTTCCTCGGTGGACTGACGCACGCCGGGGCGGATTTCCTTCATCACCGTGCTGAGCACGAAATAACCGGTCAGGCCGATAAACAGCGCGTACACCAAGAAGATCCGCAGCCCCAGGCGCATCAGCTGTGGCTCGGGCTGTAGCTGTAGCCGAGGCCGCGATGGGTCTGGATCGGCTCGGCCTCGGCGGCGACGCTGCGCAACTTGCTGCGCAGGCTTTTGATATGGCTGTCGATATTGCGTTCGTAACCGGCATCCGCGGCCACGCCGACCGCGTCCAACAATTGCTCACGGCTGAACACACGCTCGGGCTGTTCCAGCAGGCTTTGCAACAAACGGAATTCATGCCGCGTCAGGCTCAGGGGCTGGCCGCGATAGTTGATCTGCATGCGTTCCAGGTCCACCTGAAACACCGCCGGCGCAACACCGGGTCCTACACGCTTGAGGATCGCCCGCACCCGCGCCGCCACTTCCCGCGGGCTGAACGGCTTGACCACATAATCATCGGCGCCGATTTCCAGACCCACCACCCGATCGATCTCGCCGTCACGGGCACTGAGGAACATCACCGGCACTTCACTGAAGCGGCGCAATTGCTTGCAGGTTTCAAAGCCGGTGATGTCCGGCAGGCCGATGTCGAGGATGATCAGGTCAGCCGGGGTCTGGCGCTGATAGGCCAGCGCCTCCTGGCCGAGGCTCAGCCAGGTGGTGGTGAAACCCTCGCCTTGCAGGGCGAACAGCAGCGTATCGGCTATCGCCGCTTCGTCTTCGACAATCAGGATGTGGGGCATGGGGCTCTGTCAGCAGTCCGGTTTGTCGGCAGTGTAACGACGGGCCGGGTTTACCGCAGCGCCGAATTCACGCAGGGCCTTGGCACCGATCAGCAGCGGGTAGTTGAAGCTGCTGCGGTCGGTGAGGTTGACCTCGACGGTGCGCTTGACGTTGCCCAGGCACATTTCCAGGTCGATCACCGGGCGCTTGGCCACGGCGGGTTCGTCCTTCTCGTCATCTTCGTCGGCGCGGCTCTTGATCTTGCTGATCCGCGCGACCTTGTGCTCGTAGACTTTGTCCGACGCATCCTTGCCGCCGAGGCGGAAACGCACCCAGTCATCGCCATCGCGCTGGAAGGTTTCGATGTCACGGGCCGACAGCGAAGCGGTGAGCGCGCCAGTGTCCATCTTGGCCTTGAAGGTTTGGCCGATCTCCGGCAACTGGATGTATTCGTAGCGACCGTAAAGGGTCGGTTCAGCAGCCATGACCGGCAAGGCAACCAGGGCAAGCGAGGCAAATAGAAGTTTCACGAAGGCATGTCCTCGGAAAGAAGTAGGCGGATTCTAGACCGCACGCGCGGCACTTAGTTAGCTCTGCCGAACCATACCCGGCACATTGTGAAACATTCGTCCGATACTTTGCGATTTGGTCTCTAGACTCAGCTCTCTTATCATGGCCCGCCCACAAGATCCCAAGAGTTGCTTATGCGCCGCCTGCTCACCGGCTGTCTGGTCACACTGCTGCTATTGCTCAACACCCTGGTCCTGATCGGTCCGTTGATGGTGTTTGCCCTGCTCAAGCTGGTCGCCCCTGGCCGTTCTCGCGACTCTATGTCCTGGGCGGTGATGTGGATCGCCGAGACCTGGGCCGAGATCGACAAACTGATCTTCGCGCGCTGCATCCCCACCCGCTGGGATATTCGCGGCGGCGACGACCTGCGTCGCGACACCTCCTACCTGGTGATCAGCAACCACCAATCCTGGGTGGACATCCCGGCGCTGATCCAGGCCCTCAACCGGCGCACGCCGTTCTTCAAGTTCTTCCTGAAAAAAGAGCTGATCTGGGTGCCGTTCCTCGGCCTGGCCTGGTGGGCGCTGGATTACCCGTTCATGAAGCGCTACAGCAAGGCGTTCCTGGCCAAGCATCCGGAACTGGCCGGGCAGGATCTGCAAATCACCAAACAGGCCTGTGAATTGTTCAGGCGCCAGCCGGTGACGGTGGTCAATTACCTGGAAGGGACGCGCTTCAACGAGGCCAAGCACCAGCAGCAGGGCTCACCGTTCAGGCGCCTGCTCAAGCCCAAGGCGGGCGGCGTGGCCTTCGTGCTGGCGGCGATGGGCGAACAGCTGGACGCGATCCTCGATGTGACCGTGGTGTATCCACAGCAAAAGATTCCGGGGTTCTGGGATTTGATCAGCGGCGCGGTGCCAGAAGTGATCATCGACATCCGTACCCGTGAACTGGACCCGGCGTTGTGGCAGGGGGATTACGAGAACGATCCGGCGTTTCGCCAGACCGTCCAGAACTGGGTGAACCAGCTCTGGAACGAGAAGGATGCGCGCATCGAACAACTGCGCGCAGAGCGTTCTTAGCTGCCGGTGCCCCACGCCTGGGCCAATTTGCCCAGCAACGATTCGTTGGCACCCTGGCCGCCCAGGAACTGCAGGATCACCGGGGCAAACTGGCCGATCATGCCGCTGTCCATACCCAGGGCGCCGAACGCGGTGTTCAGGTCGTTGGTGCTCTTCACGTTACCCAGCAGGCCGTCCAGGCCGCTGGTCTTGCTGCCACCGGCCTGGCCGAGCATCCCGCTCAAGGCGCCGAGGCTGCCCAGGGCATTGTTGCCCGACAGCTGATCCAGGCCCGGCACGCTGTTGCCCAGTTGCGAGTAGTCATTGCCACTCAGCTTGTTCTTGGCCAGGCCGAGCATCGCGCCGGTGCCGCCAATGGCTTGCTCGGGGGTGATGTTCAGTTGCGAGGTCAGTGTGCTCAGCAAATCGGCCGTCTCGGACGACGGTGCGGCAGCGGCAGCCTTGTTGTTGCCACCTTGCATGCCGGAAATCGCATTGGCTGCATCGCCAAGGCTGAAGCCTGCGGCGAACACCGGGCCCGCTGCCAGGGTCATCAGGCAGGAAAGGGCGAAACCGCGTGAAATCTTCATTGAAACAACCTCTGGATGTAAGAGCTGAAAGCATGGGTTTGACTGACTGTCCCGAAGGATTGTTCCCACATGGAGGTTAGTTCAGAAAAGGCTGCATCCGAATCCCCTGCCCTCGCGTATATCCACCATGCGCCGCCGCGAGTGAAATGGAATGAACGCACAAGCTGAACTACCCTTTGCCTACCGTGCGCAGTGCCTTCGACCTCGTTCGCGAGCCTGGAGATGCCTTATTTCGATCAACGACGCTGATCCGTTGTGCGCCTTGCTGGCCCGATGTGCCGAGGGCAATCGCCAGGCGTTCGAAACCCTTTACCGCAGTGTTTCGCCGCGCTTGCACGGCGTTGCCTTGCGGTTCATGGGGCGCCCGGACCTGGCCGAAGAGGTGCTGCAGGAAGCCTTCGTGCGGATCTGGTACAACGCCTCGCGCTACGAGGCCCACCTGGCGGCGCCGATGACGTGGATGGTCAACATCACCCGTAACCTGGCCATCGACCAACTGCGCAAACACCGCGAGCAACCCCTGGCCGACGGCCAGCAGGACGCCCTGCTCGATGACGGCCCCAGCGCCCACGAGCAACTCGACCGCGAACGCGATACCCATGCACTGAACCGCTGCCTCGACAGCCTTGACGGCATGCAGCGTCAATCGATCAGCGTGGCCTACTTCAAGGGCCTGTCGTGCGCAGAGCTGGCCGCGCACATGGCGGCGCCGCTGGGCTCGGTCAAATCCTGGATCCGTCGCGGCATGGAGCGCCTACGCAGGTGCCTTGAATCATGAACTACCAAACCACGACCCTGCGCCGCGCCCTCGCGGCCGACTACGCCATCGGTCTGATGCCCGCGACCGCGCGTCGGCGCTTTGATGGGTTGCTGCTGGAAGATCCCGCGCTGCGGGTCGAGCTCGGCCATTGGCAGGACGCCCTCGCCACGCTGACCGGCGAGCTGCCGGAACACCCGGTGCCGGATCACGTTTGGGCGGGCATCCAGGCGCGCATCGAACCGCAGGTGCTGCATATGCCGGCGAAGAAAGCGTTCAGGATCAGTTGGCGCTTGCTCGCGGCCGCTTGCGTGCTGGGCGCGGCGCTGCTGGTGGGCGTGCTGTACCCCCGCGATCCAGGCGTGACGTACAACGCCACCCTGGTCAACGCCAGCCAGCAACCGGCATTGCGGGTGCAGGCGGTGGGTGACCGACTGCAGGTCGAGCCCCTGGCCCTGGCCGCCGTGGAACCGGCGCGTGCCCTGCAACTGTGGGCGATTCCCGCCGGTGGCAAACCGATTTCACTGGGCTTGGTACCCACAGCGGGTAAAGGTCAAATCCAGCTGAGCAACGCACAAAAAGCCCTGCTCTCCACGCCACTGACCTTGGCCGTGAGCCTGGAGCCACAAGGCGGCTCACCGACCGGCCAGCCCACTGGCCCAGTGCTATATCAAGGCAAATTGGCATCACTTTAGCGAAGATCACGGGCGATGGGTTCAGGAACCCATCGTCCTGCACAAGGTCCATGAGTTGACTACAAAATTTGTCAGGAAGAGACCTATGACTACGATCGACCCCCAAGTGATTGAGCACAAACCCTCATTCTGGAACGGCCCGCGTCTGTTCGTGGGCGCCTGCCTTGTGGTGCTCGCTGGTATCGGCGGTGCCCTTTACACCCAAGACTCGGTCAAATCCGCCGCGACCCTGGTGACCACGACCCAGCAGCCCGCTGCGCAGATCATGGCCCACAAGGACTACCTGGAAGTGCAACCGATTGCCGCCGCCACCCCTGCGCCAGACCAGAGCCTGGAACTGTGGGCAATCCCCGAAGACGGCGTGCCAGTGTCCCTTGGCCTGTTGCCGGAAGACGGCAAAGGCATCATCGGCCTCAACCCGCGCCAGCAAGAGTCGATCAAGAAGCCGGTCACGCTGATGGTGAGTTCGGAAACCAAAGGCGGCTCGGTGAGCAAACAACCGACAGGCCCGACGGTGTACCAAGGGGCGTTGGCCAATCGCTGATCCTTCCCACACTGCCATTGTAGGCACGAGCGGACACTTGAGTAGTCCGCTTCTGAAACGTTAACCATGCTCCAGTTAGCGTCTTACTCCATCTGTGGCGCCTTCTTATAGTCGTGCGCCACAATCTTGGAGGTGTACGCGATGCAAGGACCCTACGCATTCATCAACGAAAGGCCTCAGCCTTATCCACTGCTCAAACTAAGCCTGTCACTCAACCTGCACACGCACACAAAGTTCGATTTCCTCAATCAGCACATCCGCAACACCGTGGTGTTGCCTGGGCAGTTGGTCATTATCGGAGATAACCGAACAGCGTCCTGCACGTCAAAAGAAGCGCGATTGATGCGCTCAGCCGAAAACATCAAACACTCGTTATTGGCGCACTCTGCCGTCGATCAATTCTTGGTCAAAAACTACGATCAACTACAAGTAATCATGTCCCTGGCCTCTCTTGGCATTGGCAGCACCAGTGGTGCCTGGAGCAATCACCTGGCAAAGCTCGAGAAAACGCTCAAGGACATCGATGATTTGCATAAGCAGTACTTGAGAAAGGGCACCCTGGCGGCAAGAGATGAGTT
The DNA here is from genome assembly GCF_059803535.1 of Pseudomonas sp. RP-B7. Lineage (NCBI taxonomy): Bacteria > Pseudomonadati > Pseudomonadota > Gammaproteobacteria > Pseudomonadales > Pseudomonadaceae > Pseudomonas > Pseudomonas sp. RP-B7. Next base: position 108,195 of record NZ_JAPFHC010000008.1, read on the forward strand.
CTTGTTTAAACGCAGGGAACTGTTTGCGAAGCTTGATATTCAACTCTCAGGATTTGCGCACTGGGGCACAGGGTTGAAACGCGAAGGTTCGATTAAAAAGATGCTGGGGATTTCCAGTAAGAGCTATTGGCACCATGGGGAAATCCAGGGGTATGAGCAGTCGGTCAAGCGTATAGCCAAGGCCTCGCAAATGCTGAAGAAGGGGACTTACATCGGTATCGCGCTGGATGTAGGAGCAACGGCGTTGGAGATAACGGAGGCTTGCTCTACCGGACGTGAGCAAGACTGCACCCAGGCAAAGTACGTTGAAGGAGGCAAGCTAGTACTTGGCATCGGTGGTGCTGCTGCGGGAGGTACATTCGGGGCCCCTATCGGAATTGCGGCATGCATGATTGTTTTTGGCATACCGACGGCAGGCGCCGGCGCCTTGGCATGCGCAGTTGTAGGTGGTGCAGCAGGCGGACTGGTCGGTGGCAAGGTGGGGAGCGAGTTGGGGGAAAGTACTGGAAGATTTCTCTTCAAGACTGTGAGGGATTAGATGTTCATTGAATACATCGGCATCTGCTCGGGGGCCATCATGCTACTTAGCTTCCCGCTGATCTTTTACGCCATGTTCAAAAAACTCGATGCTGCAGAGCGCTATGTGGACTGCAGCGCCTATATCATCGTGCACAAGAGTGCACTTCGTAATGCTCCCTTTGAAGGGCGGCCCTCTCGTCTCGTCGCCATGGCGCTCATCATTCTAGTTCCCAGACTATTTCAATGGAGGCATTTGGTACGTGTTGAGGATGTCGAAAAAATACCTGCGCATCTCAAGTACTGGATGGTCATACCCACCCTGATCAGCTTCATCTCTTTCATCAGTATGTGTATCAGCTGGTTGTTTATAAAAAACTGACCCATGAGATAAGGGCGACCCTGAGTCGCCCTTATCTGTCGATTACGCCGCGCTGAACAGCTTGTGCGGATCGATCACAAACTTCTTCGGCACGCCTGCGTCAAACTCGCCGTAGCCTTTTGGCGCGTCGTCCAGGCTGATGACCTGCACACCGACGATCTCGGCGATGTTGATACGGTCCCACATGATCGCTTGCATCAGCGCGCGGTTGTACTTCATCACCGGGGTCTGGCCGGTGTGGAAGCTGTGGGATTTGGCCCAGCCCAGGCCGAAGCGGATGCTCAGGCTGCCCATTTTCGCGGCGGCGTCGACGGCACCCGGATCTTCGGTGACGTACAGGCCCGGAATACCGATCTTGCCCGCCACGCGCACCACGCCCATCAGCGAGTTGAGCACGGTGGCCGGGGCTTCCGCCTTGACGCCGTCGTGCCCATGACCACGGGCTTCGAAGCCCACGCAGTCGACTGCGCAATCCACTTCAGGCTCGCCCAGCAAGGCGGCGATCTGTTCATGCAGCGGCGTGTCCTGGGACAGGTCGACAATTTCAAAACCCTGGGCCTTGGCGTGGGCCAGGCGGATGGTGTTGACGTCACCGATGATCACCACCGCCGCGCCGAGCAGGCGGGCAGACGCGGCAGCGGCCAGGCCGACCGGGCCGGCACCGGCGATGTACACGGTGCTGCCAGGGCCAACGCCGGCCGTGACGGCGCCGTGGTAGCCGGTTGGCAGGATGTCGGAGAGGCAGGTCAGGTCGCGGATTTTTTCCATGGCCTTGTCGCGGTCCGGCAGCTTGAGCAGGTTGAAGTCGGCGTACGGCACCAGCACGTATTCGGCCTGGCCGCCGGTCCAGTCGCCCATGTCGACGTAGCCGTAGGCCCCCCCGGCACGCGCCGGGTTGACGGTCAGGCACACGCCGGTGTGTTGCTCTTTGCACGAGCGGCAGCGGCCGCAGGCGACGTTGAAGGGGACGGAAACCAGGTCGCCGATCTTCAGGTTCTCGACGTCGCTGCCCTTCTCGATCACTTCACCAGTGATCTCGTGACCGAGCACCAGGCCGGTCTGGGCGGTGGTACGGCCGCGCACCATGTGCTGGTCGGAGCCGCAGATGTTGGTGGAGACCACGCGCAGGATGACGCCATGCTCGATCTTCCTGCCACGGGGGTCCTGCATTTTGGGATAGTCGATTTTCTGTACTTCGACCTTGCCGTTGCCGAGATACACGACACCACGATTACCAGACATGCTTTCACCTCGCTGTTGTTTTTATGGAACTGCGTTGCCCTTTGGCTGGGCAGCGCGTTTAAGTGCTCGGGTTACAGATGCTGTTTTTGCGTTGTTTGTCAGGGCCTCATCGCAGGCAAGCCAGCTCCCACAGGAGTACGCATTCCCAATGTGGGAGCGGGCTTGCCCGCGAAGGCGTCAGTCAGAGCACCACCGTTCTATTGGCGTTCAAGAAAACCCGCCGCTCAATGTGATACCCAACGGCCCGGGCCAACGTCAGCCCTTCAATATCACGCCCCTTGGCGATCAAATCCTCGGGATAGTGGCTGTGATCCACCACCTCCACGCCCTGGGCGATGATCGGGCCTTCGTCCAGATCGTTGTTGATGTAATGCGCCGTGGCGCCCACCAACTTCACGCCCTTGTTGTACGCCTGATGATACGGCTTGGCGCCCTTGAACCCCGGCAACAACGAGTGGTGAATGTTGATGGCCTTTCCATCAAGTTTGCGGCACAGCTCCGGCGACAGCACTTGCATGTAGCGCGCAAGGATCACCAGTTCGGCACCGGTGTCTTCCACCACCTGCCACACCTGACGCTCCTGGGACGGTTTGTCATTGGGGTCGAGGGGGAAATGGTAGTAGGGAATCTGGTGCCAGTCGGCCAACGGCTTCAGATCGGGGTGGTTGGACACCACCGCGACCACGTCCATCGACAATTGGCCGATGCGCTGGCGGTACAGCAGGTCGTTGAGGCAGTGATCGGCCTTGGAGACCATGATCACCACTTTTGGCCGGTAGTTTGGCGCCGTCAGCTCAAAGATCATCCCAAAGGCTTCGCCGCGAATGGCCAGGCCATCGCGGAAACCTTGCTCGTCAAAACCGTCGGGCTGGCGGAACTCCACGCGGATGAAAAACCGGCCCGAAAGCCGGTCATCGAACGAGTGGTGCTCAGTCACGTAGCAGCCCTGCTCGAACAGGTAGCGGGTGACCGCGTCCACCGTGCCGAGCACGCTGGGGCAGTCGGCGGTCAAAATCCATGTATCAGGTGCGCGGCTCATGGCTGATTCCTCAGGCTTGGACGTTGAGGCCGAATTCCGCCGAGGCGTCCTGCAACCACAACCACCAGTAGTCCGAGAAGCTGCGACGAATCAGCAGTTCCCAGGTGTTTTCGGCCGTGTGGCGGATCACCAGTTGCGACTTGGCGAACACCGTGCCCACCGCCTTGCCTACCGGGAAGTTGTCGGGGTGTACGTCGTAGCTGGTGGACTTCATCAACACGTCGCGCACGTTCGGGCCGCTCAGTTCAAGGATCTGCTGGCCGCCGCTGACGTTGACCACCTGGATATGCAAATCACCCAGGGCCTCGCGCAGGTTTTTCTCGGCGGCGAATTCTTCACCGCTTGGCACGATGAGCAACCACTCATCCGGGCCGAGCCATTGCAGGCTGGTTTCGCCTTTGACGATCACGGTCAGGGCGCTGGGCAGTTCGATGCCGAGGGCCTTGTGCACGCCGGCGGCGAAGGCTGCATCGTGCCCATCGCCCCGGATGGTCAGGTGGCCCAGGAGTTTCTTTTCACGCACGGTCACACCGGCGTTCTTGCGGCCCTTGCCAACCAGGCTGGCGAGGTCGGCATGGTGCAGCGACGACTCGGCCTTGGCCCCGGTGGTTGGGCGTTGTTGGTACACATTGGCTGCTGTCATAAAGCACCTATCCAAATTCTGTTGTGAGGCTACTGGCGTCTTCGCGAGCAAGCCCGCTCCCACAGGGTTTACGCATTCCAAATGTGGGAGCGGGCTTGCTCGCGAAGGCCGCTACTCGGTCCGTCAGATATTTTGACGATCGCCCTTGGGATCGAAGAACACCGAAGACACAATCTCCGCCTCGATCACACTGCCATCGGCCTGTGGCGAGAACACCCGTTCACCGATGCGCTTCAAGCCGCCCTTGACCACGCCCATGGCAAACGAATAACCAAGGGAGTTGTGCGCATAACTTGAAGTGACGTGACCGACCATCTTCATCGGGATCGACTGCTTCGGATCAAACACCAGTTGCGCACCTTCCGGCAGCCACACTTTCGGATCGACTGGCTTGAGGCCCACCAGTTGCTTGCGCTCTTCACGCACGCAGTCTTCACGGTTCATGCCGCGCCAGCCGATCCACGAGAACGGCTTGGTGCGACCGACACACCAGCCCATGTTCAGGTCGTCCGGAGTCATCGAGCCGTCGGTATCCTGGCCGACGATGATGAAGCCCTTCTCGGCCCGCAGCACGTGCATGGTTTCGGTGCCGTACGGGGTCAGGTTGTACTTCTTGCCCGCCGCGACGATCTGTTCGAGCACGCCCATGGCGTAGTCGGCCTGCACGTTGACTTCGTACGACAGCTCGCCGGTAAACGAGATCCGGAACACCCGCGCCGGTACGCCGCCCACCAGGCCTTCTTTCCAGGTCATGAACGGGAAGCCGTCCTTGTCCAGGTCGATGTCGGTGACTTCGGCCAGCAGCTTGCGGCTGTTAGGGCCGGACAGGGTCATGGTGGCCCAGTGGTCGGTGACCGAGGTGAAGTACACCTTGAGGTCTGGCCATTCGGTCTGTTGGTATATTTCCAGCCACTGCAGCACGCGAGCAGCGCCACCGGTGGTGGTGGTCATCAGGAAGTGGTTGTCGGCGAGGCAGGCCGTTACGCCGTCGTCGAAGACCATGCCGTCTTCCTTGCACATCAGGCCGTAGCGCGCCTTGCCCACATCGAGCTTGGTCCAGGCGTTGGTGTAGATGCGGTTGAGGAACTCACGGGCATCCGGGCCCTGAATGTCGATCTTGCCGAGTGTGGACGCATCCAGCAGGCCCACGCTGTCGCGCACGGCCAGGCATTCGCGTTTCACCGCGGCGTGCAGGTCTTCACCGTTGCGTGGGAAATACCATGGGCGTTTCCACTGGCCGACGTCTTCAAACTCGGCGCCGTTCTTCACGTGCCAGGCTTGCAGCGCGGTGTAGCGCACAGGTTCGAAGATGTGCCCACAGTGACGGCCCGCCACCGCGCCGAACGTCACCGGCGTGTAGTTCGGACGGAACATGGTGGTGCCCATCTGCGGGATGGTCACGTTCAACGAACGGGCGGCAATCGCCAGGCCGTTGACGTTGCCCAGCTTGCCCTGGTCGGTGCCGAAGCCCAGTGCGGTGTAGCGCTTGACGTGCTCGACCGACTCGAAACCTTCGCGGGTCGCCAGTTCGATGGCGGCGGCGGTGACGTCGTTCTGCAGGTCGACGAATTGCTTCGGCGCCCGTGCGGTCGGCTTGTCGTGGGGCACCTGGTATACCGCCAGCGTTGGCTCTTCCAAGCGGCTCAGGGCTTTTGGCAGGGTGCCTTCGACCGGCGCAAAACCGGCCTCGCTGGCCGCGCGCACGCCGCCTTCAAAACCATCGGCCAGGGAATCGCCGAGGCCGTAGACGCCATTGATGCCACCGACACACACGCGCTTCTGCGGCGCTTCACCCGGGACAAAACCAAGGATGTCTTCACGCCAGGTCGGCTTGCCGCCCAGGTGCGACGCCAGGTGAACCACCGGGCTGTAGCCGCCGGAACTGGCCACCAGGTCACAGTCCAGCCATTCGCCTGGGCTGGTGACTTTGTGCGCTTTCACATCGATCGCGGCCACACGGGCAGCGGTGACGTGCTTGCTGCCACGGGCTTCGATCACGGCACTGCCGGTGAGGATGCGAATACCTTTGGCGCGGGCCTCTTCCACCAGCGCACCACGTGGGTTGTGGCGCACATCGGCGACGGCGACCACTTGCAGGCCGGCGTCGAGCCAGTCCAGCGCAACGCGGTAGGCGTGGTCGTTGTTGGTCGACAGCACCAGTTTTTTACCCGGCGCCACGCCGTAGCGACGCACGTAGGTAGAGACCGCACCGGCGAGCATGTTGCCCGGCACGTCGTTGTTGCCGTACACCAGTGGACGCTCGCACGCGCCCGTCGCCAACACCACGCGTTTGGCGCGCACACGGTGGATACGCTGGCGCACCACGCCAATCGGCGCACGGTCACCGAGGTGATCGGTGAGGCGCTCGTGAATGGTCAGGAAGTTATGGTCGTGGTAGCCGTTGACGGTGGCGCGCGGCAGCAGCACCACGTCCGGCAGGGCCTTGAGTTCAGCGATGACGCTGGCGACCCATTCGGTAGCCGGCTTGCCGTCGAGGCTTTCGCGGGAATCGAGCAGCGAACCGCCGAACTCCTCCTGCTCGTCGGCAATGATCACGCGCGCGCCGCTGCGTGCGGCAGCCAGTGCGGCGGCCAGGCCGGCAGGGCCTGCGCCGACCACCAGCACGTCGCAGTGACGGTTGAAGTTGTCGTAGGTGTCCGGATCGTTCTCGGTCGGCGAGCGGCCAAGACCGGCAGCCTTACGAATGTACTTCTCGTAGGTCATCCAGAACGATTGCGGGTACATGAAGGTTTTGTAGTAGAAACCCGGCGGCATCAGCTTGCCGCCGACCTTGCCGAGAATGCCCATCACGTCATTGTTGACGTTCGGCCAGCCGTTGGTGCTGGTGGCGACCAGGCCTTGGTACAGCGCCTGTTGCGTGGCGCGCACGTTGGGAATCTGGGTGGCTTCGGTCGCACCGATCTGCAACACCGCGTTCGGCTCTTCGGCACCGGCGGCGAAGATGCCGCGAGGACGCGAGTACTTGAAGCTGCGGCCGATGATGTCGACGCCGTTGGCCAACAGGGCGGCGGCCAGGGTGTCGCCTTCAAAGCCCTTGTAGGTCTGGCCGTTGAAGGTAAACGTCAGGACTTTATTACGGTCGATCCGGCCACCGTTGGACAGGCGATTGGTCTGGCTCATACCTTCTCTCCAGAGGCCTTGGCGGTGAATTGGGGCTTCTCACCGATCTTGTAGGTTTCAAGAATTTCGTAGGTCAGGGTGTCGCGCGTCGCGTTGAAATACTGGCGGCAACCGGCGGCGTGAATCCACAACTCGTGGTGCAGGCCACGGGGGTTGTCGCGGAAGAACATGTAGTCGCCCCACTGCTCATCGGTGCAGGCATTCGGGTCCAGCGGGCGCGGGATATGCGCTTGGCCGGACGCGTGGAATTCCTCTTCGGAGCGCAGTTCGCCACAGTGAGGACAGAAGATATGCAACATAGGAATTTCTCCTGTTAGTGGGCGACGGCCGCAGCGCCGTGTTCGTCGATCAACGCACCGTTGTGGAAACGGTCGATGGAGAAAGGTGCGGCCAACGGGTGCATTTCACCCTTGGCGAGGCTGGCGGCAAACACGTTGCCTGAGCCTGGAGTGGCCTTGAAGCCACCGGTGCCCCAACCGCAGTTGAAGAACATGTTCGGCACTGGCGTCTTGGAGATGATCGGGCAGGCGTCCGGCGTGGTGTCGACGATGCCGCCCCACTGGCGGTTCATGCGTACGCGCGACAACACCGGGAACATCTCGACGATGGCCTGGATGGTGTGCTCGATCACCGGGTATGAACCACGCTGGCCATAGCCGTTGTAGCCGTCGATACCGGCGCCGATCACCAGGTCGCCCTTGTCGGACTGGCTGATGTAACCGTGCACGGCGTTGGACATGATCACGCTGTCGATAATCGGCTTGATCGGCTCCGACACCAACGCTTGCAGCGGATGGGATTCGATCGGCAGGCGGAAGCCGGCGAGCGAAGCCATGTGCCCGGAGTTACCGGCCGTGACCACACCGACGCGCTTGGCGCCGATAAAGCCCTTGGTGGTTTCCACGCCGATGCACACGCCGTTTTCCTTGCGGAAACCGATCACTTCGGTCTGCTGGATCAGGTCCACGCCAAGGGCGTCGGCCGCACGGGCAAAGCCCCAGGCCACGGCATCGTGACGGGCCACGCCGCCACGCCGTTGCACGGTGGCACCGAGTACCGGGTAGCGGGTGTTTTTCGAGCAATCGAGGTACGGGATCTCGTCGGCCACTTGCTTGGCGTTGAGCAGCTCGCCGTCCACGCCGTTGAGGCGGTTGGCGCTCACGCGGCGCTCGGAATCACGGATGTCTTGCAGGGTGTGGCACAGGTTGTACACGCCGCGCTGGGAGAACATCACGTTGTAGTTCAGGTCCTGGGACAGGCCTTCCCACAGTTTCATCGCATGTTCGTACAGGTGCGCCGACTCGTCCCACAGGTAGTTGGAACGCACGATGGTGGTGTTGCGCGCGGTGTTACCGCCGCCCAGCCAGCCTTTCTCGACCACGGCCACGTTGGTGATGCCGTGTTCTTTTGCCAGGTAGTAGGCGGTCGCCAGACCATGCCCGCCGCCGCCGACGATGACCACGTCATAGACCTTTTTAGGGGTGGGCGTGCGCCACATCTTCTGCCAGTTTTCGTGGTGGCTGAGGGAGTGCTTGAAGAGGCCGAAGCCCGAGTAGCGTTGCATAGTCATTACTCCAAAACCGCGCTCAGCGATAAACCGGGAAATCAGCGCACAGGGCAGACACGTGCTTGGCCACGTTGGCCTCGACATCGGCGTCGCCGAGGTTGTCGAGGATGTCGCAGATCCAGCCGGCCAGTTCGATGCACTGCGCCACTTTGAAACCACGCGTGGTCACCGCCGGGGTGCCGATACGCAGGCCCGAGGTCACGAACGGCGACTGCGGGTCATTCGGCACGGCGTTTTTGTTGACGGTGATGTGGGCGCGACCGAGGGCGGCATCCGCCTCCTTGCCGGTGAGGCCCTGACGGATCAGGCTGACCAGGAACAGGTGGTTATCGGTGCCGCCGGACACTACATCGTAGCCGCGTTTGATAAACACGCTGGCCATCGCCTGGGCATTGTCGATCACTTGTTGCTGGTAGGCCTTGAAGCCTGGCTCCAGCGCTTCCTTGAAGCACACGGCCTTGCCGGCGATGACGTGCATCAGCGGGCCGCCCTGGGCGCCGGGGAATACGGCGGCGTTGAGTTTCTTTTCGATCTCTTCGTTGGACTTGGCCAGGATCAAACCACCACGTGGACCGCGCAGGGTCTTGTGGGTGGTGGTGGTGACCACATCGGCGTACGGCAGCGGGTTCGGGTACAGGCCAGCGGCAACCAGGCCGGCGACGTGGGCCATGTCAACGAACAACAGCGCGCCAACCTTGTCGGCGATCTGACGGAAGCGTGGGAAATCCAGAGTCTTGGAGTAGGCAGAGAAACCGGCCACGACCATTTTCGGCTTGTGCTCGACCGCCAGGCGCTCGACTTCGTCGTAGTCGATCAGGCCGGTGTCGGTGTTGATGCCGTATTGCACTGCGTTGTACAGCTTGCCCGAGGACGACACTTTGGCGCCGTGGGTCAAGTGGCCGCCATGGGCCAGGCTCATGCCCAGGATGGTGTCGCCGGCTTGCAGCAGGGCCAGGTACACGGCGCTGTTGGCGGACGAACCGGAGTGCGGCTGCACGTTGGCGTAATCGGCGCCGAACAGCTGCTTGGCGCGTTCGATGGCCAGGGCTTCCACTTTATCCACATGCTCGCAGCCACCGTAGTAACGCTTGCCTGGGTAGCCTTCGGCGTATTTGTTGGTGAGGCCGCTGCCTTGAGCTTCCATCACGCGCTTGCTGGTGTAGTTCTCTGACGCGATCAGCTCGATATGATCTTCCTGGCGCTGCTCCTCGGCATTCATCGCCGCCAGCAGTGCATCGTCATATCCCTGGATCTGGTCTTGTTTGCTGAACATCGCGTCTCTCCCAGCCTTTCGTATTGTTGAGGCCCGGTGCAGGGCCCTTTGATGCGATGGTAGGGCTGGCGCCTGTAGATCAAATGCCTACGCACGCCACGCAAAGGTGCGTTTACGACATTCATTGAGCGCCGCAGAAAAAATGTGGGAGCGGGCTTGCTCGCGAATGCGGTGGGCCAGCCAATACATGTGTTGACTGACCCACCGCATTCGCGAGCAAGCCCGCTCCCACAGGGGGTTACGCAATGATTTTGCGGACGGTTAACAGCAGCAGAAAATGCAGAGGGTAGAGGGTGTAGGCCCAGCGGCGCATGGCCGGTGGCGAGGCGTTTTTGCCATGTCGCAACAAGACAAGGCCAGCCAATGGCGCGATCAGGCATGTGGCGAGCCCCAAATAAGCCAACAGCGTGCCGCTATCGAGCAATACCTGCCATTGATTGGCCGCCACGCAGACCAACCCCGGCAATACACTGAAATACCAGGCACGGCTAAACACCAGCAGCATCGCCAACGGCAGCAGCACGCCAAAAAATCCGAACATCAGGTACGGGGAAAACACGCCGGCTATCGTGAGGGCAATCAGCGCCAATCCTCGATCAAAAAGCGTCTTCTGCTGCCATCCTCGCGCAACCAGCATTCCCAGCGCCAAGGTCGGCAACACATTCAACGTATCGGCATCCTCGATAAACAACCGATACGGTACCTCGCTGATCACACTGAACAGCAGCAGCCAGCCCAGGTAGCGCCCGCTGACCGGCGCCCCTTTCACCCGGTGCAGATTCGCCGCAATCGCCAGGCAAAACCATGGGAACGCCAGGCGCCCCGGCACATACAAACCATCCAGGCTCAACCCGACATAGCGCAGGTGATCGAGCACCATGCACAGCAGCGCCAGCCACTTGAGCAAGTCCAAAGCGCCATCTCGGACAGGTCCGACAGGCAAGGTGTGAGTGCCGTGCATAATTCCCCAGTGACTTTGCATTTACAGAGCGTGCGCACCCGCGACAATCTTGGTTACAGTGCGCACCAACATCGACCACAGGAATGGGCCATGACTGACAAGAGCCAACAATTCGCCAGCGACAACTATTCCGGCATTTGCCCGGAAGCCTGGGCCGCCATGGAACAAGCCAACCACGGCCATCAACGTGCCTACGGCGATGATGAATGGACCCACCGCGCCGCCGACGGTTTCCGCAACCTGTTCGAAACCGACTGTGAAGTGTTCTTCGCCTTCAACGGCACCGCCGCCAACTCCCTGGCGCTGTCCTCGCTGTGCCAGAGCTACCATAGCGTGATTTGCTCGGAAACTGCCCACGTCGAGACCGACGAATGCGGCGCGCCGGAGTTTTTCTCCAACGGCTCCAAGCTGCTCACCGCCCGTACCGAAAACGGCAAGCTGACCCCGGAATCGATCCGCGAGATCGCCCTCAAGCGCCAGGACATCCACTACCCCAAGCCCCGCGTGGTCACCCTGACCCAGGCCACCGAAGTCGGCAGCGTGTACACCCCGGACGAAATCCGCGCCATCAGCGCCACCTGCAAGGAACTCGGACTGAACCTGCATATGGACGGCGCACGCTTCTCCAACGCTTGCGCATTCCTGGGCTGCTCGCCGGCCGACCTGACCTGGAAGGCCGGCGTCGACGTGCTGTGCTTTGGCGGCACCAAAAACGGCATGGCCGTGGGTGAAGCGATCCTGTTCTTCAACCACAAGCTGGCCGAAGACTTCGACTACCGCTGCAAACAGGCCGGCCAGTTGGCGTCGAAAATGCGCTTCCTGTCTGCCCCGTGGGTAGGCCTGCTGGAAAACGACGCCTGGCTCAAACACGCACGCCACGCCAACCATTGCGCGCAACTGTTGAGCAGCCTGGTGGCGGATATTCCCGGCGTGGAGTTGATGTTCCCGGTGCAGGCCAACGGCGTGTTCCTGCAACTCTCGGAGCCGGCGATTGCGGCGCTGACAGCCAAGGGCTGGCGCTTCTACACCTTCATCGGCAAAGGCGGCGCGCGCTTCATGTGTGCGTGGGACACAGAAGAGGAACGTGTAAGGGAATTGGCTGAGGATATTCGGAAAGTGATGGGCGCCTGATCCAGGCGGATACTGGCGCTATGCCGAGTCTGTTATTTGATATTTCTGACAGCAGCACACTGTATTTTCATTGACTAGCCTCTTGGAACCCGCAAGGAAAAGGCCGCTGCAGCGGCCACCTTTCGGGTACAACTGCCTGCCGAATCATCGGCCGGAAATGGAAATCCAGCAGAGAACCAAACCATGGAATATCAAAGCAACGTTACCACCCTGCAAAGCGACGACGGCGTCAACACCACAGTCATCGACTGGGATGAGTTCAGGAAATCCGCCAGAGTCGGCGACACCATCCGCGAGCCATCAAGGACGTTGAGGATCTACGATAAAGTCTATGAATTGACAGCATCAGGTCAGCACTTCGTCGTGCATATCTACGCCCAGTAACCACTGATGTGGGAGCGGGCTTGTGTGGGAGCGGGCTTGCTCGCGAATACGCAGTATCAGTCACCAGATCAGTGATCTGACACACCGCTTTCGCGAGCAAGCCCGCTCCCACACAAGCCCGCTCCTACTCTGAACTGCGCCCGCCGTCAGAACTCGATGCGCACGTCACCCTTCGGTACGCTGCAGCACGACAGGATGTAACCCTCGGCCTCGTCTTCCTCGGTGATCCCGCCGTTGTGCTCCATCTCCACCTCGCCACCCAGCTTCATCACCTTGCACGTGCCGCAGATCCCCATGCCACAGGCTTTCGGGATCAACAGGCCGAGCTTGGCCGCTGCCGCGTGCACGGTTTCGCCCGGCGCCACGCGGATGCTTTTGCCCGAAGCAATGAACTCCACTTGATGCAGATCCGCCAGGTCGATCTCCGGCGCATCCGCCGCTTGTTCAGCTTGCTCTACCGCATCGGCACGCGCTTCCGCCGGCGTGGCACCGAAGGATTCCTCGTGATAACGCGCCATATCGAACCCGGCGACTTCCAGCAGGCGTTTCACCGCGTTCATGTACGGCGTCGGGCCGCAGCAGAACACTTCGCGCTCAAGGAAGTCCGGCACCATCAGCTCGAGCATCTTGTGATTGAGGTAGCCGCGATAACCCGCCCATGGTTCGCCCAGGCCGTGCTTTTCGCAGATCAGGTGCAGGCTGAAGTTGTCGATCCGCGAGGCCATGTGTTCCAGCTCGCGGTGGTAGATGATGTCTTTGGGCGAGCGGGCGCTGTGGATAAACGTCATGTCGACGTTGGCGTTGGTGTCGTAGAACCAGCGCGCCATGGACATTACCGGGGTGATCCCGACACCACCGCTGAGGTACAGCACTTTCGGGCTGGGGAAATCGATGGCGTTGAACAGGCCGACCGGCCCGTGCACCGCCAGCTCCTGGCCTTCGTGCAAGGTATCGTGCAGCCAGTTGGACACCTTGCCGCCCGGCACGCGCTTGATCGTCACCGAGAAGCTGTAAGGCACCGACGGCGAGCTGGAAATGGTGTAGGAGCGCATGATCGGCTGGCCTTCGATTTCCAGCTCCAGGGTGACGAACTGCCCCGGCTTGAAAAAGAACAGGATCGGCTGGTCGGCCATGAAACAGAAGGTGCGCACGTCCCAGGTTTCCTGGATGACTTTGACGCAACGGACAATGTGTCGACCATTGGCCCAGGTCTGGGTGGTTACCGGATTCAGGAAGCTGTTGGACATGCTGATTCTCCACTGCCGATGTTCGGCTTTATGGTGGCGATTCTGCGTAACGTCGCAACCGCCCATTTACCTATCTGCGACATTCACATACTTATCGCGACCAGCCCCCAACTACCTAGGCTTGCGCGTCGGGAACAGATTGGGCCATGTCGCCCATGGATAAGGTTCAACCCATCGGCGGCCCCACACTCGCTCCCAACAACGACGCTTTCTTTACGCCTTGCACTGCACCAACCGTAGCCACTATTCGCCGGCCACACAGAATGGCCATGAGGACACACACGATGGACGTCACCGCAACCTTAAGCTTGGGCGATCCGCTGGAACCCGCACGCAAGGCCACCGCGCAAATGCTGCAAGAGCGCGAGCGCACTTTCTCGCTGCCACAGCCGTTCTACTCTGATGAGCGACTGTTTGATATCGACATGCAGGAAATCTTCCAGAAAGAGTGGTTGATCGCCGGCATGACCTGCGAGATCCCCGCCAAGGGCAACTACCTGACCCTGCAAGTGGGCAAGAACCCGATCATCGTGATCCGCGGTGCCGAAGGCGTGGTGCATGCGTTCCACAACGTGTGCCGTCACCGTGGCTCGCGCTTGTGCACCAGCGACAAGGGCAAGGTCGCCAAGCTGGTCTGCCACTACCACCAGTGGACCTACGAGCTGGACGGCCGCCTGCTGTTCGCCGGCACCGAGATGGGTGCCGACTTCGACATGAAGCAGTATGGCTTGAAGCCGGTGAACGTGAAGACCGCTGGCGGCTACATCTTCATCAGCCTGGCCGAGAACCCGCCAGCCATCGATGACTTCCTGTCGACGCTGAACCATTACATGGAACCGTACGACATGGAAAACACCAAGGTGGCGGTGCAAACCACCTTGATGGAGAAGGCCAACTGGAAGCTGGTGCTGGAAAACAACCGCGAGTGCTACCACTGCAACGCGTCGCACCCGGAACTGTTGAAGACCCTGCTGGAATGGGACGACGTCACCGACCCTCGCGCCGACCAGGCCTTCAAGGATCACGTCGCCGCATCGGCCGCCGCCTGGGACGCCGAGAAGATTCCGTACGCCCACGCCAGCTTCGGCCTGCGTAACCGCATCGTGCGCATGCCGCTGCTCAAGGGCACCGTGTCGATGACCCTGGACGGCAAGCAGGGCTGCGCCAAGCTGATGGGCCGCATCAAGAACCCGGACCTGGGCTCGATGCGCATCCTGCACCTGCCGCACTCGTGGAACCACTGCATGGGCGACCACATCATCGTGTTCACCGTGTGGCCGATCAGCGCCCAGGAAACCATGGTCACCACCAAGTGGCTGGTGCACAAAGACGCCGTCGAAGGCGTGGACTACGACGTGGAGCGCATGCGCCAGGTGTGGGACGCCACCAACGACCAGGACCGTCGCCTGGCCGAAGAGAACCAGCGCGGTATCAACTCCACCGCCTACCAACCGGGCCCGTACTCCAAGACCTATGAGTTCGGCGTGGTGAACTTCGTGGATTGGTACAGCGAGCGCATGCTCAACAACCTGGGGGCGGCGCCGGCGCCTTACCTCAAGGGCGTGGCCGCACACGAATAAACAAACATGCGGGCTTGATATGGGAGCGGGCTTGCTCGCGAAGGCGCAGTGTCAGTCACGGATGAAGTTGACTGATACACCGCTTTCGCGGGCAAGCCCGCTCCCACAGTTGATCGGCGCCGCTGGCAGATAGGCTGCCCCTCAACCATGGAATCTCCCACAGTTTGATCCGCACACTGTTCAAAATTTAGCCATACAGCCTACAGGCCGCGAGCAATAGGCCCTCCAGCCTTTGCCCAACAACTTATCCACAAAGCCACCCACAGCAATTGTGGGCAACTGTGCCTCCCAGCCAAAAATAACCGAAGAAAATCCGTGACTTATTCAGTCAGACGGTTTTGAGCACGCGCTGATCATTTTTTGATCATAACTCTACAGGCCACGTAATCCGTGGCATGCAGCAGTACGCAAACACCTTATCCACAGAAGCGCCAACAGACTTTGGGGGCAACTTTGAAAGCGCTGTGGAAAACCACCTCAAAGCTTCATAAATCGAGGCTTTGAGGGAATTGGGCGCACAATTACCGGCAATTGATCAAAATATGATCACATGCGTGAAACGCCCTATCCACCTGGCCTGTAGCCGATAGCAAACATCTTATCCACAGAAGCGCCAACAGACTTTGGGGGCAACTCCAGAACCCGCGGGTGCCTTATCCACACGAAAACTGCCTTAAAAACCGTGACTTAGCCTGGTCAGTTTTTATACAAGGGCCTGGAGTCGTTGATTGGCGTGGGCTGTGGACAAGCACCAACACCTTATCCACAGCTACGCTCACAGCGATTGTGGGTAACCAGCGCAACTGTACAAAAAACATACGGCATCTACACTGACTGTTGCATCCAACCTCACAAGCCTGGGTTAACGCGGACGTCCTTGGCGCAACAACAGGAGAGACCACGGTGATCTGGCAGGGTCAAACCAGCCATCACTGCGCCAAAGGTTTTACGCTGATTGAGTTACTACTGACGCTGGCCCTGCTGGCCACGCTTGCGACAGTGGCATATCCGCTGACAGCACTGATGGGAAAACGTGATCGTGAACTCGACTTGCAGCGCTCGTTGCGGGAGATCCGGCGCGCCATCGATTCCTACAAGGAAGCCAGCGACGACGGACGCATTGAAAAGAGCGTCACCGACAGCGGCTACCCGCCCACCTTGCACGCATTGGTGGAAGGCGTGACGGACAAAACCAACCTGCAAGGCCAAAAACTCTATTTCCTGCGGCGCATTCCTCGCGATCCAGTCTGCGAGTGTGCGGAACTTGCGCCTGAAAAAACCTGGCAACTGCGCAGTTACAAGAGCAGCGCCGACAGCCCGCAAGAGGGGGAAGATGTCTTCGACGTTTCATCGCGCAACACTCGGGAGAGTTTGAATGGAACGCCCTACAACACCTGGTAATCGGGGTTTTACCCTTATCGAGTTGCTGGTGGTCATGGCCATCATCGCGACCCTCATGACCCTCGTGACACCCCAGTATTTCCGCCAGCACGCCAAGGCCCAGGAAACCGTGCTGCGCCACAACCTGTCGTCGATCCGCCAGGCCCTGGACCAATACCGCGAAGACCACGGCGCCAACCCCGACAGCCTGCAAGCCTTGGTGGATAAGCGCTACTTGCGTGAGATCCCCCGGGACCCGGTGACCGGCAGCCGCGACACCTGGCAACTGCAACCCTCCGACGAACAAGGCCTGGGCGACGTGCGCAGCGGCGCGCCCGGCACTGCCAACGACGGGAGCGCCTATGCCAACTGGTGAGCAGCGCCAACATGGCTCGGTGTTCATGGGCATGCTGGTGACGGTGGCGGTGGTCGCCGTGATGTTGATGCAAGTGGGCACGCTGTGGTCCAGCGTGTTGCAGCGCGAGCGTGAGCTGGAATTGCTCGCGCGGGGCAACGAGATTCGTCGGGCGATCGGCCTGTATTACCGCGAGGGCAACACCTTTCCCCAGTCCCTCGAAGACTTGGTCCAGGACCGCCGCCAACCCACCGTCAAACGCTACCTGCGCAAGCTCTACAACGACCCCCTGAGCGGCACCACAGACTGGGGCGTAGTCGCTGGGCCGGGTGACACCATCATGGGCGTATTCAGCAAAGCCCACGGCACACCGTTCAAGCAAGGCAACTTTGCAGTGATCAATCAGAGTTTTACAGGGCAAGGCAGTTATCAAGGGTGGGTGTTTCTGTATGGCTCTGTACAGAGTAGCCCTCCAACCCGCACCGCTCCCATGGGAGATCAGCTGAATCGATGACGTGAATGCATTTACACAACTGGTCGTTCCAGCAGTTCGGAACTTGTTTATCTGAATTGAAGGTGGAATAGAGCATGAACAACTTACAGAGGTATACGCAGTATTTGATCAAGTGGGTGTTGGCTGCGGCCTTGCTGGTGCCCGCCTTGGGATGGGCACATGGGGCAGTAGACACTCCGATTGCCAGGCAAGTGAAGTGTCAGAAAGACGGAGGTTATTGGGCCTCGCAAGACGGGTCGTCGATCAAAGACAAAGGCTGTAGAGGAGCCGCCTTAGTCTTTTCCACTCCCGCCGAATGGGCGTATCAATTTCAACAATGGAACGAAGTCGCCCACTTGATTGCGGCGCCCGGCTATAACGATCCAGCCATCGTCGAGCAGCAGGTTCCAGACGGTAAATTGTGTTCGGCTGGCGATGATAAGAAAGCGGGGTTGAACCGGGTATCGGCGGACTGGTTCCGAACCGATGTGACACCGGTCAATGGCATGATGACGGTCCGAATCATCGGGACCGCGCCACACGTGCCCAGCTTTGCAAAGGTGTTCCTCACTAAACCTGGCTTTGACCCGACCAAATCGCCCTTGACCTGGAGGGACCTGGTTCTTATCCACACCGAGCAACTGACCGTCGCGAAAACCAACTGGGGTAATTCTCCGCCCGCTATCCCAGGCGCCTCTGGATATTTCGAGTTCTTGGTCCCTGTACCTTCAGGACAAAGTGGCAATGCCACCCTATTCGTACAGTGGCAGCGTATTGACCCGGCGGGCGAGGGTTTCTATAACTGCAGCGACATCAATATTGTCAATGCGGTGACTCCAGGGCAATGGTTCGATATGGGGCAGTTCATAGATGCCATCATGGGTGGGCTAAAACCGGGTGATTCCGTTCACTTCCGTATTCTGGACAACACACCCGCAGCCAAAGAGATCGTTGACATTACCCTGCCCATTACTGGAAGTAATCTGGACCCAAAAGTCTGGGGGCAACAGCTGGCTAATAAAATAAATCCAGCCATCGCAAAAGTAGGGGAAAAACAAAACGGCAATATTGTATTTAATACTGTTGACCCCAGCGCCAACTCCGTTTACGCCACCGTGCAAGGGTATGCACAGGCGATGGCAATCATCCCGGGAGGAGGTCAAAACCCTGTCAACCCTACCGCTCCGATCGCGCGGATTTCCGGCCCCACTACCCTCCAGTCCGGCAAGCCGTTTACCTTCAGCGCCAGCCAGTCAGTTGGATACAACGGTCAATTGAAATACAGCTGGGGCTTCATCGGTATGGCTGCACCGTACGACCAAGTCACGTTGAACGGTGTGACCGTAGGCGTCCCTCAGACAACGGTGCACAAGGTGCGTTTGAACGTACTGGACGCTCAGAACAATAAAACAGCCCAGGCTGAACAGGACGTTACCGTTACGCCAGCAACCGGCGGACAACAGCCCGACGGTCCGTATGTACCAAGCGGATCGCATGAAGCCGGTAAAATCTACTCCCATAATGGAGAGAACTATAAGTGCCTGCAAAAACCATGGTGCGACGGCTCGCCTCTCTACTATGAACCCGGTAAAGGGCTCGCGTGGAGCCAAGCGTGGGAGAAACAATAACGACCAGAGGTGAACACGGGTAAAACAACGCCGTACACAATGTACGGCGTTGTTTGAAACGTTATTCAATAATTCACTATTTCTGAGTGCTAAACGTTATATGTGCCTCGCTCATACTGCATATCAAGTAACGCTATATTTCACCTATCACTTGGAATTATGTCTCCAACAACAGATGTTCATTTCTTAACTGACGCAGTCCTACCGGCGGTGCCCGCTTCAAAAACGCGGGCCGGAAGAGTTACACACAACCGTCGGGTATCGCCATGCGCACACGCACGCTTATCCACAACCCCCAACACGGCTTCACCCTGCTGGAGCTGCTCGTCGTCCTGCTGATCATCGCGCTCCTCGCCGGCTACGTTGGTCCCAAAATGTTCGACCGGCTCGAGCTGGCCAAAGTCCAAACCGCCCAGGGCCAGATGAAGTCCATCGCGGATGCCTTGAACCAGTACCGCCTGGACAACGGCAACTACCCCGACGAAACCCTGGGCCTCAACGCCCTCACTACCCGCCCCGCCAACGCAGCGAACTGGCAGGGGCCGTATCTGAAAACGCTGCCGCCAGACCCCTGGGGCAACCCGTACATTTTCAAGAACCCCGGCACCCCGCCCAACGATGCCGAGATCATCTCGCTGGGCCGCGATGGCAAGGCCGGCGGTGTAAACACCTACGCCGACATCGTCTACGGACTCTGACATGCACACGCTGCGGATCGCCCTGACCTTGCTGTGCCTCGTGGGCACCGCCCAGGCCGACTGTTGGCAGTTGGCGGCCAGCCGTTATCACGTCGATCCGCTGTTGCTGTACGCCATCGCCAAGGTCGAATCCAACCTCAACCCCAACGCACGCAATCTCAACGGCGACGGCAGCCAGGACCTGGGCCTGATGCAGATCAACAGCCGCCACTTGCCCGCCCTCGCCCGCTGGGGCATTACCGAACAACAATTGATCAGCCAGCCCTGCACCAGCGTGATGGTCGGCGCATGGATCCTCGCCGGGTTTATCCAACAGACCGGCTATGGCTGGCAGGCGGTCGGGGCCTACAACGCGGGGGGCCGGCCGGATCGTGAGGCGCGCCGTTCCAGCTATGCGCTGGCGGTATGGCGCTACTACGGCGCGTTGCTGCAACAGCGCGAGCAACTGGCGAGGCCGGCACCATGATCGACATCGACGCCCGCATCATCCGTGACGGCCATTTGCAGACCCTGCGCCTGCAAGCCAGCGACCTCGCCCAGGCGCGCCAGCAACTGCAAGCCGATGGCGCCCAGGTTGTCTCACTGAAAACCCGTCGCCAGCTCAAGTTGCCCAGCCGCCGCGCCAAGTTCGCCCTGGGCCTGTTTATCCAGGAGTTGGTGGTGTTGCTCGACGCCGGCCTGGTGCTGGTGGAAGCCGTGGAGACCCTGCGCGACAAGGCGCCGCCGGGGATCAACCGCCAGGTGATGAGCGACTTGCTGGCATCGATGTACGAGGGCAACTCACTGTCCAAGGCCATGCAGCTCAAGCCACAGACCTTTCCCGAGTTGCTGATCGCCACCGTGGCGTCCTCGGAACACAGCGGCCAATTGGCGGTGGCGCTGCGTCGTTATCACCATTTCGAGGCGCACTTGGAGACAGTGAAAAAACGCGTCAGCGGTGCGCTGATGTACCCCTTGGTGGTGCTCAGCGTCGGCGCCTTGATCCTGTTGTTCCTGCTGTTTTTCGTGATCCCGCGCTTCGCCTCGGTGTTCGACTCGGTCACCGACCTGCCCGCCACCGCACGTTTCATGGTGTGGTGGGGCGCGCTGGTGGAGACCCGTGGCAGCGAACTATTGATCGGCGTGGCGCTGGCAATTGTCGGCCTGGTGCTGCTGTTGCGCAGCGCCGCGTTCAAGCGGCGCGTCGCCGACCTGTTCTGGAAGATCCCCAGCCTCGGCGCCCAGCGCACGCTGTTTATCCTCGCGCGGTTCTACCGCACCGCCGGCATGTTGCTGATGGGCGGGATGCCCGTGGTCACGGCGGTGCACATGTCCGGCGCACTACTGCCCGCCGAGCGTCAGGGCGCGCTGCGCCAGGCCATGACCGACATCCAGGCCGGGCAGCCGCTGTCCACGTCCCTGGCCCGCCATCAACTGACCACCGCCGTCGCCGAACGCCTGTTACGGGTCGGTGAACAGAGCGGTGAACTGGCGGCGATGTGCGAGCGCATTGCGCAATTTCACGATGAAGCGCTGGAACGCGCCATCGAACTCTTCAGCAAAGTTTTCGAGCCTCTGTTGATGCTGGTGGTGGGCGGCTTGATCGGCCTGATCGTGTTCATGTTGTACATGCCGATCTTCGAACTGGCAGGTTCCATTCAAGGGTAGCGCCATGAGCGAACAGACACGGCAATGGCAAGCATTGGCGCAACAACGCTCGATGTCCCTGGCCAACTACCTGCTGGAAGTGCTGGACAAGGCACCCGATCAACTCGCAACCATCGCCACCCCCCTGGGCCTGACGCCGATCAAACCCAAGCACCTGACGGAAAGCCATTGGCGTTTCGACCTGCTGCCACTGCCCCAATCGCTGATGCACAACGTGCTGCCCCTGGACTACCAGGGCCACCCCTGCCTGGTGCTCGGCGACCCGTTCACCCTGGCCAATCGGCACTGGATCCAGTCCACTCCCAACCTGCATTCACTGCCCCTGGCGATGAGCCTGCCGGGCGCGGTCAAGGCCCAGTTGGCGCTCGCCGAAACCAGCCAGCGCGTGATGCAGCCCTTTGGCGAGGACAATGAAGACGCCCGCGTCGGCCAGGCCGCCCAGGAAATCTCCCTGAGCAGCATCGCCCGCGACGACAACCCCGTGGTGCGCCTGATCAACTCCATGTTGTTTGATGCGCTGCAAAGCCGCGCCAGCGACATCCACCTGGAGACCAACCCCGAAGGCCTGGACATCAAATACCGCATCGACGGTGTGCTGCAAGCGATGGGCAAGGCCAACGGCCTGGACATGGCCGAGCAGGCGCTGTCGCGGATCAAGGTCCTGTCGGAACTGGACATCGGCGAGCGCCGGGTGCCCCAGGACGGGCGATTCAAGATGAAGATCCAAGGCCGTGAGGTGGATTTTCGTGCGTCGATCATGCCCAGCATCCATGGCGAAGGCGCGGTGCTGCGGATTCTCGACAAGTCCCAGCGCGGTGAATCCCTGAGCCTGGAAAGCCTCGGCCTCGCCGCCGACACCATCGCCCGCATCCGCCTGCTGGCCAGCGAGCCCTACGGCATGCTGCTGGTGACCGGGCCCACCGGCAGCGGCAAATCCACCACGCTGTACGCGACCCTGTCGGAGATCAACACCGGCGAGAAAAAAATCATCACCATCGAAGATCCGGTGGAATACGAACTACCCGGTGTGCTGCAGATTCCGGTGAATGACAAAAAGGGGCTGACCTTCGCCCGCGGTCTGCGCTCTATCCTGCGCCATGACCCCGACACCATTCTGGTCGGGGAAATCCGCGATGGCGAAACCGCCGGCATCGCGGTGCAAGCGGCACTCACCGGGCATCTGGTGATGTCCTCGGTGCACGCCAACAGCGCGTTCAGCGTGCTTGAACGCTTTACCTACATGGACGTGGACCCGGCCAGCTTCGTCGAAGCCCTCAACGGTGTGGTCGCGCAGCGGCTGGTGCGGCGGGTGTGTCCGGATTGTGCGGTGAATGCCGAACCCGACGCCGACAGCGCCCGCCTCGTCCAGCTTGCCGATGACCAACTCAAACACGGCCACTACCGCGCGGGCAAAGGCTGCGACGCCTGTCGTCACACGGGTTATCGCGGACGGCTCGCCCTGGCGGAAGTGCTCACGCTGAACGACAGCATCAAGGAGGGCCTGCTCAACCGCAGCTCGGCAGCCACCTTGCGCGAGCTGGCGCGTGAGACTGGCCATGTGTTCATGCGTGAGATCGGCCTGGCCCATGCCGCCCAGGGCCACACCACGATCAAGGAGATCCTCCGTGTCCTTCCCTTTCATTGAGCATGTGGTGTGGCTGCACAGCAGCGGCGCCGTCTGGGCTGCGCGCCCGCGCTGGCGCGGTGCAACGGTATGGCGCGCGGAACAGGCCGGCGAACCCTTGGCCGCCTGCGCCGAACTGCTCGCACAGGCGCCGCGCGGTCGCGTGCGCTTTCTGGACCGGGCCAGCGTGCTGCTGGGGTTTCCCCACGTGCATTACCTGATGCTGCCGTGGCAAGACGACCTGCATCGCCACACTGACTGGCAGGGCTTCGCCGAAGCCACGTTCAGCCAACAGGCCGGTATCGACAGCGAACACTGGCAGGTCCAGGTCGCCAACAGTAGCTTCGGCCGCGATCGCCTGGCGGTGGCCCTGCCACGGGACCTGCTGCAAGACATCCGCGAGCTGTTCAAGCTGGCGCACCTGCCCCTGGTGAGCTGCACACCGCTGCTCACGGCCGTGGCCCAGCGTTACTGGCGATACCTGCCCGAAGACTGCGTGCTGGCCGTCCCCGAAGCCAGCGGCCTCAGTTGCCTGTATCGACACAGCGGCGCGCCGTCCCAGGTGTGCGTGCTGCCCACCCGCCCCGACAGCCACTTGAGCGACAACCTGTTCACCGCCGACCTGCTGGCACAGCAACAGGCGACGGCGACGCTGATCGTCGCCAATCGCCCTGTCTCGCCCTGGCTGGGGCCCTTGCATCCGTGGCTGGAGGAATCGTCCACATGAAATCCCGGCTCGCCAGCGCCTGGCACACCCTGCGCACGCCCCAGGCGCCAGCGGTGGACTTGCAACGCCCCGACGGCGTCAATCGGCCGCTGGTCGCCGTGCTGTGGCTGCTCACGCTGGGAGTGCTGCTCAACACCTGGTTGCACTGGCAGCGCATGGACCAGCAGCAACGCCAGACCGATGCACGGGAGCAGCAGTTCATCGAGCTGACGCGACGCCAGGAGCAATTGATCCAGGCTGCGAGTCGCCTGTCGCCCCGGCAGAAACAACAGCTGGCAGCGCTATCCAAGCAAGCGGCGACACCCTTCGCGCTGATCGACGCCGTGGCGCAAGCCTGGTCCCCCGACGTGGCCCTGACCCGGGTCGAGGTCAACACCCAGGCCCAGCTGTTGCACATGGAACTGGAGGCCAGGCGGCTGGGCGATGCGTTCCGATTTGTCGAACGGCTCAAGGCCCAGCCGCGGCTGCATGTGAACCTGCAACAAAGCACCCTCAAGACCAATGACCCGCAACACCCGGTGCAGGTCAAGATCGCCGTGGGCGCGGGGTAATCGCCCATGGACGCGTTGACTCGTCACCTGCCGCGCGTGCGCTGGCACCTCATGCAATGGCAACGGCGCCTGGGCTCCTGGGGGCTGCTGGCATTGGCCGTGATGGCGACTGCACTGGTGGTCGAAGTCACGGTGATTCAACCGGCGGGCATCGTCGACCGCCAGCGCCGCCAGGAACTGGAGGCCGGCATCGCCGAACGGCCCCAGGACGTGCAAGTCACAGAGCCTGCGGCCGTCGAAAAAATGCCCAGTGCCGACGACTTTGCGCTGCGCCTGGAACAGCTGCTGGGCTCCCTCACCCAACGCGGCTTCGTGATCGAGCAAACCACCCTGGCCTACTCCGCCCCCGGCGACACCGGGCTGCAACGCCTGGACGTGGAAATCCCGTTGGTCGGGCCCTACAGCCTACTGCGCGAGGCGTTGGTGGACATCGCGCAACAGCCGGCAGTGCGCATTGAAAACCTCATGCTGGAACGCAAGGAGATCATCAGCAGCCGGCTGAACATCAACCTCAAGATCAGCCTGCTGGGGGTGACGCAATGAAGCTGCCTCTCTATCTACGCGTGCTGTTGCTGCTCACCGTCATCGGCTGCGCCTGGCTGTTCTGGCAGGACACGCCGGACAGCCCGGTCAGCGCTCCCACGGCAGTGGCCGCCAAGCCGGTGGCCGCCGCACCGGCACCCCAGCCCGTGCACGCACCGGCGGCCATGGTCGAGCTGTTCCCCGCGCAAACCTGGACACCCCCGCCGCCACCGCCGATACCTGTGGATAACTCGCCGCCCAAACCGCCGCCGCTGCCATTCACTGTCAGTGCGCAATGGCGCTACGAGAACCAAGCGAAAATCGTCGTGCTGCAAGGCAACGGCAGCCAATACACCCTGTGCAACCGCTGCTCCGTACCGGGACGTATCGTGCCCGGCAAGATGCTCGACGCGCACTACCGGCTGGACAAACTCACCGACACGCTCGTGGTGCTGACCTACATGCCGCTCAAGCATGTCAGCACCTTGCGCCTGGATACTCACTGATGAAGGGGAATGATCATGTGGATGCGTACATCGATTCCCCTGGGCCTGGTGCTGATATTGCTTACCGGCTGCGAGACCGATCGAGCGATCAAGCACAGTGACGAACTGCGCCAGCAAGGCGACATCGTGCGCTCGGTCGAAGTGCTGCAAGCCGAAGCCAAACAGGCGCCCGACGATGTGAAATTGCGCACCGCCCAATTCAGCAAGCTGGAGTTGCTGGTCGCCCAATACAGCCGCGAAGCCAGCGCCGCACTGGTGCGCGGCGACGACGCGGCCGCCATTCGCGCGCTGCAAATCATCCTCAAGTACGACCCCGGCAACCTCGGCGCCCGCCAGGAAATCCAGAGCATCGAGGCGATGAAACAACTGCGCCCGCAACTGGCGCGGGCCTATGAAATGAAACGCGCCAACCCGGTCGAAGCGCTCAATCTGGTGCGCCAGATCATTGCGCAAAAACCCAACTACCGAGAGGCCCTGGATTTTCGCAACGCCCTGACCCGCGAGTTGGTGAGTGCCGACTACCTGAGCGCCGACCTGTCCGAAGCCATGCGCAAACCCCTGAGCCTGGAGTTCAGCGCCCAGAGCCTGAGCACGATCTTCGAGACGATAGCGCGGCTGTCGGGGGTCAATTTCGTCATCGACAAAGACGTCAATCCCAGCGCCTCGGCGAGCATGTCCGCCAGCCGCACTACCGCCGAAGATGCGCTGAACCTGCTACTCACCACCCAGGGCCTGGACAAGAAAATCCTCAACAACAATACGATCCTCGTGTACCCCAAGCGCCCCGACAAAGAGCGTGAATACCGTGAGCTGGCCGTGCGCACCTTTTACCTCAGCCATGGTGACGCAAAGATCGTCGCCGCCGAGATCAAGCAAGTGCTCAAACCCAAGGAAGTGCTGGTGGACGAGCGCCTGAATGCGGTGATTGTGCGCGATGGGCTGGATACGTTGAGTGCGGTGGAGAAGATGGTCGAGGCCATCGATATTGCGCAATCGGAGGTCACTATCGACATTCAGGTGCTGGAGGTCAGCCTGACGGATGAACTGAATCTGGGCATCCAGTACCCGGAGAGTCTCGGCTTGTCGGTGGGCAACCTGGCCAACGTACCTGCGGGGCTCGCGGGTGTGCCGCTGAGTGCGCTGCGCGGGATCAATGGCGATAACATCCTGCTGGACTCAGGCAGCACCTCGGCCCGCATCAATATGCTGCAACGCAGCGGCAACACCGTGACCCTGGCCAACCCTCGGGTACGGGTGCGCAATCGCGAAGAGGCCCAGGTCAATATCGGCGACAAGATCCCCGTGGTCACCACCACGACGGCCAACCTGGTCACCACCTCATCCGTGGCGTACCAGGACGTGGGACTACAGATCAGGGTCAAGCCCAATATCAGCCTCAGCGATGAGGTGAACCTGGAAGTGGATGTGGAGATGAGCCATATCACCAAGCGCATTGCCGGCTCGGAAAATGTGCCTGCCACTTTTGAATTGGGTTCGCGCTCGACCAGAACCTTGCTCACGGCGCGCAACAATGAAACCCAGGTGGTCTCAGGGCTGATCCGCACCGCCGACGTCGATGACGGCTCGGGCTTGCCGTGGTTGAGCCAGATCCCATGGATCGGCAAAAAGCTGTTTGGCACCAATCAGAGTACCCAGCAGAAAACCGAGATCATCCTGCTGCTGACTCCCAGGATCGAACGCAACCTCGACCTGCCGATTTCCCAGATCAGCACCTTCCACAGCGGCACCGAGGCGCGCAGTTCGACGGAGGGCATGATTCTGCGCGACACCACCGAGAAGATGACTCTCAAGCCTACCGGTGGCGATCCGACGCCCTCGATACCGCCACCGATGCAGCAACCGAATGCCAACTGGGCACCGCTGCCGCCGCCGTTGCCGGAATTGCTGCCCAAGCCAGCGCCGGTGCCGACACCTCAAGCCCCACAGGCACAATGAAAATCAATTGTAGGGGCTGGCTTGCCTGCGATGGCGGCGGGTCAGCTTGCACAGCCTTAGCTGATGGACCGCTATCGCAGGCGAGCCAGCTCCCACATGCTTTTGCAGGGTTCTCTAGTTAGCGGACTACACCCTCTTCCACCAACAACTTGAGGATCGCCTGGGCGCCCTCCTCCGCGCTCACACCCTTGAGCACTTGCCCACCACCGCCACTGGCCTTGGCCGTCGCGGCTTTCATCCGGTCGGCACCGCTCTTGGCCTTGATCACCTTCAAACGCTTGGGCCGTGGCTTGGCCGGTTGCAGCACTGCGGCGTTGAACAGTTCATCTTCTGCCACCTCAACCTCATGCGCCGCCAAATCACCACGTTGCGCCGGGCCGTAGGCACTTTGCCGGGGCTTGGGCGCGGCGTTGTCCACCGTGGCCAAAAACGGCAGGCGCACCTTCAAGCGCCGCCGCTGGCCGCGAGGCAAGGCTTGCAGCACATGGGCCACGCCGCCGTCGATGGACTCCACTTGCGCCAACCCGACAATCAACGGCCAGCCCAGTTGCTCGGCGAGCAGGAACGGCAACATGCCCGAACCTTCGCCGGTTTCCGCCTGGCTGCCGGCGAGCACCACGTGGGCACCGGCATCGCGCAAGTATTCACTGAGCACCGGCAAGGCATCGCTGCCCGCCGGTTGTTCCAGCACATGCAGTTGCGGCAAGCCCATGCCCAAATAACTGCGCAAGGTCGGCTCGGCGATGTTGCCGGCATGCAGCACCTGCAATGTATCCCCAGCCAGTTGCAGGCCCAGCTCCACCGCGCGCGCGTCCTGCTCGGCGCGGCGCGGGCGCCCGGAGGTTGGGTGGGCGCCGATGGACACCAGGCTGATTACATTCGTGGTCATGGTCATGTCCTTAAGCGGCATCGCGCTTGGCGCCGTTGCGGTAGGTCTCGACTGCAGCGATCAAGGCTTGCAGGATCGCGGCACTTTCGCCGATCACCGACAGGTCGGCACGCTTGATCATGTCGCAGCTCGGATCGAGGTTGATCGCCACCACCTTGTCGCAGGCGCCGATGCCTTGCAGGTGCTGGATCGCCCCGGAAATCCCCACGGCCACGTAGACCCGGGCGGTGACCCAGGTGCCGCTGGCGCCGACCTGGCGATCACGGCCCATGAAGCCATCGTCCACTGCCACCCGCGAAGCGCCTTCGGTGGCACCCAGTGCGGCGGCAGTCTGGTGGAACAGCGCCCAGTCCTTCACGCCGTTGCCGCCAGAGAAAATGAACTCCGCCTCGGCCATCGGAATCGCTGCCGGGTCCACGGCCACCGCGCCGAGGTCCTCGATACGCGGCAGGCTGCGCGCCAGGGTTGTGGATAACTCCACGGGCAGCACTTCGTGCCGGGTTTCGCTGACGGGTTCAGCGCATTCCACGGCAGCCAGGATCAGGCGCGGCAGTGGCCGGGCCAGGTCTTCCTGGCCCGCGCCGGCACGGCCGATGCACTCGTCGCCCTTGATCTGCCACACCCGCGTGGCCGGACGCTCCTTGAGGCTGGCGGCAAACCGTCGTCCCAGTTCCCCACCGCCACTGCGGCTGTCCGGCAGCAGCCAGTGACGCGGGTTGAACTGGTTATCCACAGCCCGCAAACCTTGCACGCGTTGCTCCGGTGAATAACCGTCGAACTCGTGGCCTTCCAGCACCAGCAGGCGATCCACGCCCGCAGTGGCAAACGTGTTTTCCTTATGCTCGCCAAACACCACCGCCAGCACTGCGCCGTCGCTGCCGGCGAGTTGCCGGGCGAGGCCGAGCAGGTCGCGGTCGTGGCTGCTCAGGCGGCCACCGACCATGTCCGGCACCACGTTGATGTAGAACGCCGGCGCCGCCACCTGATGCAGCGGCAACTGCACTTGCACTGCCGCCGTGCGTTTGGCCGCGCCGCCCTGCTGGGCGCCGCTGCGGTCGATGCGCTTGATGCCGTTGGGGCCGATAAAACCGACGCCATGCACGTTCTTGCGGACGATGCCGTTAGGCCCCATCCAGCTATGTTGTACGGGCTGCATCGCTGCGTGCAGCGGGTGCAGACGGTTGCGGGCGATCCATTCGGCACGGGGGTCGCGGCGGATAATGTCGCTCATCAGTGCACCTCCGCAGGTTCACGCTTTAAAGGGGCTTTGCTCGGTGCGGCGTCTTCAAGCAATGCGTCGGCCACCAGCTCGGCGATGTCCTTGATCAACGGCCGCGGTTCAACCACGCCTTCGAGCATCGCCGTGCACTGTGGACAACCCACGGCCACCAGTTCGGCGCCGGTTTCGCGGATGTCTTCCATGCGCATATCGGGGATACGTTGCTTGCCGGGAATGTCGGTGATCGGCGCGCCGCCACCACCGCCGCAGCAGCGGGAACGGAAGCCCGAGCGTTGCATCTCCTTGACCTCGATGCCCAGCGCACGCAGCACTTGGCGCGGTGCCTCGTACTCGCCGTTGTAGCGGCCCAGGTAGCACGGGTCGTGATAGGTCACGCTGTTGCCTTTGTGCTGGCCCAGGTTCAGCGCGCCTTCGCCGATCAGCTCGGCCATGAAGGTGCTGTGGTGCTGCACGAGGTAGTGGCCGTTGAAGGAGCCGTACTCGTTTTTCAGCACGTGGAAACTGTGCGGATCGCAAGTAACGATGCGCTTGAAGCTGTACTTGGCCAGGGTCTGGATATTGCGCGAGGCCAGCAGTTGGAAGGTGGCTTCATCGCCCAGGCGTCGGGCCACATCACCGCTGTCGCGCTCTTCGAGGCCAAGTACGGCGAAGTCGACATTGGCGGCCTTGAGCACTTTGACGAACGCACGCAGGGTGCGTTGGTTGCGCATGTCGAAAGCACCGTCGCCGACCCAGAACAGCACGTCGGCACTGCCTTTGTCGCTGAGCAACGGCAGGTTCAGATCCGCCGCCCAATTCAAGCGCCCCCCCGGTGCGAAGCCGCCAGGGTTGTCGGTGGCGATCAGGTTTTCGAGGACTTCGGCGCCCTTGTTCGGCGTGGCGCCCTTTTCCAGGGTGAGGTGGCGGCGCATGTCGACGATGGCGTCCACGTGCTCGATCATCATCGGGCACTCTTCCACGCAGGCGCGGCAGGTGGTGCACGACCATAGGGTCTCGGCGTCCACCAGGCCATTGACGATCGGCTGATGTGGGTTGCCGCTGTGTTCACCGATGGCTTTGCCTGGGTACGGGCTCCCGGCGAACTTGGCATCGGTGCCACCGGCCAGGCCGACCACCATGTCCTGGATCAGTTTTTTCGGGTTCAGTGGCTGCCCGGCGGCGAATGCCGGGCACGCGGCTTCGCACTTGCCGCACTGCACGCAGGCGTCGAAACCGAGCAGTTGGTTCCAGGTGAAATCCTTGGGTTTTTCCACGCCCAGGGGCGCGGTTTTGTCGCTCAGGTCCAGCGGCTTCAGGCCGGTGGAACGGCCGCCGCCGAAACGTTCGGCGCGACGGTGCCAGGCCAGGTGCAGGGCACCGGCGAAGGCGTGTTTCATCGGGCCGCCCCAGGTCATGCCGAAGAACATTTCGGACACGCCCCACAACACACCTACGCTGAGCAGCGCGGCGAGCAGCCAGCCGCCGAAGTCCGCCGGCAGAATCCCGGCCACTGGCAGGGTCACCAGGAAGAAGCTCACCGAGAACGCCATCAGGCTTTTCGGCAGGCGCATCCACGGGCCTTTCGACAGGCGTGCCGGCGGGTTGCGCCGACGCAGGTAGACAAAGGTGGCGCCGACAAACATCAGTACCGAGGCGAGCAGCAAGGCATAGCCAAGGATGCGGTTGTGCAGGCCGAAACCGTGCACCAGGATCGCCAGCAACGCCGACAGCACAAAGCCCAGCGCCGTGGCGACGTGGGTGTTGGCGATGTATTTGTCGCGGGCGACCACGTGGTGCAAATCGACCATGTAGCGCTTGGGCATGGCCAGCAGGCCGCCCAGCAGGTCGACTTTGGACGCGCGGCCACGGCGCCACATGTTTACCCGGCGCAGGGCGCCGAGGACGGCGAGGCCCAGGGCGGCAAACAATAAAATGGGAAGCAGGGTGTTCAACATGGTGAAGCTCCCAAAGACCACACAGGTCTACTGTGAAACTGGCCCCAAATGTGGGAGCGGGCTTGCTCGCGAATGCGGTGTGTCAGCTGACGCATTCGGTGGCTGATTCACCGCATTCGCGAGCAAGCCCGCTCCCACATTTTTGACCGAGTACACATTGGTTCAAGGCTGGGTCAGAAATCCTTGCACAGGCGCAGGGCGTCGTAGATCGCAGCGTGGGTATTGCGCTGCGCCACACAGTCACCGATGCGGAACAGCAAGTACCCATCGCCCGTCTCGCTCAGGCACGGTTGCGGTTTGATCGCGAACAGCGCTTCGACGTCGATCTGGCCCTTGTTGCGCGAGCCTTCCTTGAGGGCGTAGTAGATGGCTTCATCCGGACGCACGCCGTTCTCGACGACGACCTGATCGACCACCCGCTCCTCTTTGGCGCCGGTGTATTCGTTCTCCAGCACCGCCACCAGCTTGTCGCCCTCGCGGTAGACCTTTTCCAGCATCATGTCGCCGGTCATGATCACTTCCTTGGGGTACATGCTGCGGTAGTAGGTCGGGAACGACGTACCGCCGATGGCCACGCCCGGCTTGATGTCGTCGGTGACGATCTCGACCTGGCTGCCTTTGTCCGCGAGGAAGTCCGCCACCGACATGCCGGTGAACTCGCAAATAGTGTCGTAGACCAGCACGTTCTTGCCCGGTGCAACCTTGCCGTCGAGCACGTCCCAGCTGCTGACCACCAGGCCTTCAGCCGCGCCCCAGTGTTCGTTCTGTTCCACGTTCGGATGGCCACCGACCGCCAGCACTACCACGTCTGGACGCAGGTCCATGATGGTGTCGGCGTCGGCCGCGACGCCCAGGCGCAGGTCGACTTTCAAACGCGCCAGCTCCAGCTGATACCAGCGGGTGATGCCGGCGATCTGGTCGCGTTGCGGGGCTTTGGACGCGGTGGTGATTTGCCCGCCGATGAATTCTTTCTTTTCCAGCAGGGTCACGTCGTGGCCACGTTCGGCCGCCACGCGCGCGGCTTCCATCCCGGCAGGACCGGCACCGACCACCACGACCTTGCGTTTGACGCCGGTGGTTTTTTCGATGATGTGCGGCACGCCCATGTATTCACGGGAGGTCGCGGCGTTCTGGATGCACAGCACGTCCAGCCCCTGATACTGGCGGTCGATGCAGTAGTTGGCGCCCACACACTGCTTGATCTGGTCGATCTGGCCCATCTTGATCTTGGCGATCAAGTGCGGGTCGGCGATGTGTGCACGGGTCATGCCGACCATGTCCACATAACCGCCTTCCAGGATGCGGGTGGCCTGGTTCGGGTCCTTGATGTTCTGCGCGTGCAGCACCGGGACCTTCACCACTTCCTTGATCCCGGCCGCCAGGTGCAGGAACGGCTCCGGCGGGTAGCTCATGTTGGGGATCACGTTGGCCAGGGTGTTGTGGGTGTCGCAGCCCGAACCCACCACGCCGATGAAATCGAGCATGCCGGTGTCGTCGTAATACTTGGCGATCTGCTTCATGTCCTCGTGGGACAAGCCGTCCGGGTGGAACTCGTCACCGCACAGGCGCATGCCTACGCAGAAGTCGTCACCGACCTCGGCGCGCACGGCCTTCAGCACTTCCAGGCCGAACTTCATACGGCCTTCAAAGGTGCCGCCCCATTCGTCGGTACGCTTGTTGACGCGCGGGCTCCAGAACTGGTCGATCATGTGCTGGTGCACGGCGGACAGTTCCACACCGTCCAGGCCACCGGCCTTGGCGCGGCGTGCGGCCTGGGCATAGTTGCCGATCACGCGCCAGATTTCTTCCGGCTCGATGGTCTTGCAGGTGGCACGGTGCACCGGCTCACGTACGCCGGACGGCGACATCAGGGTCGGCCAGTTGAAACCGTCCCAACGCGAGCGACGGCCCATGTGGGTAATCTGGATCATGATCTTGGCGCCATGCTTGTGCATGGCGTCAGCCAGGTTCTGGAAGTGCGGGATGATACGGTCGGTGGACAGGTTCACCGAGCTCCACCATTCCTGGGGGCTGTCGATCGCCACCACGGAGGAGCCGCCGCAGATCGCCAGGCCGATACCGCCCTTGGCTTTCTCTTCGTAATACTTCACATAGCGGTCGGTGGTCATCCCGCCGTCGGTGGCATACACCTCGGCGTGGGCAGTACTGAGCACGCGGTTGCGGATGGTCAGTTTGCCGATCTGGATCGGCGCAAACATTGCTTCGAAAGCCATGGCACGGTCCTCGGCTTACAACGGCTTGACGGTGAACAAGCCATCATCGTGGCCCTCTTCGGAGCCTCCGTAGACTTGTTCGGCGACTGTGCGGATCTTGCTGCCACGCGCTTGCAGGATCTGGTCCATGGCACCGGCAAACCAGCCGGTGAACATGTAGTCGACTTTGCGCCCGACCTTGCCGTACACGTAGACGAAGGCCGAGTGTTCCAGCTTGACGCTGGCGGTGCCTTTGTCGAGGTCGATGTCCTGGATCTTGAACAGGCCCCAGCCGCGTTGCGACAGGCGCTTCATGTAGTGCTCGAACACCGCGACGCCTTCCAGGCCGTGGCATTCGGCTTCTTTTTCACACCAGTGCCAGGCGGATTTGTAGCCGGCTTTGTAGAGGATCTCGGCATAGGCCTCGGCGCCCAGCACTTCTTCGATACCGATGTGGTTGTTGACGAAGAAATGGCGCGGCACGTACAGCATTGGCAGGGCGTCGGAGGTCCAGACACCGGTCTCGCTGTCGACTTCGATTGGCAATTGCGGGGCGATCTTGGCCATGGAAACTTAACTCCAGAAAAATTCTTGTTAATGCCCCCGGGCGCGGACGGCCGGGGGAGAAGATGTGTTGGCGGTGGCTTATTCGCCCCAGACGTCCTTGAGGACGTTGACCCAGTTTTCGCCCATGATCTTGCGGACCACGCGCTCGGGGTGGCCGCGCTTGAGCAGGGTTTCGGTGAGGTTGGGGAACTCGCCCACGGTGCGGATGCCCAGCGGGTTGATGATCTTGCCGAAGCTGGTCAGGCGGCGGGCGTAGCCCTTGTCATGGGTCAGCATTTCGAAGAAATCCTGGCCATGGCCCTGGGTGAAGTCGGTGCCGATGCCAATGGCGTCTTCGCCGACGATATTCATGGTGTATTCGATGGCTTCGGCGTAGTCGTCGATGGTCGAATCGATGCCCTTGGCCAGGAACGGCGCAAACATGGTCACGCCGACAAACCCGCCGTGGTCGGCAATGAACTTGAGTTCTTCATCGGACTTGTTGCGCGGGTGCTCTTTGAGCCCGGACGGCAGGCAGTGGGAGTAGCACACCGGTTTTTTCGATTCGAGGATGACTTCTTCGCTGGTCTTGGAGCCGACGTGGGACAGGTCGCACATGATGCCGACGCGGTTCATCTCGGCGACGATCTCACGACCAAAACCCGACAGGCCGCCATCACGCTCGTAGCAGCCGGTGCCGACGAGGTTCTGGGTGTTGTAGCACATCTGCACCACGCCAACGCCGAGCTGCTTGAAGATCTCGACGTAGCCGAGCTGGTCTTCAAACGCGTGGGCATTCTGGAAGCCGAAGATAATGCCGGTCTTGCCCTGCTCCTTGGCGCGGCGGATGTCGGCGGTGGTTTTCACCGGGATCACCAGGTCGCTGTTTTCACGGATCAGGGTCTGGCTGGCCACGATGTTATTGATGGTGGCCTGGAACCCTTCCCACACCGACACGGTGCAGTTGGCGGCGGTGAGGCCGCCTTTGCGCATGTCCTCGAACAGGTCGCGGTTCCACTTGGCAATAATCAGCCCGTCGATAACGATGCTGTCGGCGTGCAATTCGGCTGGGCTCATCAGGCGTCCCCTTATTGGCGATTCATGCGCCGAATCGTCTGCCGGCGCTTTGGGGCCAGCATATGCCCAGGGGCCGACAGAGCCGGGTGCAAAAACGACAGGGGAATTGCCGAAAGCGTCAATCCACGACAAAGGCTAAGAACAGAGGCCTGACTGACGACTGTTCTTTGTCCTACTCTTGGGCCAGAATTCCCGCACACCTGATATGAGACGGCGCAATGAAATCGATTTTCCTGGCTTTGGCACTCATCGCAACCGGCGTCCACGCGGCCGAAGACACCGACAGCACCCCGTGCGATGGCATCGAAAACGACAAACAAACCCTGGAATGCGCTACCTACAACAAAACCACCGCCGAGCAACTGCTCAAGGATAACTACCAGGGCCTGCTGGAACGCATGGCGGCGACCTACGGCAGCGACAAAACCAAGCTGGCAGACATTACCGCTCGTCTGAAGGATGCCCAGCAGAAGTGGGAAAAACTGCGGGATGCCGATTGCGCCGTGGACACCTTCCCGGCGGTAACGGGCACCAAGGCCTATTCGATTGCAGTGAATGACTGCCTGGCGCGCATGAGTGACGAGCGGTCGGAGTTTTTGGAGTCGATTGGGCAGGAATAAGCGACAATCCCCGGCACTTTCCGTTTGAAACAAGGCTATTCATGAAGACTTGCGGCATCGAAATCAAAGGCAGCGAAGCCATCATCGCCGTCGCCTCCCTGGACAACCAAGTGCTGAGCCACGTCGCCCTGGCCACCAAGAAGATCGCCCTGGAAGACGACGACGAAGCCGCCAACGTCAAAGCCTTCGCCGCGCAAGTGAAGGCGTTTGTGCAGGCCAATGGCATCGAGCGCATCGCGATCAAGAAGCGCAGCAAGAAGGGTGAATTTGCCGGCGGGCCGACCACGTTCAAGATTGAAGGGGTGTTTCAGTTGCTCGACGGTGTGGAGGTGACGTTGTTGTCGCCACAGACTATTAATGCGCAGAACAAGAAGCACAATTTTGATCTGCCCGCGACGCTCAACAAGTACCAGCACGAAGCCTACAAAGCCGCCTGCTCGGCCCTGCTTAAGAAATAAGCCACACTGATACTCGGTGCAGCTCTGAAATTGAGTTTTATACCCAATTATGGCGGCAACTATAATTTATAGTCGCCACTATAATTGGCTAAAAAATGATCAAACCACCTCCCGTCGCCGATCCTCCCGTGGGCACTTGGCAAACCGCGCGCGGTAACTGCGGGTGAAATACGACGGCGATTCAAACCCGCACGCAATACTCACTTCCAGCACGCTCATGTCGCTCTGGCGCAGCAGTTGCCGGGCCTTTTCCAGGCGCAGGCCGAGGTAGAAATTGCTCGGGGTGTCATTCAGGTGCAAACGAAACAGGCGCTCCAGCTGGCGCCGAGTGACCTTGATCGCCTCGGCCAGGGCCAATGTGCTTAGCGGTGGCTCGGTGTGCTGTTCCATCTCGCCGATCACTTGCACCAGTTTCTTGTTGTTGATGCCGTAGCGCGTGGCGATCTGCATGCGCTGGTGGTCTTTGCGTGGGCGGATGCGGCCCAGCACGAATTGCTCGGAAACCTGGATCGCCAGGTCGGGACCATGGGCCTGGGCAATCAGGTCGAGCATCAGGTCGATGGACGCGGTGCCGCCGGCGCAGGTGATGCGGCGACGGTCGATCTCGAACAGTTCCTGGGTCACGGTCAGGTGCGGATACGATTCCTTGAAAGCATCGATGGCTTCCCAGTGCAGGGTCAGGCGGTGCCCATCGAGCAGGCCCGCCTCAGCCAGCACACAAGCGCCGGTGTCGATGGCGCCAAGGGTTACGCCCTCGTGGTCGAGGCGGCGCAACCAGTGCTCCAGCGCGGGCGTGGCGAACTGCAAAGGCTCGAAGCCAGCGACAACCAATAATGTCGCGCCTTTCTTCAGCGGCTCGAGCGCCGCGTCGGCATTGACCGACATGCCATTGCTCGCCAATACCGCGCCGCCGTCGGCGCTCAGCACGTGCCAGCGGTACAGCTCGCCACGAAAGCGATTGGCCACCCGCAGCGGTTCCAGCGCGGAGATAAAGCCGATGGCCGAGAAGCCCGGCATCAGCAAAAAATAGACATCCTGGGACATGGTGGCGCTCTCGTCGGACGGCCAGCGTGGCACTGTGATACTCCCGTTCGCGGGTGGTTTCAAGGGGGCAGGTCGCTGCAGTGCAAGAGTCGGTCGCCGCCGTGCGTTTTACCGCCGCGCAAGCTGCGTACCTTGGCTGCACGGTGCACAAAGACACCGGCCCCCACAATAACGACCTGCCGAGGGAACCACCATGAAACGACTGATGTTCGCACTCAGCGCCAGCGCACTCTTGAGTACCAACGCGATGGCGGCCGACGCGGCGTCCTGCCAGAACGTGCGCATGGGCGTGGTGAACTGGACCGACGTCATCGCCACCAGCGCCATGACCCAAGTGTTGCTCGACGGCCTCGGCTACAAGACCAAACAGACCAGCGCCTCCCAGCAAATCATCTTCGCCGGCATCCGCGACCAGCGCCTGGACCTGTTCCTCGGCTACTGGAACCCGCTGATGACCCAGACCATCACGCCGTTCGTCGACGCCAAGCAAGTCAAGGTCCTCGACAAGCCGAGCCTGGAAGATGCGCGTGCCACCCTCGCCGTGCCGACTTACCTGGCGGACAAGGGCTTGAAAAGCTTCGCCGACATCGCCAGGTTCGAGAAAGAACTGGGCGGCAAGATCTACGGCATTGAGCCAGGCTCGGGCGCCAATACCCAGATCAAGGCAATGATCGCCAAGAACCAGTTCGGCCTGGGCAAGTTCCAGCTGGTCGA
This sequence comes from Pseudomonas sp. RP-B7, assembly GCF_059803535.1. NCBI lineage: Bacteria > Pseudomonadati > Pseudomonadota > Gammaproteobacteria > Pseudomonadales > Pseudomonadaceae > Pseudomonas > Pseudomonas sp. RP-B7. The sequence continues at coordinate 146,123 of NZ_JAPFHC010000008.1, forward strand.
ATCCAGCGAGGCCGGCATGCTCGCCGCCGTCGACCGTGCGGTGCGCCGCAAGGAAGCCGTGGTGTTCTTCGGCTGGGCGCCGCACCCCATGAACGTCAACGTCGCCATGACCTACCTCACCGGCAGCGACGACGCCCTGGGCCCGAACGAAGGCATGGCCACGGTATGGACCGTCACCGCGCCGACCTACGCCGAACAGTGCCCCAACGTGCACAAGTTGCTGACCAACCTGACCTTCACCGCTGCCGACGAGAGCCGGATGATGCAGCCCCTGCTGGATCACAAGGACGCCATCGAGTCCGCCAGGCAGTGGCTCAAGGATCACCCCCAGGACCAGGCGCGCTGGCTCGAAGGCGTGACCACTTTCGACGGCAAGCCGGCTGCGGCCAACCTGCAACTGTCCAGCAAATAAGCCATTTCCAACCACCGTTTCGCGGTCACTCCCGACCGCGAACGGCATCACCACGCCTGTAAGGAACCGCCTCATGAACCACGACGTCATCATCACCTGCGCACTCACCGGTGCTGGCGACACGACCAGCCGCAGCCCCCACGTGCCGGTCACTCCCAAACAGATCGCCGCCGCCGCCGTGGAAGCCGCCAAGGCCGGCGCCACCGTTGTGCACTGCCACGTGCGCGACCCCGAGACCGGCAAGTTCAGCCGCGACGTCGCCTTGTACCGCGAAGTGATGGAGCGCATCCGCGAGGCCGACATCGACATCATCGTCAACCTCACCGCCGGCATGGGCGGCGACCTGGAGATCGGTGCGGGCGAGAATCCGATGGCGTTCGGCCCCAATACCGACCTGGTCGGCCCGTTGACCCGCCTGGCGCATGTGGAGGAACTGCTGCCGGAAATCTGCACCCTGGACTGCGGCACGCTGAACTTTGGGGATGGCGACACCATTTACGTATCCACCCCGGCGCAACTGCGCGCGGGCGCCAAGCGTATCCAGGAGCTGGGGGTCAAGGCCGAGTTGGAGATTTTCGACACCGGCCACCTGTGGTTCGCCAAGCAGATGATCAAGGAAGGCCTGCTCGACAACCCGTTGTTCCAACTGTGCCTGGGCATCCCGTGGGGCGCACCGGCCGACACCACCACCATGAAAGCCATGGTCGACAACCTGCCCGCCGACGCCGTGTGGGCCGGCTTCGGCATCGGCCGCATGCAAATGCCGATGGCGGCGCAAGCGGTGCTGCTGGGCGGCAATGTGCGGGTGGGGTTGGAAGACAACCTGTGGCTGGACAAGGGCGTGCTCGCCACTAACGGCCAGTTGGTGGAGCGGGCGAGTGAAATTCTCAGCCGGCTTGGTGCACGGGTTCTGACCCCGGCGGAAGGTCGCGTGAAGATGGGCCTGACCCGACGCGGCTAACCCCCTGCCCGAAACCGAATCAAAAATGTGGGAGCGGGCTTGCTCGCGAATGCGGTGGCTCAGTACCGGATAGAGCGACTGACACTGCGCATTCGCGAGCAAGCCCGCTCCCACAATGGATCACCGAACTCTTCAGGAATGTCGCCAATGAGCTTTATCACCGAAATCAAAACCTTCGCCGCCCTGGGCAGCGGTGTCATCGGCAGCGGCTGGGTGTCGCGCGCCCTCGCCCATGGCCTGGATGTGGTCGCCTGGGACCCCGCGCCCGGCGCTGAAGCCGCCCTGCGCAAACGCGTCGCCAACGCCTGGGGCGCCCTGGAGAAACAAGGCCTGGCACCCGGTGCATCACAGGATCGCCTGCGCTTTGTCGACACCATCGAAGCCTGCGTAAAAGACGCCGATTTCATCCAGGAGAGCGCCCCCGAACGCCTGGAGTTGAAGCTCGAATTGCACAGCAAGATCAGCGCCGCCGCCAAGCCCAATGCGCTGATCGGTTCGAGTACGTCCGGTCTGTTGCCGAGTGAGTTCTACGAGCTCGCCACACACCCGCAACGCTGCGTGGTCGGCCATCCGTTCAACCCGGTGTATCTGCTGCCGCTGGTGGAAGTGGTCGGTGGCAAAAACACCGCGCCGCAAGCGATCCAGGCCGCGATCAAGGTGTATGAATCCCTCGGCATGCGCCCGTTGCATGTGCGCAAGGAAGTCCCTGGCTTTATTGCCGACCGCCTGCTTGAAGCGCTCTGGCGTGAGGCGCTGCACCTGGTCAACGACGGCGTGGCGACCACTGGCGAGATCGACGATGCGATCCGTTTTGGCGCGGGGCTGCGTTGGTCGTTCATGGGCACGTTCCTCACCTACACCCTCGCGGGTGGCGACGCCGGCATGCGGCATTTCATGGCGCAGTTCGGACCGGCGCTGCAGCTGCCGTGGACCTACCTGCCGGCACCGGAGCTGACCGACAAGTTGATCGACGATGTGGTGGAGGGCACCCGCGATCAGTTGGGCACACACAGCATTTCGGCGCTGGAGCGCTATCGTGATGATTGCCTGTTGGCGGTGCTGGAAGCGGTAAAAACCACCAAGGCCAAACACGGCATGAGCTTCGCTGAATAACCCCTGTGGGAGCGGGCTTGCTCGCGAAAGCGGAGTGTCAGTCACTTAAATTTTTCTGACTCACCGCATTCGCGAGCAAGCCCGCTCCCACATTTTTTGACCGAGTACATGCCATGCCTGCATTAACCACTTATACGACGCAAATCCACCCCGACTGGGTGGACTACAACGGCCACCTGCGCGACGCGTTCTACCTGCTGATCTTCAGCTACGCCACCGACGCGCTGATGGACAGCCTCGGCCTGGACAGCACCCACCGCGAAGCCAGCGGCCACTCGCTGTTCACCCTGGAGTTGCACCTGAACTACCTGCACGAAGTGAAACTCGGCGCCGACGTCGAGGTGCATACCCAACTCATCGCCCATGACACCAAGCGCCTGCATCTCTACCACAGCCTGCATCCGGTCGGCGGCGATAAGGAACTGGCGGGCAACGAACAGATGCTGCTGCACGTCGACCTCAAAGGGCCCCATGCGACAGCGTTTAGCGAGGCCACGCTGCAACGCCTTTCGGCGATCTGCCTGGAGCAGGCCGACTTACCGCGCCCTGCCCTGCTCGGCCGGGTCATCGGCATAAAAAAAGCCCCGATCAAGCCGTGACGAGATCGAGGCAGAAGGTTTTGTGTGAGCTGTACATCCCGAGGGTGACCAAACCGTCAAGCTGCTTGCTTGAACCCAGTGTGCCCATTAGTGCCGTCGGCAAATGGCCCGAAAACGACATGCTCATAGCCATCTGAGCCATTCGTGCAATCTGCCCTTGCCGACCCCTTGAGTGGCTACCAGAATCGAGGTCAAACCCGTTCCCTTCACCAGGATAAACGTCATGATGCATGCGGATTTGATTGACCAGGATGACCTGCTGGGCCAGTTGCGCTCACTGGGTTTTGAAGTCTCCAGCGGCTCTACCGCCGAGCAGGCCTGCGAGTGTGCGGTGCGTGGCTTGAGCGAGGCGCGGGCCAAGGCACTGAAGGGGATGGTGGAGCAGATGTACACCGGCAGCGCGACGATCTTGCCGGCGGTGCGCCAGGCGATCGATAAGCAGTTGCTCCCGGCCCTCATGCAGTTCAAGCAGAACTCCGGGGCCTGATGAACCGCATTCGCGAGCAAGCCCGCTCCCACATTCGACCGAGTTCCAACCCTGGAATGCAGTTGAATGTGGGAGCGGGCTTGCTCGCGAATGCAGGCGCCTGGGTCTAGAGCCTTACGCTGGCAAACGTCGACTCATTGCGCGCCTGGCTCAACGCCGACAGCGGCCCCGACAACGGTGACAACACCAGTGCCTGCGGAATCGGCATCATCGCCACCTGCTGGGTAGTGTTGGAGCCCACGCGCTCATCCCGCGGCGGAATGCCGAAGTATTCGCGGTAGCACTTGGAGAAGTGCGGCGTGGAGACAAACCCGCACACCGATGCCACTTCGATGATCGACATCGGCGTTTGCTTGAGCAGCTGCCGCGCACGGATCAGGCGCAGCTTCAGGTAATAACGCGACGGCGAGCAGTGCAGATACTTCTGGAACAGCCGCTCCAACTGGCGCCGCGACACGGCGACGTACACCGCCAGTTCGTCCAGGTCGATCGGCTCTTCCAGATTGGCCTCCATCAACGCGACGATTTCCTGCAGCTTCGGCTGGTTGGTACCGAGCATGTGCTTGAGCGGTACGCGCTGGTGATCCTGCTCGTTGCGGATGCGTTCGTACACAAACATCTCGGAGATCGCGGCCGACAGTTCACGCCCGTGATCGCGGCTGATCAGGTGCAGCATCATGTCCAGCGGCGCGGTGCCGCCGGAGCTGGTGAAGCGGTTGCGGTCGAGGGTGAACAGGCGTGTGCTCATGGCCACGCGGGGGAAGGCTTCCTGCATCGAGGCCAGGCATTCCCAGTGCACGCTGCAATCGAAACCATCGAGCAGACCCGCGCAGGCCAGGGCCCAGCTGCCGGTGCACACGGCGCCCAGGCGACGCGACTGGCGCGCCTGGCTCTGCAGCCACGACACGTGTTCACGGGTGACGGTACGTTGGATACCCACACCACCGCACACGATCACGGTGTCCAGGGCCGGGGCTTTGTGCATGGAGGCATCGGGAGTGATTTGCAGCCCGTCGCTGGCCCACACTTGGTTGCCGTCGACACTCAGGGTTGTCCAGCGATACAACTCGCGACCGGACAGCTGGTTGGCCATGCGCAGGGGTTCGACTGCGGATGCCAGGGAAATCAGCGTGAAATTGTCCAGCAGCAAAAAGCCGATGGATTGAGGCGTACGGTTCTGGGGTTGAGCCCCGGAGTTGAACGACGTCATCACAGTATCTCCTCACACAAAGCGGGTGATGGCCTCAGGCGAGGCTCTTGTTATTGCGCTCTTCATCCTTCACGGAGAGAGGCTTTGAATTGACAGAGCAAATGCCATGCCTAAATTTGAATGGCCGTCCAATAACTCCTAAAAACGACGTTTTGACGCGTCTATATAAGCCCGCGCGAGACGCATGGTTAAGCCCTGAAATGGGCGTAGGAACGGGCCCTCACAAACCGGGTGAGCAGAACGGTAGCACTTGTGGGAAGGCGCTTTGCGGGCGTAGGAGAAGTCTGTCACCCATGGCACGGGGGACGGGTGGTCGAGGGGTAAACCGTTCGTGAGCTACTTATCTGTTTGCGACGCGCTAAAAGGTGGCGCTTTTGCTTTGGGTGTGCACTTTGTGAGCAGTGTTGTCTGGACCTCCGCTATCGCAGGCAAGCCAGCTCCCACATTCGACCGCGTCCTCATGCTGGAACTCGGTCAACTGTGGGAGCTGGCTTGCCTGCGATAGCGGTGTCACTGACTCAACACTCGACAGCACTCACCGCCAACCCACCCCGCGACGTCTCTTTGTACTTGTCGTGCATGTCCGCCCCGGTATCGCGCATGGTGCGGATCACCCGGTCCAGCGAGATAAAGTGCTGGCCATCCCCACGCAACGCCATCTGCGCCGCGTTGATCGCTTTCACCGCCGCAATCGCGTTGCGCTCGATGCACGGCACCTGCACCAGCCCGCCCACCGGGTCGCAGGTCAGGCCGAGGTTGTGCTCCAGGCCGATCTCGGCGGCGTTGCACAGTTGCTCCGGCGTGGCGCCGAGGATTTCCGCCAAGCCGGCGGCAGCCATCGCGCAGGCTGAACCCACCTCGCCCTGGCAGCCGACTTCGGCACCGGAGATCGAGGCGTTTTTCTTGCACAGGATGCCCACCGCCGCGGCGCCGAGCAGGTAGTCGACCACATTGGCTTCGGTGACTTCTTCGCTGAACTTCATGAAGTAGTGCAGCACCGCCGGGATGATCCCCGCCGCGCCGTTGGTGGGTGCGGTGACCATGCGCCCACCGGCGGCGTTTTCTTCGTTGACGGCGAGGGCGAACAGGTTGACCCACTCCATCGCGCTCAACGTCGAGCCGATTACATTGGGCTTGTTCAATTCCTGCAGGCTGCGGTGCAACTTGGCGGCGCGGCGGCGCACGTTCAGGCCGCCGGGCAGGATGCCTTCGTGCTTGAGGCCCTGCTCCACGCAATCTTGCATGGCGTGCCAGAGCTTGAGCAGGCCACTGCGGATTTCTTCTTCGGAGCGCCAGACCTTTTCATTGGCCAGCATCAGTTCGGCGACGCGCAGGTTGTGGGTCTTGCACAGCTGCAACAGCTCGGCGGCGCTGGAAAAATCGTAGGGCAGTTCGGTGCGGTCCATGTCGGCCACGCCGCTTTGTGCCTGGGCTTCATCCACCACAAAACCGCCGCCCACCGAATAGTAAGTGTCGCGATGCAACTCGCCGCTGTCGCCGTACACCACAAGGGTCATGGCATTGGGGTGAAACGGCAGGTTTTCGTCGAGCAGGCGCATGTCGCGGGCCCACACGAAGGGCACCGGCAGGTGTCCGTCCAGCAGCAGGGTGTCGGTTTCGCGCAGGGTGTGAATGCGCAGGCCGATTTGCGACGGGTCGATTGCGTCCGGCCACTCGCCCATCAACCCCATGATGGTGGCGGTGTCGCTGCCGTGGCCGATGCCGGTGGCGGACAGGGAGCCATAAAGCTGAACTTCGACGCGCCGCACTTGTTCCAACAACTCACGTCCACGCAGGCCCTGGACGAACAACGCCGCGGCGCGCATGGGGCCGACGGTGTGAGAACTCGAAGGCCCGATGCCGATCTTGAACAGGTCGAAAACACTGATAGCCATTGCGGTAGAACTCCTCGATAAGCACGGCCAGGCTTGAACGAGGTGCTACGCTCAGATCGCCCAGATGGCGGCATCATCAAGCTTTTATCCGCCGTCACGGCGTCTCACACCGACGCACCCATGCTCACTAGCGTCGCTGGCGTGTGATCACCTGTTTTGGGCGTTTTTTGCGGTGCAGATGGGCAAAAACTGCAGTTTTGCCTTGGGAAAAACCTGTAAGCGACGTCACCGACACTGGATACGACCCTCCCTGTACTGGATACGACGCCCCCTGTAGGCGTCAGATTTTCACTGGTACATGATCAGTCTCGACTCGTTTGCAAGGCGCCGTGCCAGAGCAGTTGTCACACGCTCTAAACGCAACACTTATAAAGCGCGGCGAAGGCCGCCAGAAAAAACACAGGAGTCTAGCCCCATGAAAGGTTCACCCCAGTTGTTATTGGCCGCCATGCTGAGTCTGCCAGTCCTGGCGCACGCGGCAGAGCCGGCACAATGTCAGACCGTCAACTTCTCCGATGTCGGCTGGACCGACATCACCGTCACCACGGCGACCACCAGCGAAATCCTCAAGGGCCTGGGCTACAAGCCGCGCACCACGATGATTTCCGTACCAGTGACCTACAAGTCCCTGGCCGACGGCAAGAACATGGACATCTTCCTCGGCAACTGGATGCCGACCATGGAAAACGACATCAAGCAGTACCGTGATGCCGGCACCGTGGAAACCGTGCGCGCCAACCTGGAGAACGCCAAGTACACCCTGGCGGTCCCCGAAGCGCTGTACAACAAAGGCCTGAAGGACTTCGCCGACATCGCCAAATTCAAGGACGAGCTGGGCGGCAAGATCTACGGCATCGAGCCGGGCAACGATGGCAACCGCACCATCCAGACACTGATCGACAAAGACGCCTTCGGCCTGAAAACCGCCGGTTTCAAAGTGGTCGAATCCAGCGAAGCCGGGATGCTCTCCCAGGTTGAGCGCGCCTCCAAGCGTGACCAGGCCATCGTGTTCCTCGGCTGGGAACCGCACCCGATGAACACCCGTTTCAAGATGAAGTACCTGACCGGCGGGGATGATTCCTTCGGCCCCAACTACGGCCGGGCCACCATCTACACCAACGTGCGCAAGGGCTACACCCAGGAATGCAGCAACGTTGGCCAGCTCCTGAAAAACCTGTCGTTCACCTTGAACATGGAAAGCACCCTGATGGGTAACGTGCTGGACGACAAGATGAAGCCCGACGCCGCGGCGAAAGCCTGGCTGCAGAAAAACCCGCAAGTGCTCGACACCTGGCTCGCGGGGGTCACCACCGTTGATGGCAAACCTGGACTGGACGCCGTGAAAGCCTATCTCGCCAAGTAATTCACCGTTGTCCCCGGGGCGGTGCGCTGCCCCGGGATGTTTTCCCTCTTCGCATGTGGACATTCACTACCATGCTGACTGAACAGAAAATCCCACTAGGCCAGTACATCGCTGCCTTCGTTGAATGGTTGACCCAACACGGTGCCAACTACTTCGACGCAATCGCATCGACGCTGGAAACGATGATCCACGGCGTGACGTTCGCGCTGACCTGGTTCAATCCGCTGGCATTGATCGGTCTGATTGCGCTGCTGGCTCATTTTATTCAACGCAAATGGGGCCTGACCGTATTTGTGATCGCCTCCTTCCTGCTGATCCTCAACCTGGGGTACTGGCAGGAAACCATGGAGACCCTGGCGCAGGTGCTGTTCGCCACCCTGGTCTGCGTGGTCATCGGTGTGCCGCTGGGCATTGTTGCCGCGCACAAACCGATGTTCTACACCATGATGCGGCCGGTACTCGATCTGATGCAGACCGTACCGACCTTCGTCTACCTCATCCCTACCCTGACCCTCTTCGGGCTGGGTGTGGTGCCTGGGCTGATTTCCACGGTGGTGTTCGCGATTGCCGCGCCGATCCGCCTGACTTACCTGGGTATCCGTGATGTACCGCAAGAGTTGATGGACGCCGGCAAGGCCTTTGGCTGCTCGCGCCGTCAGTTGCTCTCGCGCATTGAACTGCCCCACGCCATGCCGAGCATCGCTGCCGGCATTACCCAATGCATCATGCTGTCGTTGTCGATGGTGGTGATCGCCGCCCTGGTGGGCGCCGATGGCCTCGGCAAACCGGTGGTCAACGCACTCAACACCGCTGACATCGCCCTGGGCTTTGAAGCCGGCCTGGCAATCGTATTGCTGGCCATCATGCTCGACCGCATCTGCAAACAACCCGACGCCAAAGTAGGGGGTGATGCATGAGCATTATCCGATTCGACAATGTCGACGTGATCTTCTCCAAAGACCCACGCGAAGCGCTCAAGCTGCTGGACCAGGGCATGAGCCGTAACGAGATCCTGAAAAAGACCGGGCAGATTGTCGGCGTTGAAAAAGCCAGCCTGGACATCGAGAAAGGCGAGATCTGTGTGCTGATGGGCCTGTCGGGCTCGGGCAAATCCAGCTTGCTGCGCTGCATCAACGGCCTCAACACCGTGAGCCGCGGCCAGCTGTTCGTGGAGCATGAGGGTCGCCAGATCGACATCGCTTCCTGCACCCCCGCCGAGCTGAAAATGATGCGTACCAAGCGCATCGCCATGGTGTTCCAGAAGTTCGCCCTGATGCCGTGGCTGACCGTGCGCGAAAACATCAGCTTCGGCCTGGAGATGCAGGGCCGTCCGGAAAAAGACCGGCGCAAGCTGGTGGACGAAAAGCTCGAACTGGTAGGCCTGACCCAATGGCGCAACAAGAAGCCGGATGAACTCTCCGGCGGCATGCAGCAGCGCGTCGGCCTGGCCCGCGCGTTGGCGATGGACGCCGACATCCTGCTGATGGACGAACCCTTCTCCGCCCTCGACCCGCTGATCCGCCAGGGCTTGCAGGACGAGTTGCTGGAACTGCAACGCAAGCTGAGCAAGACCATTGTGTTCGTGAGCCACGACCTCGACGAAGCGCTCAAATTGGGCAGCCGTATCGCGATCATGAAAGACGGCAAGATCATCCAGTACAGCGTGCCGGAAGAGATCGTGCTGAACCCGGCGGATGACTATGTGCGCACCTTCGTCGCGCATACCAACCCACTGAACGTCCTGTGCGGCCGCAGCCTGATGCGCACCCTGGACAACTGCAAGCGCGTCAACGGTTCGGTGTGCCTGGACCCGGGCGGCGACTCGTGGCTGGACCTGGCCGAAGGCAACACCATCAAGGGTGCTCGCCAGAATGGCGCGGTGATGAATTTGCAGAACTGGGCACCGGGGCAAGCGGTGGAAGGTTTGAGTCGGTTGCCAACGCTGGTGGATTCGAATATCGGCATGCGTGATGCGTTGCAGATTCGGTATCACACGGGGAACAAGCTGGTGTTGCATGACAACAACCAGGTGGTGGGGATCTTGGGGGACAGCGAGCTGTACCACGCCCTGCTAGGCAAGAACCTGGGCTAGGCCAATCCCACAAACCCCACCGAAGAAATGGGGTCAATGTGGGAGCGGGCTTGCTCGCGAATGCGGTGTATCAGTCAGCACACCTGTCACTGACGCACCGCATTCGCGAGCAAGCCCGCTCCCACATTCAGACCCAGCAGTGTCAGTGAGGACACTGCCAGGCTTCAACTATCAGCTATAGACCCGGCCAAGGAGCTGCCGATGGCTTTCAAACTGATCGAGCACGTCCCGGGTGATCTGTTCCTGGGCAAAGCCCATCAGGTCATATTCCTGAGGCCCGTTGTGCAGGTACACCTCAGCGCGGTAGTAGCGGGTGCGCTCTTCTTCAGGCAAGTCGGTCGAGGCCGACGAGTAAGCATCCAGGCTCACTTCGTAGACAAACGGGTTGCCCTCTTCCATCTCGATGCGCACACCAATGCAGCGCTTGGATTTGCCAAGCAAGGTCTGCACTTGCAAGCCCTGCTCACGCAATGCCACGGCGGCTTCTTCCAACGCCGGCGTTACGTGCTTGTCCATGAAACGCTGCACCGTGCCCTGGCTCGGTTGCAGGTCCAGCGCGGTCAACCGCTCGCTGAAACCACGACGGCCACGCTCGGCCAATTGCGCCTGCTCCTGTTCGATGGCCACGTCCTGGCGCATGGCCTTGTGCAGACCGAACATAAAGAACACCAGCACCACCGAGAACGGCAGCCCCGCCAGCACCACCATGGTTTGCATGGCTTCGAAGTTACCCGCGAACAACAGGCCGATGGTCACCAGGGTGATCACCGCCGACCAGAAGATCCGCAGCCAGTGCGGCGCGTCTTCATCCACATTGCCGCCTTTGCACGACAGGTTGGCCATCATCACCGCGCCGGAATCCGCCGGGGTCAGGAACAGCACAAAGCCCACAAAGATCGACACACCGATGACGATTTTCGACGCCGGGTAATGCTCCAGCAGTTGATAGATGGCCATCGACGGTTGTTCCAGCGCCGTCTTGCCCAACTCCACCGCACCGTGGTTCAGCACCAGGTCCAGCGCCGAGTTGCCAAAGATCGACAGCCACGCCAGGGTGAAGCCCAGCGGGATCAACAGCACGCCCGCCACCAGTTCACGCACCGAGCGACCACGGGAAATGCGCGCGATGAACATGCCTACGAACGGCGCCCAGGAAATCCACCAGGCCCAGTAGAACAGGGTCCACAGGCCCATCCAGCGTTCGGTCTTGTCGGCGTCGCCTTCGTAGACGTAGAGGTCGAAGGTTTTCAGCACCAGGCCGTTCATGTAGTCGCCGATGTTCTGCACGAAGCCGTTGAGCAGGTGCAGGGTCGGGCCGAACAGCAGCACAAAGATCAGCAAGCCACTGAACAGCACGATATTGAGGTTGGACAGGCGGCGAATGCCGTTCTCCACACCCGACACGGCAGCGATGGTCGCCACGGTGCTCATCACGATGATCACGATCAGCAGGTTGGTGTTGTTGTGCGCCATGCCGAACAGGTTTTCCAACCCGGACGACACTTGCATCGCACCAATCCCCAGGTTGGTCACCAGGCCCAGCAGCGTCACGAACATGCCGAAACCGTCCACCGCGTGACCGGCCGCGCCCTTCACCCAACGCTCGCCGACCAGCGGGTACAGCGCCGAACGCAAGGCCAGCGGCTGGTTATGGCGATACGCGAAGTACGCCACGGCCAGGCCGACCAAGGCGTAGATCGCCCAACCGTGCAAGCCCCAGTGCAGGAAGGTCAGTTGCAGCGCCTGGCGTGCAGCCATGTTGCTGGCGGCCGCGCCTTCAGGCGGGTTGAAGTAGTGGTCCAGCGGCTCCGAGGCGCCGAAGTACAGCAGCGAGATGCCGATACCCGACGAGAACAGCATGCCGGCCCAGGCGCCGTAGCTGAAGTCCGGGGTGTCGTCCTTGCTGCCCAGTTTCAATTTGCCGTAGGAAGAAAACGCCAGGCCCACTACAAACACCAGGTAGGCGGCGATGACCACCATGTAATACCAGCCGAAGCTTTTCGACAGCCAGGCTTGTGCGACGCCGAGCATGCGCCCGGCCTCCTGCGGGGCGATGATCAGGATGGCAGTCAACAACAGAATCAACGCGGTGGAGGTGTAGAACACCCAACCGTTGACCCGCACCTTTTCCGGCGGGGTCTTTATAAGAGAGGCAGAACTCATGGCGCAGATGCTCCGGGCAGTGCGAAAGAGAAACACAAGGCAGCGGTTATCCCGGGACATCGCTTTATGGGCAGGCGACGGACGGGTGTTATAAAGACACCCCGAAAACCCTTGGCCCCCTACCGGACAGGTAGACAGGGCGTTTCAAGGGTTTTTGCAGGTGTCATTTGTCGCGGCTCTCAGGCAGGAAACTTCTGTAGGCAGCGACCATTTGTCGCAGATCTTATTCTTTGTTGATTGAACGTTCAATCAAAACAAAATAGACTGGCCATCAAGCCGACGGACGTTTATCGCCAGTCGGCAGGCCTAAGGAGAGGTGCTACATGCCCAAGGTCGGTATGCAACCCATACGCCGCCAGCAATTGATCGAAGCCACCTTGACGGCCATCGATCAGGTCGGGATGGGAGATGCCAGCATTGCGCTGATCGCCCGTTTGGCCGGCGTCTCGAACGGCATCATCAGTCACTACTTCAAGGACAAGAACGGCCTTATTGCAGCGACGATGCGCTACTTGATGAACGCGCTGATCGACAACGTCCACGAACGCAGGCTCGCGCTGACGGACGACAGCCCACGGGCACACCTTCAGGTGATCATCGAGGGCAACTTCGACGCCAGCCAGGTCAACGGCCCGGCAATGAAAACCTGGTTGGCCTTCTGGGCCACCAGCATGCACCACCCGTCATTGCACAGGTTGCAGCGGATCAACGATCAACGTCTGTATTCCAACCTGTGCTGCCAGTTCCGCCGAGTGCTGCCGCTGCCGCACGCACGCAAAGCAGCCCGAGGCCTGGCGGCCCTGATCGACGGTTTGTGGTTGCGCGGCGCCCTGTCGGGAGACGCTTTCGACACGGCGCAGGCGCAACGGATCGCTTACGAATACATGGATTTCCAATTGGCCAAGCAGGTGAGTTAGAGCACACATAGACGCTCAACCCCTGAACGCTGCCGCACCGGCCTACGGTGCGGTGGTCAACGCCAACCACTTATGCACTTGCGAGGACTTTATGGCCCGTTTCGAACTGCAAAAACTCTACATTGACGGCGGCTACAGCGACGCTGGCAGCGATGCCACCTTCGAAGCCATCAACCCGGCTAACGGTGAAGTTCTCGCCCAAGTGCAACGCGCGACGAAAGACGACGTTGAACGTGCCGTGGTCAGCGCCGAAAAAGGCCAGAAAATCTGGGCCGCGATGACCGCCATGGAGCGTTCGCGCATCCTGCGTCGTGCCGTCGACATCCTGCGCGAGCGCAACGACGAACTGGCCGCCCTGGAAACCCTGGACACTGGTAAAGCATTCTCCGAAACCAAGTACGTCGACATCGTCACCGGCGCCGACGTGCTGGAATACTACGCAGGCCTGGTGCCCGCCATCGAAGGCGAGCAGATCCCGCTGCGCGACACTTCCTTCGTCTACACCCGCCGCGAGCCGCTGGGCGTGGTGGCGGGTATCGGCGCGTGGAACTACCCGATCCAGATCGCCCTGTGGAAATCCGCACCGGCCCTGGCCGCCGGTAACGCGATGATCTTCAAGCCAAGCGAAGTCACCTCGCTGACCACCCTGAAACTGGCCGAGATCTACACCGAAGCCGGCGTTCCAGCGGGCGTGTTCAACGTATTGACCGGCAGCGGCCGTGAAGTCGGCACCTGGCTGACCGAGCACCCGCGCATCGAGAAAGTCTCGTTCACCGGCGGCACCGACACCGGCAAGAAAGTCATGGCCAGCGCGTCGAGCTCCTCGCTCAAAGACGTGACCATGGAACTGGGCGGCAAGTCCCCGCTGATCATCTTTGACGACGCCGACCTCGACCGCGCCGCCGACACCGCGATGATGGCCAACTTCTACAGCTCCGGTCAGGTGTGCACCAACGGCACCCGCGTGTTCGTGCCCAAGCACCTGCAAGCGGCGTTCGAAGCCAAGATCGTCGAGCGTGTCGCGCGCATTCGCGTGGGCAACCCGGAAGACGAAAACACCAACTTCGGCCCACTGGTCAGCTTTGCCCACATGGAAAGCGTGCTGGGCTACATCGCCAAGGGCAAAGAGCAAGGCGCACGCCTGCTGTGCGGCGGCGAGCGCCTGACCGACGGCGACTTCGCCAAAGGCGCCTTCGTGGCCCCGACCGTGTTCACCGACTGCACCGACGACATGGTCATCGTGCGTGAAGAAATCTTCGGTCCAGTCATGGCGATCCTGACCTACGAAACCGAAGAAGAAGTGATCCGCCGCGCCAACGACACCGACTTCGGCCTGGCCGCCGGCCTGGTGACCAAGGACCTGAACCGCGCCCACCGCGTGATTCATCAGCTGGAAGCGGGTATCTGCTGGATCAACGCCTGGGGCGAGTCCGACGCGAAGATGCCGGTGGGCGGCTACAAGCAATCCGGTGTGGGCCGTGAGAACGGCATCAGCTCGCTGAACAACTTCACCCGCATCAAATCGGTACAGGTCGAGCTGGGCGATTACGCCTCGGTGTTCTAACACCCGAGCCTTGTATTGCCTGTGAGTGCCCTGTCGCAGGCAAGCCAGCTCCCACACTTGGAATGCGTTCCCCTGTGGGAGCGGGCTTGCCCGCGATGAGGCCCGACCTGACCATCTCCAAAGAGGGTGCATTTATGTCCCAAGAATACGACTACATCATCGTGGGTGCCGGCTCCGCCGGTAACACCCTGGCGACCCGTCTGACCGAAGACGAAGGCGTCACCGTCCTGCTGCTGGAAGCCGGCGGCCCGGACTACCGTTTCGATTTCCGTACGCAAATGCCAGCCGCGCTGGCGTTCCCACTGCAAGGCCGCCGCTACAACTGGGCCTACGAAACCGATCCAGAGCCACACATGGATGGCCGCCGCATGGAATGTGGTCGCGGCAAGGGCCTGGGTGGTTCTTCCCTGATCAACGGCATGTGCTACATCCGTGGCAATGCCATGGACTACGACAATTGGTCGAAGCTGCCTGGCCTGGAAGACTGGACCTACCTCGACTGCCTGCCGTATTTCCGCAAGGCCGAAACCCGCGACATCGGTCCTAACGACTGGCACGGCGGCGATGGCCCGGTCAGCGTGACCACGCCAAAGGCCGGCAACAACCCGCTGTTCCACGCCATGGTCGAAGCCGGCGTGCAGGCCGGTTACCCGCGTACCGAAGACTTGAACGGCTACCAGCAAGAAGGCTTCGGCCCGATGGACCGTACCGTCACGCCTAAAGGCCGTCGCGCCAGCACCGCACGCGGTTACCTGGACACCGCCAAGAAGCGTTCGACGCTGACCATCGTCACCCACGCCCTCACCGACAAAGTGTTGTTCGAAGGCAAGCGTGCGGTCGGCGTGCGTTACCTGATCGGTGCCGCCGAAGAACGCGTCGAAGCCCGCGCCCGTAAGGAAGTGCTGGTATGCAGCGGTGCGATCGCTTCGCCGCAACTGCTGCAACGCTCCGGTGTCGGCCCGGCCAAACTGCTGGAAAGCCTCGACATCCCGGTGGTCCACGACCTGCCCGGCGTCGGCGAGAACCTGCAGGACCACCTTGAGCTGTACCTGCAATACGCGTGCACCCAACCCGTGTCGCTGTACCCGTCGCTGCTCTGGTACAACCAGCCGGCGATCGGTGCCGAGTGGCTGTTCAACGGCACCGGCATCGGCGCCAGCAACCAGTTCGAAGCGGGCGGGTTTATCCGTACCCGTGAAGAATTCGAGTGGCCGAACATCCAGTACCACTTCCTACCGGTGGCGATTAACTACAACGGCAGCAACGGTGTGAAAGAACACGGTTTCCAGGCGCACATGGGGTCCATGCGTTCGCCGAGCCGTGGGCGCATCCAGCTGAAGTCGAAGAACCCGCGCGACTACCCGAGCATCCTCTTCAACTACATGGCCACCGAACAGGACTGGCAGGAATTTCGCGACGGCATTCGCCTGACCCGTGAAATCATGCAACAGCCGGCCCTGGACCCGTACCGTGGCCGCGAAATCAGCCCGGGCATCGACGTGCAAACCGATGAACAGCTCGACAAGTTCATCCGCGAGCACGCCGAGACTGCGTTCCACCCGTCCTGCTCGTGCAAGATGGGCACCGACGAGATGGCAGTCGTGGACGGCGAAGGCCGTGTACACGGCATGCAAGGTCTGCGTGTGGTGGATGCGTCGATCATGCCGATCATCACCACTGGCAACCTGAACGCGCCGACGATCATGATCGCCGAGAAAATCGCCGACAAGATCCGTGGCCGCCAGCCGCTGCCACGCAGCACTGCCGACTACTACGTGGCCGGCGATGCGCCAGTGCGTGGCAAGCCGCTGCGTGAAGTGGGCCCTACCGCGCAGTAACTGAGACACCGCGTCGCCTGTATCGCAGGCAAGCCAGCTCCCACAGTTGACCGAGTTCGTCTAAATAACTCGATCACCTGTGGGAGCCGGGCTTGCCCGCGATGAGGCCCGACCAGACACCACAAAACCACCCGCCTACACTTTCCTTGATCAGCTCCCAGCCCAGGCCTACTCTGTCCGCCTGCCCGCGACGAGCCGCCCACAAGGAAGGCCCCATGTTCGATAAACACTCCATCCTCAAACAGCACTTCAGTGCCCTGCGCTCCTGCGCCGAATTCTTCTCCCTGCGCTACGTGCGCGAATCCGGCCACTACCTGGCCGTGCGCAAGAACGTCGCCGAACCGCCGCACCTGAACCACGACGAGGGCGCCATGCTCACCGTGCGCGTCAACGGTGTGGAAGCCTACGCCGCGACCAACGACATTTCCCTCGCCGGCCTGCAAGCCGCCCTTGAGCGCGCCGAACAGCAAGCCCGGCAGATCGCTGCCCACGCCCTGCTCGACCTGCGCGACCAGCCGGTGTCCAGCGACGTGGCCGACTACCTGTCGCCCGATCTCGAGCAAGCCTTCCCGTCCCTGAGCGACTGCTACCAACTGCTCGGCGATGAATCCGCTGCGGTGCCCAAAGACGAGCGCCTGGTGAACTGGGAAGTCAGCCTGGGCCTGACCCACGTCGAGCAGATCTACCTCAACACTGCCGGCGCCGAACTGCGCCTGGCCCAACGCTTCGTGTTCCCCGGCGTCAACGTCACCGCCTACGACGGCCACGACAGCCAGACCCGCACCCTGGGCGGCAGCAACTTCGGCCAGCAAGGCGGCTTTGGCGTGATCAGCCGCTTCGGCCTGGTCGGCGCCGCGCCGCGCATTGCCGATGAAGCCCTGCAACTGCTGCTCGCGCCAAATACGCCCAATGGCCCGCGCGACCTGCTGTTGATGCCTGACCAGATGATTTTGCAAATCCACGAATCCATCGGCCACCCACTGGAACTGGACCGCATCCTTGGCGACGAGCGCAATTACGCCGGCACCAGTTTTGTGAAGGCCAGCGACTTCGGCCATCTGCAATACGGCTCACCGCTGCTCAACGTGACCTTCGACCCGCAGATCCCCGAGCAACTCGCCAGCTACGGCCATGACGACGACGGCACCGCCGCCAGCAAGCAATTCCTGATCCGCGAAGGGTTGTTGCTCAAGCCGCTGGGCGGTGCGTTGTCGCAATTCCGTGCGGGCATGCAAGGCGTGGCCAACAGCCGCGCCAGCAGCTGGAACCGCGCGCCCATCGACCGCATGGCCAACCTGAATATCGAGGCGGGTGACAAGAGCCTGTCGCAGATGATTGGCGGCATCGAAAACGGCATCCTGATGTCGACCAACCGTTCATGGTCCATCGACGATGCGCGCAACAAATTCCAGTTCGGCTGCGAATGGGGCCAACTGATCGAAAACGGCGAGCTCAAGGGCGTGGTGAAAAACCCCAACTACCGGGCAATTTCCGCGCAGTTCTGGCGCAACCTCAGCGCCGTCGGCGATGCCAGCACCTTCAAGGTGTTGGGTACGCCGAACTGCGGCAAAGGCGAACCCAACCAGGTGATCCGCGTCGGCCATGCGTCGCCGGCCTGTGTGTTCAGTGATGTCGATGTATTTGGGGGAGATGCCTGATGAACGACTTCAAGGCACTGGTGGAATGGCTCAAGCAGGCCATCACCGACAACGAACAGTTTCATTTGGGCTACGCCGCCGAAGCGTCCGAGTTCGTACGTTTCAACCACGCCAAGGTGCGCCAGGCCGGGCAGGTGCAGCAGGCCAGCGTCACGCTCAAGCTGATCAACGCTGACCGCCACGCCGACCTGAACATCACCCTCGCCGGTGCACCGCAACTGGACCGCCAGCGCCTCGCCGATGGCTTGCAACAGTTGCGCGAAACCCTGCCGCTGCTGCCGCCAGACCCGTACCTGCTGCTGAACCACAACGCCTGGCAAAGCCGCAACGAACAGGCACAGCCATTGCCAGCGCTGGCCCAGGTGCTGGACGACATCAGCCGCGCCGCCGACGGCGTGGACCTGGTTGGCTTCTACGCCGCCGGCCCGATCAGCCGTGGTTTTGCCAGCTCTTCGGGGGCGTTCGGCTGGCACCAGGCCAATAGCTTCAACTTCGACTTCAGCCTGTTCCACGCCAATGGCGAAGCGGTGAAAGCCAGCTACGCCGGGCACACCTGGGACAGCAAAGCGTTTGCCGCACGCTTGCAACAGGCCCGCGAGCAACTCGAGTTCCTTGGCCGCCCACTGCACAAACTGACACCGGGGCAGTACCGCGCCTACCTCGCTCCGGCGGCCATGGAAGAAATCATCAGCATCATCACTTGGGGCGGTTTTTCCGCCCAGGCCATCGCCAGCAAAAGCAGTTCGCTGCAAAAACTGTATGCCGGGGAACAATCCCTGAGCCCGCTGGTGACGGTGGATGAGCGCATCAGCGGCTCCCTGAGCGAAGCGTTTTCCAGCGAAGGCTATCCGCGGGGCGATGTCACGCTGATCAACGCGGGCCAGGCCGCAGGCGAGCTGATCAACTCGCGCAGCGCCGCCGAGTACGGCCTGAGCACCAACGGCGCAAGCCGTGACGAAGCGCCGAGCGCCTTGCAGATGGCGGCGGGCAACCTGGCCCAGGCCGACATCCTCAAGAGGTTGGGCACCGGTTTGTACATCAGCAACCTGTGGTACTTGAACTACTCCGACCTGCCGGCGGCGCGCCTGACCGGCATGACGCGCTTTGCGACGTTCTGGGTAGAGGACGGCGAGATCAAGGCGCCGGTGAGTACCATGCGCTTTGATGACAGTGTGTACAGCTTGCTCGGTTCGCAGTTGGAGGCGCTGACGGCGGAGCGGGAGTTGCTGCTGTCGCCGAGCACTTACAGCCAGCGCAATACCTCATCCAACCTGCTCCCGGGCGCCTTGGTCAAACGCCTGACCTTGACCCTCTAAACACAACACCCCCCCTGTGGGGTGCGGGCTTGTGTGGGAGCGGGCTTGCTCGCGAATACGGTGGGTCAGTCAACTCATTCAGTGACTGACACACTGCTTTCGCGAGCAAGCCCGCTCCCACACAAGCCCACTCTCACATTGCACTGTGCAGGTTTCTGATACCTCGCTTCGCACCGTCCTACCGCAAAATCCCATCTCGCACTTGTTCCCCCGTGCTCTGTTGTCCCCTGCAAAAAACCTCGCTATAACGGTTAGTGGCATACCGCCACCCACAGGAAGTGAGCGTTGACATGGACCACGGAAGTTTCGTCATCAACAAGCTGTTCAAGCACTACAACGTTCACGTTGAGCAACTGGGCAACGACCCGCAGAAAGACACCGTATTGATGGTCAATGGCGCGCTGTCCACCACCCGCTCGTTCGCCCGCACCAGCAAGTGCCTGGCCGAGCATTTCAATGTGTTGTTGTTCGACCTGCCCTTCTCGGGCTATTCCCGCGAACACAACACCGACCTGGATCTGGTGACCAAGGACGATGAAGTCCAGATGCTGCGCGCCCTGGTGGAGCGTTTCGAGGTCAACCATCTGGTGTCGGCCTCCTGGGGCGGCATCTCCACGCTGCTGACCCTGGCGCACAACCCGCCATCGATCAAAAGCTCGGTGGTGATGGCCCTGGCGCCAGACCTCAACAGGGCGATGCTCGATTACGTGGAGCGCGTGCGCGTGCTGATCGAGGCGGATGACAAGTCCGCCGTCGGCCATCTGCTCAACGAGACGGTGGGCAAATACCTGTCGCCCCGGCTCAAGCGCAATAACCATCGGCACCTGTCGACCATGGCCACCACCGAATACCGCCAGGCGCGCTTTCATATTCATCAGGTGCTGGCGCTGGGCGATGGCAATTACCTGCCGGAACTCAAGAAGATTGAAACGCCGGTGCACTTCATCAACGGCGCGCTGGATGAATACACGCCGGCCGCCGAGGCGCAGGTATTCAAGCAGTATGTGGGGCGCAGCAGCTTTGCCGTGGCCGAACATACCGGGCACTTGCTCGACCTCGAATCCAGTGAGGCCGCCGCGGCGGTGCACCGTGAACTGCTGGATTTCCTGGTGGGAAAACGCACGACGGATGGCGCATAATCGCCGACACATAGCCTGCTAACAAAAAGGGTTTTCTATGCCGAATCGCGTCCCGCTCGATGCCAAGACCGCCCGCTGGCTCCCCTGGGTGGTGGCGATTGCCTTCTTCATGCAATCGCTGGACGGGACGATTCTGAACACGGCACTGCCGGCCATGGCCCGGGACCTGGCGGAAAACCCACTGCGCATGCAAGGCGTGGTGATCGCCTACATGCTCACCGTCGCCTTGCTGATCCCGGCCTCGGGCTGGATCGCCGACCGCTTCGGCACCAAGAAAATCTTCTTTGGCGCGATCATGCTGTTCAGCATCGGTTCGCTGCTGTGCGCGTTGTCCAGCAGCCTGAGCATGCTGGTGGGCGCGCGGGTCATCCAGGGCTTGGGCGGTGCGTTGATGCTGCCGGTCGGGCGACTGGTGGTACTGCGCGCCTACCCGCGTTCCGAACTGGTGCGGATCATGGGCTTTATCACCATCCCCGGCCTGCTTGGCCCGCTGCTCGGCCCGACCATGGGCGGCTGGATGGTGCAATACCTGACGTGGCACTGGATCTTTTTGATCAACCTGCCGGTGGGCATGATCGGTTGCTACGCCGTGTGGAAATTCATCCCCGACCTGCGCGGCAGCGAGCGCACTCGCTTTGATAGCCTGGGTTTCTTGCTGTTTGGCGCGGCAATGGTGCTGATCACCATCGCCATGGAAGGCCTGGGCGAACTGCACCTGCCGCACCTGCGGGTGATGTTGCTGCTGTTCAGCGGGCTGGCGTGCCTGGCGGCGTACTGGCTGCGCGCCGGGCATATCGATAACCCGTTGTTCTCGCCGGTGCTGTTCAAGACGCGCACCTTTGCGGTGGGCATCCTCGGCAACTTGTTTGCGCGCCTGGGCAGCGGCGCGCTGCCGTTCCTGGTGCCGCTGCTGTTGCAGGTGGCGCTGGGCTATTCGCCGTCGGAAGCCGGGATGAGCATGTTGCCGCTGGCGGCGGCGGCGATGTTTGCCAAGTCCATCGCGCGGCCGTTGATCGAGCGTGTGGGCTACCGCATCGTGCTGACCGGCAACACCCTGGCGCTGGGCATCATGCTGGCGAGCATGGGGCTGGTCACGGAACACACGCCCTACCCTTTGTTGCTGGGCATGCTGGCGGTGCTGGGGGCAATCAACTCGCTGCAATTCACCGCGATGAACACCGTCACCCTGATCGACCTCGACGACGCCCAGGCCAGCAGCGGCAACAGTTTGCTGTCGGTCGTGGCGCAATTGTCCCTCAGCCTTGGCGTGGCCTGCGCCGGTGCATTGCTCGGCGGGTTCACCGCAGAAACCGGTAACGATGGCGTGGAAAGCGTGCTCGGCGCGTTCCAGCTGACCTTCCTCACCGTAGGCATCATGGCGATGCTGGCGGCGGCGATCTTCCTGCAATTATCGCCAAAAGACGGCAAACGGCTGGCCAGCCCGGAGCAGCACATCGAGCATTAAGTGGCGTCTCGTCTAGAACTTGCGGGGAAAATCCCACAGGGCTGGTACACTGCGCGACATTTTGTTTTGCAGAGCCAGTCCCGTGACTACCATCGCCACCGCTTTTAATACTTTGCCGCTGTCCGCCGCCATGCTGGCTAACCTCGACTCGCTGGGTTATGTCGAGATGACGCAGATCCAGGCGCAAAGCTTGCCGGTGATCCTCAAGGGGCTGGACCTGATCGCACAGGCCAAGACCGGCAGCGGCAAGACTGCCGCCTTCGGCATCGGCCTGTTGAACCCGATCAACCCGCGTTACTTCGGCTGCCAGGCGCTGGTGATGTGCCCGACCCGTGAGCTGGCCGACCAGGTCGCCAAGGAAATCCGTCGCCTGGCCCGTGCCGAAGACAATATCAAGGTCCTGACCCTGTGCGGTGGCGTGTCCCTCGGCCCGCAGATCGCCTCCCTGGAACACGGCGCCCACGTTATCGTCGGCACTCCGGGCCGGATCCAGCAGCACCTGCGCAAGGGTTCGCTGGTGCTGGATGGCTTGAATACGCTGATCCTCGACGAAGCCGACCGCATGCTCGACATGGGCTTCTACGATGCCATCGAAGACATCATCAGCAAGACCCCGGCACGCCGCCAGACCCTGCTGTTCTCGGCCACCTACCCGGTAAGCATCAAGCAGTTGGCCTCCAAGTTCATGCGCGCGCCGCAGCAAGTGAAGGCCGAAGCGTTCCACTCCGACGATCAGATCGAACAGCGTTTCTTCGAGATCTCCCCAGAAGAACGCATGGACGCGGTGACCAAAGTCCTGGCGCACTTCCGCCCGGCTTCGTGCGTGGCGTTCTGCTTTACCAAGCAGCAAGTGCAGGAAACCGTGGATCACCTGACGTCCAAGGGCATTTCCGCCGTTGGCCTGCATGGCGACCTGGAACAGCGCGACCGCGACCAGGTATTGGCGATGTTCGCCAACCGCAGCACCTCGGTGCTGGTAGCGACCGACGTCGCCGCCCGTGGCCTGGACATCGACTCGCTGGACATGGTGATCAACGTCGAACTGGCCCGTGACTCGGAAATCCACATCCACCGCGTCGGCCGTACCGGCCGTGCCGGTGAGACCGGGATTGCGATCAGCCTGGTGGCGCCGTCCGAAGCGCACCGCGCCCAGGCTATCGAGCAGTTGCAGAAGTCGCCGTTGAACTGGGACCAACTGGACAACCTCAAGCCGCAAAGTGGTGGGCCGTTGCTGCCAGTCATGAGCACCCTGTGCATCGCCGCTGGCCGTAAAGACAAAGTGCGTCCGGGTGACATCCTCGGTGCACTGACGGGTGAAGCCGGGATTCCGGGGGCCCAGGTCGGCAAGATCGCGATTTTCGACTTCCAGGCCTTTGTGGCCGTGGAACGCGGCATCGCCAAGCAGGCGTTGCAGCGTTTGAATGACGGCAAGATCAAGGGCCGTTCGTTGCGCGTGCGCATCCTGTAAAGCTTTCACGCCATACAGAGATCAAAATGTGGGAGCGGGCTTGCTCGCGAATGCGGTGGACCAGTCAACTTATTCAGTGGCTGACACACCGCATTCGCGAGCAAGCCCGCTCCCACATTGGACTGTATTTCAAATCAGCACTTGTATGAGGACACCGTTTTGCGCTCGACCGAAGTTGTGATCATTGGCGCCGGCGCCGCAGGCTTGATGTGCGCACTGACCGCCGCCGGGCGCGGGCGCAAGGTGATGCTGATCGACCATGCCAACAAGGCCGGCAAGAAGATCCTGATGTCCGGCGGTGGCCGCTGCAATTTCACCAACCTGTACACCGAGCCGGCCAACTTCCTCTCGCACAATGCGCACTTCTGCAAATCCGCCCTGGCGCGCTACACCCAATGGGATTTCATCGGGCTGGTGGCCAAGCACGGCGTGCCGTACCACGAGAAAAAACTCGGCCAGCTGTTCTGCGATAACAAGTCCAGCGACATCCTCGGCATGCTGCTCGACGAATGCATCCAGACCGGCGTCAGCCTGCACCTGGACACCTCCATCCAGGAGATCGCCAAAGTCGACAGCGGCTACCAATTGCAGACCACCCTCGGCGAACTGCGCTGCGAGTCCCTGGTGATCGCCACCGGCGGCCTGTCGATTCCAACCTTGGGCGCCACCGGCTTTGGCTACCAGGTGGCCAGGCAATTCGGCCACGAACTGCTGCCGACCCGCGCCGGGCTGGTGCCATTCACCATCACCGACCAGCTCAAGGACTTGTGCGGCGAGTTGTCCGGCACCTCGGTGGACTGCCTGGTCAGCTGCAACGACCAAAGCTTTCGCGAGAACATCCTGTTTACCCACCGCGGCCTGAGCGGCCCGGCGATCTTGCAGATTTCCTCGTATTGGGAACCCGGCGACACCGTGGAGATTAACCTGCTGCCCGACCACGACGCCCACACCTGGCTGCAACAGCAACAGGCCGAGCGTGCGAACAGCGAGCTGAAAACCCTGCTGGGCGAGATCTTCACCAAGAAGATGGCCAACCTGCTGGCGGAAACCTGGTTTGTGTCCAAGCCGATGAAGCAGTACACCCATGCCGAGATTGCCGACATCGCGCAGAAACTCGGCAGCTGGCAGTTGGTGCCAGCCGGCACCGAGGGCTATCGCACGGCCGAGGTAACGCTGGGCGGGGTGGATACGCGGGAGGTTTCGTCCAAGACCATGGAATCCCTGAAAAGCCCTGGGCTGTACTTTATCGGTGAAGTGCTGGATGTGACCGGTCACTTGGGCGGGTTCAACTTCCAGTGGGCGTGGGCTTCGGGCTACGCCGCCGCGCAATACGCCTGACACCACGGTTTCAACCTTTGAAAGGCAATCCCTTGTGGGAGCTGGCTTGCCTGCGATAGCGGTGGTGGATTCACCACCGCTATCGCAGGCAAGCCAGCTCCCACAGGGTTATGGGGTGTTGCTGAAATAATTGCGAGTAGATGTGATCACGACCCTTGCCGTGGCGTCACTGATGCGCCAACTTAACGGCATCGTCCCGGAAGACTCCAGCCTTCATGTCATCGACCTCGTTCAAGCAGTCCCTGCGCCGCCTGTGGGCACTGGATAAATTCAGCTACAGCATCCGGGTGTTCATCGCCCTCACCGGCAGTATGGCGCTGTGCTGGTATCAGGATGAGATGACCCTGCTGATCCCACTGTTCCTGGGGATTATCGCCAGTGCCCTGGCCGAGACCGACGACAGCTGGCAAGGCCGCCTCAACGCCCTGGCAGTGACGCTGGTGTGTTTCAGCATTGCCGCGCTATCCGTGGAGTTGCTGTTCCCCTACCCGTGGATTTTCGCGATTTCCCTGGCCCTGGCCACCTTCTGCCTGACCATGCTCGGCGCCCTGGGCGAACGCTACGGGGCGATTGCCTCGGCGACGCTGATCCTGTCGGTGTACACCATGATCGGTGTGGACCAGCGCGGTGGCGCGGTCTCGGACTTCTGGCATGAGCCGCTGCTGCTGGTGGCCGGTGCGGCCTGGTATGGCGCGTTGTCGGTGCTGTGGCAGGCGCTGTTTTCCAACCAGCCGGTGCAGCAGAGCCTGGCGCGGTTGTTCCGCGAACTGGGGCGCTACCTCAAGCTCAAATCGTCGCTGTTCGAACCGATCCGCCAGCTGGATGTGGAAGCGCGCCGCCTGGAACTGGCCCAGCAAAACGGCCGGGTGGTCGCCGCGCTGAATGCCGCGAAGGAAATCATCCTGCACCGCGTGGGCAATGGCCGACCGGGTTCGAAGGTCAGTCGCTACCTCAAGCTGTACTTCCTCGCCCAGGACATCCACGAACGCGCCAGCTCGTCGCACTACCCCTACAACGCCCTGGCCGAAGCCTTTTTCCACAGTGACGTGCTGTTCCGCTGCCAGCGCCTGCTGCGCCAGCAAGGCAAGGCCTGCCAGGCCTTGGCCGAGTCGATCCAACTGCGCCAGCCGTTCATCTATGACGCCAGCTTCGCCGAAGCCCTGGGTGACCTGAACGCATCCCTGGAACACCTGCGCATCCAGAGCAACCCGGCCTGGCGCGGCCTGTTGCGTTCGTTGCGGGCGCTGGCGGCCAACCTGTCCACACTGGACCGCCTGCTCGGCGACGCGAGCAACCCCGATAGCCTGGCCGACGCCACCGACAGCAACCTGCTCGACCGTGCCCCGCGCAACCTCAAGGAAATGTGGACGCGCCTGCGCACGCAGATGACGCCGACCTCGTTGCTGTTCCGCCATGCGCTGCGCCTGTCCCTGGCGCTGACCGTCGGCTACGGCATGCTGCATGCGATCCACGCCTCGCAAGGCTACTGGATCATCCTCACCACACTGTTCGTGTGCCAGCCGAACTACGGCGCCACGCGGCGCAAGCTCGGCCAGCGGATCATCGGCACCGCCATCGGCCTGACCGTGGCCTGGGCGCTGTTTGATCTGTTCCCCAGCCCGCTGGTGCAGTCGATGTTCGCCATCGCCGCCGGCCTGGTGTTCTTTATCAACCGCACCACCCGCTACACCCTGGCCACGGCGGCGATCACCCTGATGGTGCTGTTCTGCTTCAACCAGGTGGGCGACGGCTACGGGCTGTTCCTGCCGCGCCTGTTCGATACCTTGCTTGGCAGCCTGATCGCCGGCCTGGCGGTATTCCTGTTCCTGCCGGACTGGCAAGGTCGACGCCTGAACAAGGTGCTGGCCAATACCCTGACCTGCAACAGCATCTACCTGCGCCAGATCATGCAGCAGTACGCCGCCGGCAAGAGCGACGACCTCGCCTATCGCCTGGCCCGGCGCAACGCGCACAACGCCGATGCGGCGCTGTCCACCACCCTGGCGAACATGCTGATGGAGCCGGGGCACTTCCGCAAGGAAGCCGATGTGGGCTTTCGCTTCCTGGTGCTGTCACACACCTTGCTCAGCTACTTGTCGGGGCTGGGGGCGCACCGCGAAACGCAGTTGCCGGCCGAGGTGCGCGAGCATCTGATCGACGGCGCCGGCAAGACATTGGCGGCGAGCATCGATGAAATCGCCACGGGGCTGGCGAACAAGCAGCCGATTGCGATTCAGAGTGATGCCGAGGAAGCATTGGCGGCGGAGCTGGAGCAGATGCCGGATGAGATTGATGAGGGGCAGCGATTGGTGCAGACGCAGTTGGCGTTGATTTGTCGGCAGTTGGGGCCGTTGCGGACTCTGGCGGCGCATTTGATCAAAGAGACTGGCGAGGCTTAAATCGCTTTCGCGAGCAAGCCCGCTCCCACATTTGACCGCATTCCAAATGATGTACGCGTTTCAATGTGGGAGCGGGCTTGCTCGCGAAGAGGCCCTTCCAGACACTACATCCCATGCGCCTTCATCAACCGCGCATAACTGCCATCATCCTTCATCCGGGCAATCTCCCGATCAAAACTGGCAACGATCTGCGCGTGTTCGGGGTTCTTCAGGCTTACCAGGATATGCAGGCTGTTTTCACTCAACGGTGTGGGTAGAAACTCCACCGCATTGCGCACCTTGGGCGACTCTCGTGCCAGGTAATAGCGCGCCACATATTCATCCTCCACCGTCAGCCGTACCCGTTGCGCCGCCAGCATGCGCACGGCCATGGCGAAGCTGTGCACCGGGACTTTCTGCAACTGCGCATCGCCGTCGAACGCTGCGGAGTAGGCATAGCCGCGCACCACCGCGATGGGGTACGCGTGCAATTGCTCAAGGTTGTTGAACTCGATAGGGTCGTCGCGTCGCTTGATGAAACGCACGCGGTTGAGCAGGTACTCGCCGGAAAACTGGCCCAGCCGGGTACGGGCATCGTCGTACCAGGCGTTGACCAGCACGTCGTAGCGCCCGTCACCCACGCCCATCAGCGCACGGGCCCAGGGCACCTGCTCGAAATCACTGGCGTAGCCGGCACGGGCCAAGGCCGTGCTGACGATGTCGGTGGCCAAGCCGCCATTGATCAAGGTGGCATCGGTAAAGGGAGGCCAGGCATCCGCCACCAAGCGTAAACGCTGTGCGAACGCCGGCTGGGCCAGCAACAACACTCCAATCAAAGCAACGGCACGAAACAATCGCGGCATGCTCAACATCCTTGGCGGGCCCAGAGGTTCTAACAGTAGCTCAAGATTACACAAAGAAACGGGCGGCGAATGCACCCAATGATGGCAAATTGATTTCACTCACAAAAAATAGCTGATTTAGACACAATCGCTCGTCGCGCTTACTATCCAGAACACCTACTGATAAGAGATTTCGCCATGACAGTCGATTGGGTCTGCAAACATCACACCGACCTGGGCAAGGAGCAGTTGTACGCGATCCTGCGCCTGCGTGGCGAGGTGTTCGTCGTCGAGCAAAAGTGCGTCTACCAAGACATCGACGGGCAGGATCTGGAAGGCGACACCCACCACCTGATGGCCTGGCAGGATGACCAGTTGGTGGCCTACCTGCGCCTGCTGGACCCGGAGTCCCAGGGCGGCGATGTGGTCATCGGCCGGGTGATCGTGGCGCCGGTGGCGCGGGGCACCGGGTTGGGCCACCAGATGATGGAAGAGACGCTCAAGCGGATTGCCGACATCTGGCCCGAGACGCCGATCTTTCTGTCGGCCCAGGCCCATTTGCAGGGGTATTACGGG
Organism: Pseudomonas sp. RP-B7; assembly: GCF_059803535.1. Taxonomy (NCBI): domain Bacteria; kingdom Pseudomonadati; phylum Pseudomonadota; class Gammaproteobacteria; order Pseudomonadales; family Pseudomonadaceae; genus Pseudomonas; species Pseudomonas sp. RP-B7. Next base: position 174,917 of record NZ_JAPFHC010000008.1, read on the forward strand.
CGGTATGGGTTTGTGGTGGCGGGAGAGGAATATCTGGAGGATGACATTCCACATATTGGTATGCGGCGCTCCTGAGGGCCCCATCGCTGCGATAACGCCAGCCCCTTCACCACAAAACTTCAGGGATACCCCAACACCTGTTTCACCGAAGCCAGATTCCCCGCAATCCACCCCCGATCAATCGCCCCCCAGCTGCGGATCCGATACTGCCCCGCATGATTGCGCGCCCCGTCTTCCTGCTCGAATTCACACACGATGTCCAAGTCGGCCAACGCCGCAATCGTGTCCTGCGCCGTGCGCCGGGGCATGCCGGTGACGTCGGTCAATGCAGGCACATTGCTCGCCAGCCCGCTGTCGATCAGGTACGCCACGTACAGGCGGCGGTAGAAGCTGCTCTTGGTTTTGCTCACATCCATGGTCGGTCGCCTTATGCGGTCAGGGCTTGCCTTGCAGGTCGCGATACGTGAGGTACACCCGCAGGTCGAATTCCACCTGATGGTAGCCCGGCATCATGTAGTCGCAGAGTTTGTAGAACGCCTTGTTGTGGTCCGATTCCTTGAAGTGCGCCAGTTCGTGAACGACGATCATGCGCAGGAACTCCGGCGCCGCGTCCTTGAACAGCGCCGCGATGCGGATTTCTTTCTTGGATTTGAGATTGCCGCCCTGCACCCGTGAAATCGTCGTATGCAGGCCGAGGGCGCGGTGGGTCAGGTCCAGGCGGTTGTCGAACAGCACTTTGTCGATGGCAGGCGCGTTGCGCAGGTGTTCCTGCTTCAAGGCCAGGGCGTAGGCGTACAGGGCCTTGTCGCTCTGCACGGCGTGACGTTCAGGGTAGCGCTGCTCAAGGTAGGCGCCCAACTGGTCCTTGGCGATCAGTTGGCGCACTTGCTCCTGGAGCGCAGCGGGATAGGCCTGGAGGTATTTCAGCGCGGTCATGGGGTCTGCAACAGGGTTCGAATGGCCGCCAGTGTAACGAATTCAGACCTGCCGAGGGTGCGGCCAGCTGGCGACTTCGTCGGCCATCAGCGGTTGCGCAATCAGCGGGCCCTGGGCAAACGCGCAACCATTGGACTTGAGCCAATCCGCCTGCGCCTGGGTGGCCACCCCTTCGGCAACCACCAGCACATCAAAGTGCCCGCACAGTTCGATGATGCTGCGCGCCATCGCCGCATCCCGGGTCGATCCCGGCAGACGGGCGACCAGTTGCGGGTCGAGCTTGAGGGTGTCGAACTCAAGGTCACGCAGATGGGCCAGGGAACAATGGCCGCAACCAAAGTCATCCAGCGCGATGCGCACCCCGATCTGGCGCAGCAGCTTGAGTTGCTTGGCCGACTCTTCCAGGTTGCTGGTCAGGCAGTCTTCGCTGATCTCCACTTCCAGCTGGCGCCCCTGCAATCCATGGCGCTCTACCACCTGCTGCAACTGGGCGGCGAGGTTGGGCATATTGAACTGGTTGCCGCTCAGGCTGACGCTCAGCACCAACTCCGGGTCAAACGTTTGCCAGGCCTGGCGCTGGGCGGCGACTTGCTGGTAGATCCAGGCGCTCAACTGGCTGATCAACCGCGCCTCTTCCAGCAGCGGCAAAAACAGCCCTGGCGGCACATCACCGACACTGGGGTGCTGCCAGCGCAACAACGCCTCGACGCCACGTAAACGCCCGTCCAGCAGTGAAACCTGGGGTTGGTACACCAGTGTGAAATCTCTGTTCTCGATGGCCGTGCGCACGCTGTCTTCCAGCATCAGGCGTGAGCGGGCGCGGCCGTTCATGTCTTGATCGTAATAGCGATACTGCTGACGCCCGGCGCGCTTGGCTTCGTACATGGCGATGTCGGCTGCACGCAACAGGCCGCTCAAGTCCGCGCCGCAGTCGGGGAACGTCGCGATGCCGATGCTCACGCCAAGCATCACATCCAGGCCGTCAACCTGCTGGCAGATCGACACGCGCTCGATGAGTTTTTCTGCAATCTTCGCCGCTTGCTCGGGGAATTCCAGCTCCAGCAGCGCGGTGAATTCGTCGCCCCCCATGCGCCCCAGAATGTCGTAGGAGCGCAGGCATGCCTGCATCTGTTCCGAGACCCAACGCAATACACGATCCCCCGCATCATGGCCAAGGGAGTCGTTGACCCGCTTGAAGCCATCGAGGTCCAGGTACAGCAGCACCAGCGCGTTCTCGTTGCGTTCGCTGCGCAGCAACGTGCTTTCCACCGCCTGGTAGAAGCCGCGCCGGTTCAGCAGGCCGGTCAACGGGTCGGTCACCGCCTGGAACTCCAGCTGCTGATGCAGGTGGCGCACTTCGGACATGTCCAGCACCGTCACCACCATGGCCTTCTGCTCGGCGGGCAATGGCGCGCTGGACAAGGCCACCGCCACCTGCTGGCCGCGACTGGTGCGCAAAATGGCGTCGTGCTGGCGCCACGTCTCACCTTTGCAGTACGCCTCATACATGGGGAAGCTCAGCCAGGCGGGCACGTGGGGCTTTTGCAGGAAGCTTAGGAAGCTCTCGCCCTGCAACTCGAGCATCGTGGCGTTCAACAACCGCGAAATCGCCGGGTTGGCGTACTGGATCACACTGCCCTCGCCCACCACCAGAATGCCCTCGGCGGCGTTGTCCAACACCGAGGCATTAAAGGCGCGGGCGGACTCCAGGTCATGACTCAGGCGCTGCAAGGCCCGGCGGTTGCGCTGGTGTTCCAGCAACGCCTGGACCTTGGGCTTGAGGATATGCGGGTCAAACGGTTTGAACAGGTAGTCGATCGCCCCGCTGGCATAACCTTCCTGCACGGCGGCGGGCGACTGCGCATTGGCGGTGAGAAAAATAATCGGGGTCATGCGCGTGCGCTGGCTGCCACGCATCAGCCGCGCCACTTCAAAACCGTCCATGCCGGGCATGCGCACGTCCAGCAAGACCAGGTCGACTTCGTGGGCCAACAGTAATTCCAGCGCTTCCATGCCGGACGCGGCGGTCATCACCCGCCAATCTTCACGCTGCAAAAGCGCACGCATGCTGATGAGGTTTTCCGGGTAGTCGTCGACCACCAAAAGAACCGAACTGCCATCGCCGTTGTGTGGAGCGCAATCCATGCTGCTTCTCTTCCTTAAGGTGCAATTCCGGTCATTTTTGAGAGAAAACCCGGACAAACCCTGAGACGTCACTCTAGACCCGGTTCCTGAAAATCAGAAGTGACGTGGATGCCATGATAGACGCAAAGTTCAGTCAGCCGACTAACGGTCAACCGCTACAGCCCGCGGTTCATGGGAAACATGGCTTTTTGACATTTCGCTGACGCCAATAAGTTGCCAACCAGTGTTTAACAACCGGACAAGCACCGCCTATAAAGAACTTGTCTGGCCTCCGGGCCAAAGCTTTCACCCCTCTGTAAAAAGGCCTACGCCATGATCGACCTCTCTACCTGGAACCTGAGCATCCCTGTCGGCTCCCCACCTGCGACCATCGATACGCCAAAGCTGATGAGCGGCTTTAACGATCAATACTTCCAGGCCGAAGGCAGCAACGTGCAGTTTTGGACCCCCGTGACCGGCACCCGCACCGAAAACGCCATCTACCCACGCAGCGAACTGCGCGAAACCTACGCCGATGGGCGCTTGCGCAACTGGACCTACCCGGATGCGGACAACTTCCTGCGCGCGACCCTGGCGGTCAATCAAGTGCCATCCTCGGGCAAGATCGTGATCGGGCAGATTCACGCCTACGACAGCCAGAAACCGCTGATCAAGCTGGAGTATCAATTCAAGGAGAAGACCCAGACCGGCAACATCGTCGCCAAAGTGCGCATGCGCCCGGATGAGGATGAAGGGCGGGTAGTGATCGTCGCTTCGAATGTGCCGCTGGAGAAGAGCTTCACCTACGTGATCAATCTGAATAAGGCAGGGTTGCTCAGCGTGTATGCCGCGGATGGCGAGTGGAACGAACGCATTGGTGCGGCGTGGGGGGCGAAGCCGTTGTATTTCAAGGCGGGGGCGTATGTGCAGGACAACAGTGGAGATAGCAAGGAAGGCGCGAAGGTGACCTTTGCAAAGTTGGATATTGATCACGACTGAACACCGACACCCTGTCAGCACGGTTTTTTTCATTCTTCAGCACACTGGGGAATGGAAAAAACCATCGATATAGCCAACTCCTATAAAACACTGTCAAGTTTCACAGGTGGAGGGCACATCAACTCCCTTTAGACTTGGCACACGGCACCGCACTCAGATCACAACGTCGGACGCAGTTGAGTGACTGAGCCAGAGATTGTCCTGCCGATAGCCACGTTACCCCGGAGTAGTTGATGCCCAGCTTAATTACTATTGCTCAAGCTCCTGTCTCTGGATTTTCATCGGGCAACCAACCCAAAATATATAACGCGGTACCGCCTGGGAGTTTTTTCACCGGCCCTCAGACTTTGCCGGTAGTCAGCATCAATATCAGGTATCTCGTCCTCTATCACCTGCTCGACGTAGACACCCGGATCAATGACACGGTGACCTATTACTTGTACCCGGTTCCCTCTGCCGGTTTCCCCACGGTGACTGTTATCACCACCCTGCTGACCCCTGCCCTCTTGCAGGCATTCATTACCAATAAACGCGAGCACTACGAGGCGGAGGTACGGTTCAAATTCGGCTTACCTGGTATCTACGATATTTATTTCGAACAGACAAACGCATCCGGAACTTACACTGTCATCTCGCAGAATCTACGTTTCACTGTTGTTTGAATCAGCAGGCACGAAAAAGCCCGCATCGCTGCGGGCTTCTTTTCAAACGCTCGGGGCTTAGTTGACCTTGGCGTTCAACTCACCTTTCAAATACCGCTGGTACATCGCTTCCAACGAGATCGGCTTGATCTTCGAAGCATTACCGGCAGTACCAAACGCTTCATAACGCGCGATACACACATCACGCATCGCAGTCACCGTGGCGCCAAAGAACTTACGCGGGTCGAACTCGCTCGGGTTGGTGGCCATCAGGCGACGCATCGCACCGGTGGACGCCAAACGCAGGTCGGTGTCGATGTTGACCTTGCGCACGCCGTGCTTGATGCCTTCGACGATTTCTTCAACCGGTACGCCGTAGGTTTCTTTGATGTCGCCGCCGTACTGGTTGATGATCGCCAGCCATTCTTGCGGCACCGAGGAAGAACCGTGCATCACCAGGTGGGTGTTGGGGATGCGCTTGTGGATTTCCTTGATGCGGTCGATAGCCAGCACATCGCCGGTAGGTGGCTTGGTGAACTTGTAGGCGCCGTGGCTGGTGCCGATGGCGATGGCCAGGGCGTCAACTTGGGTCTTTTTCACGAAGTCAGCGGCTTCTTCCGGGTCGGTCAGCATCTGGCTGTGATCCAGCACGCCTTCGGCGCCGATGCCGTCTTCTTCGCCGGCCATGCCGGTTTCCAGGGAACCCAGGCAGCCCAACTCGCCTTCAACCGACACGCCGCAGGCGTGGGCCATGGCGACGGTTTGTTGAGTAACGCGTACGTTGTACTCGTAGTCGGTCGGGGTCTTGCCGTCTTCGCCGAGGGAGCCGTCCATCATCACCGAGCTGAAGCCCAGTTGGATGGAGCGCTGGCACACGTCAGGGCTGGTGCCGTGGTCCTGGTGCATGCACACCGGGATGTGCGGGAATTCTTCGATCGCGGCAAGGATCAGGTGACGCAGGAACGGCGCGCCGGCGTATTTGCGGGCACCGGCCGAAGCCTGGACGATCACGGGGGAGTCGGTCTTGTCAGCGGCTTCCATGATGGCGCGCATCTGCTCAAGGTTGTTGACGTTAAAGGCTGGGACGCCGTAGCCGTATTCGGCTGCGTGGTCCAGCATTTGACGCATGCTGATAAGTGCCATTGTGTTGTCTCTCCCGGTCGAGGGTCGTTAATCGTGCAAGCCTGCCGTAGCGGCGGCTGCTATTCAAGTTATTGCCGGTCAGGGTTTGCATGCCTGGCCTGCTGAATCGTTATTGCTGATTGGATTTAACCAATCTGAAGTTGAAACGGGGTCAATGTGGGAGCTGGCTTGCCTGCGATGGCGGTGTAGCAGATGCCGAATTCGCCAGCTGGCCCACCGCCATCGCGGGCAAGCCCGCTCCCACATTTGGATCTCATTTGTCTTGAGATCGAGTTCTTACTGGGCGTTGCAGCCACGGCCGATCAAATCGTCGGTGGCGACCCAGTAAACCAGGCCTTCCTCACCTTTTGTGTGAAACGCCAATTGGTCGTTGGCGTACAGCGCACCCGAGGCGGCGACGTCTTGCTTGAGGCGGTAGACCTGGTCAGAACCGCCGAGGCGTACGTCCACCTCACTGCGGGCTGCATTGGCAAAGCGCCAGTTGACCTCGGCCTTGCTGTCGCAGGTCCAGGTGGTCCACTTGTCGGCAGGCTCTGCCTTGTTGAACATGTTCATGCTGCTGCAGCCGGCCAACAGGGCCAGGGCTGCCAGGGCGAAAACGCCTTTCATTGCCAATCCTCGTGAGGCGACCAACGGCCGCCAATTGATCAGACCCGTCAAGGACAACCCTGTTCCTGACCGTTGGGCGCAGCGTCGTATTTCTCCAGCCGTTCATTGCCGATGCGCTTGTTGATCACCGGCATGGTCTCGGCTTGCCAGTCAGCCTGGTAGCAGCTTTTTTTCGGCTGCGCCCCAGGCGTTCCGGCCTCGGACGCCGCGTTCGGCGTGCTGCCGCAGCCGGCCAACAGGCCCGCTGCGATCACCAGTGCCAACGTCTTGATCATGGGAATGCTCCTTTTCCGGATCACGCGCCTTAGCCTTTGGCCCGTGTTTCCAGCACTTCAACCGCTGGCAGGACTTTGCCTTCGACGAACTCGAGGAACGCGCCACCCCCGGTAGAAATGTAGGAGATCTGATCAGCAACGCCATATTTATCGATGGCCGCCAGGGTGTCGCCACCGCCGGCAATCGAGAACGCCGAGCTCTCAGCGATGGCCTTGGCCAGCACCTTGGTGCCGTTGCCGAACTGGTCGAACTCGAATACGCCGACCGGGCCATTCCACAGGATGGTCTGGGAGGCTTTCAGCAGTTCGGCGAAGTTGGCCGCGGTTTGCGGACCGATGTCCAGGATCATGTCGTCGGCAGCCACGTCTGCGATCAGCTTGACGGTGGCTTCGGCGCTCTCGGCGAATTCCTTGGCGACGACCACGTCTACCGGCAATGGCACGCTGACTTTAGCGGCGATGGCGCGGGCGGTGTCGAGCAGGTCCGGCTCGTACAGCGACTTGCCCACCGGGTGGCCGGCGGCGGCCAGGAAGGTGTTGGCGATACCGCCGCCAACGATCAGCTGGTTGCAGATCTGGCTCAGGCTGTTGAGCACGTCCAGCTTGGTGGAGACTTTGGAACCGGCAACGATGGCCGCCATCGGTTGCGCCGGCGCGCCCAGGGCCTTGCCCAGTGCGTCCAGTTCAGCGGCCAGCAAAGGGCCCGCAGCGGCGACTTTGGCGAACTTGGCCACGCCGTGGGTCGAACCTTCGGCACGGTGAGCGGTGCCGAATGCATCCATCACGAACACGTCGCACAGCGCTGCGTATTGCTGGGCCAGTTCGTCGCTGTTCTTTTTCTCGCCCTTGTTGAAGCGCACGTTTTCGAACAGCACGATGTCGCCGGCTTTAACGTCGACGCCAGCCAGGTAGTCAGCCACCAGCGGCACCTCGCGGCCCAGGGCCTTGCTCAGGTAATCGGCTACAGGCTTGAGGCTGTTTTCGGCGGAGAACTCACCTTCGGTCGGACGACCCAGGTGGGAGCAGACCATCACGGCCGCACCTTTTTCCAGGGCCAGCTTGATGGTCGGCAGCGAGGCCAGGATTCGCGCATCGCTGGTGACAACACCGTCCTTGACTGGGACGTTGAGGTCTTCGCGGATCAGTACGCGCTTACCTTGCAGATCGAGGTCGGTCATCTTCAACACGGTCATGGGTCGCAGTTCCTGAATTACTGTTGAGGTTGTTTGGAGGCGATGTGCAGATAGTGTCCTGCAACATCCAGCATGCGGTTGGCAAAACCCCATTCGTTGTCGAACCAGGCCAGGATGTTCACCAGCCTCGGGCCGGAAACGCGGGTCTGGCTGGCATCGACAATCGCCGAATGCGGGTCATGGTTGAAATCACAACTGGCGTGGGGCAACTCGGTGTAGGCCAAAAGGCCTTTGAGCGGGCCGCTGGTGGCGGCGTCGCGCAGGATCCGGTTGACCTCCGTCGCATCGGTGTCGCTCACGGTCTGCATGGTGATGTCCAGGCAAGACACGTTCACCGTCGGCACCCGTACGGCTTTGGCCTGGATTCGCCCGGCAAGTTCCGGCAGCAGTCGCTCGATACCACGCGCCAGGCCGGTAGACACCGGAATCACCGACTGGAACGCCGAACGCGTACGACGCAGGTCTTCATGGTGGTAGGCGTCGATCACCGGCTGGTCGTTCATCGCCGAGTGAATGGTGGTGATCGACACGTAGTCCACACCAATCGCCTGATCCAGCAGGCGCAACAACGGCACGCTGCAGTTGGTGGTGCAGGAGGCGTTGGACACCAACAGCTCCGCACCGGTCAGGCAATCCTGGTTGATGCCGTAGACGATGGTGGCGTCGACATCCGCCTCGCTGGCCATCGGCTGGGAAAACAGCACACGCGGCGCGCCGGCGTCGAGAAAACGCTGGCCATCGGCACGGGTGTGATAGACACCGGAACACTCCAGCACCAGGTCGACGCCCAGTGCTTTCCAGTCGATGCCTTCGGGGGTGGCACTGCGCAGGACCTGCACGCAGTTGCCATTAATATGCAGACAATCGCCCTCGACCCGCACTTCGCCTGGGAAACGGCCGTGGGTGGAGTCAAAGCGTGTCAGGTATTCGACGCTGGCCATGTCGGCCAGATCGTTGATCGCAACAATTTCAAACCCGGCAGCCGCCCCTCGCTCGAACAGAGCACGCAAGACGCAACGACCAATGCGGCCGTAGCCGTTGAGTGCAACTTTGTAGGGACGCGGTTGAGGCATGGGGTTCTCGATTACCTTGGGTAGAGGGGTGACTGTTAGACCGCTTTCGCGAGCAAGCCCGCTCCCACATTTTGACCGCATTCTCATGCTGGAACTCGGTCAAGTGTGGGAGCGGGCTTGCTCGCGAAGGCGTCAGTACAGCCACCCCAATTTACAGCCTTAGTCTTCCAGCAGCTCTTCAGCCTGACCCAGGATGTTGTCCAGGGTGAAACCGAACTCTTCGAACAACGCTGGCGCCGGCGCCGACTCACCGTAGGTGGTCATGCCGATCACTCGGCCTTCCAGGCCCACGTACTTGTACCAGTAGTCGGCGTGAGCCGCTTCGATGGCGATACGCGCGCTGACCTGCAACGGCAGGACCGATTGCTTGTAGCTGGCGTCCTGGGCATCGAACACGCTGGTGCACGGGATCGAAACCACACGCACCTTGCGGCCTTGCTCAGTCAGCTTGTCGTACGCCTGAACGGTCAGGCCCACTTCGGAACCCGTGGAGATCAGGATCAGCTCCGGCTCGCCAGCGCAGTCCTTGAGCACATAACCGCCACGGGCGATGTCGGCGATCTGCGCGTCGGTACGCACTTGGTGTTGCAGGTTCTGACGCGAGAAGATCAGCGCCGAAGGGCCGTCCTTGCGCTCGATGGCGTGCTTCCAGGCCACGGCGGATTCCACCGCGTCGGCTGGACGCCAGGTGTCCAGATTCGGCGTGGTACGCAAGCTGGTCAGTTGCTCGACCGGCTGGTGCGTCGGGCCGTCTTCGCCCAGACCGATGGAGTCGTGGGTGTAAACGTGGATCACGCGCTTCTTCATCAGCGCAGCCATACGCACGGCGTTGCGTGCGTATTCCATGAACATCAGGAAGGTCGCGCCGTAAGGCACCAGGCCGCCGTGCAGGGACACGCCGTTCATGATGGCGCTCATGCCGAACTCACGTACGCCGTAGTACATGTAGTTGCCGCTGGCGTCTTCCGCCGTCACGCCCTTGCAGCCTTTCCACAGGGTCAGGTTGGAACCGGCCAGGTCGGCCGAACCGCCGAGGATCTCCGGCAGCAGCGGGCCAAAGGCGTTCAGGGTGTTCTGGCTGGCTTTACGGCTGGCGATGGTCTCGCCCTTGGCCGCGACTTCGGCGATGTAGGCCGAGGCTTTTTCCGAGAAGTCGGCAGGCAGGTCACCGGCCAGACGACGTACCAGCTCGTTGGCAAGCTCCGGGAACTCGGCGGAGTAGGCCGCGAAACGCTGGTCCCACTCGGCTTCGGTCGCCAGGCCTTTTTCCTTGGCATCCCATTCGGCGTAGATGTCGGCCGGGATTTCGAACGGGCCGTGGTTCCATTTCAGCGCAGCACGGGTCAGGGCGATTTCCGCGTCACCCAGTGGGGCGCCGTGGCAGTCTTCTTTACCTTGCTTGTTCGGCGAACCGAAGCCGATGGTGGTCTTGCAGCAGATCAGGGTCGGCTGTGCGCTCTTGCGAGCGGTGTCGATGGCGGTCTTGATCTCTTCCGGATCGTGGCCGTCGACGTTGCGGATCACCTGCCAGTTGTAGGCTTCGAAACGCTTCGGGGTGTCATCGGTGAACCAGCCTTCGACTTCGCCGTCGATGGAGATGCCGTTGTCATCGTAGAAGGCGATCAGCTTGCCCAGGCCTAGGGTGCCGGCCAGGGACGCGACTTCGTGGGAAATGCCTTCCATCATGCAGCCATCACCCAGGAACACGTAGGTGTGGTGGTCGACGATGTCGTGGCCAGGGCGGTTGAATTGTGCGCCCAGGACTTTTTCCGCCAGCGCGAAGCCAACCGCGTTGGCCAGGCCTTGGCCCAGGGGACCGGTGGTGGTCTCGACGCCTGGGGTGTAGCCGAATTCCGGGTGACCCGGGGTGCGGCTGTGCAGCTGGCGGAAGCTCTTGAGGTCATCGATGGTGACGTCGTAGCCGGTCAGGTGCAGCAGCGAGTAAATCAGCATCGAGCCGTGGCCGTTGGACAGCACGAAGCGGTCACGGTCGGCGAACGATGGATTGCTCGGGTTGTGTTTCAGGTAGTCACGCCAAAGTACCTCGGCGATATCCGCCATGCCCATCGGGGCACCGGGATGGCCGCTGTTGGCTTTTTGCACGGCATCCATGCTGAGGGCACGAATGGCGTTGGCACGCTCACGACGGCTGGGCATCGCTGATCTCCTGGGGTTTGAATAAAAAGAAACGGAAAAAAGGACCGGCATTTTCCCTCAGCCACCGCCTGCGGGCAATGACAGATAGTCACTTGAGCGGTTTTTCCTGCCCTTTGTGCGCCAATCCCTTGCAGAAATCGGCCACCCGTTCGTCTAAAGGCTGGAGTGCTTGCTTATGACCGCCACTTATCGATCAATATCAAAACTTTTTGATATTGACCTTGCGATGCTTTGCACCCGTCACTAGACTGCTGGCCTTATGAATCTACCCGTGCCCTCCCTGCGTCCCGATGACGGCGATGAACTGGCAGCCTTGTGCAAGGCCGCCGGCGATCCGTTGCGTTTGAACGTACTGCGCGCACTGGCCAACGACTCGTTTGGCGTATTGGAACTGGCGCAGATCTTCGCCATCGGTCAATCCGGCATGAGCCACCACCTGAAGGTGCTGGCCCAGGCCGAACTGGTGGCTACCCGCCGCGAAGGCAACGCAATCTTCTACCGTCGCGCCCTGCCCCACACCGACCTGCTCGGCGGCAAGCTGCACGCCGCCCTGCTTGAAGAAGTCGATGGCCTGAACCTGCCGGGCGACGTGCAAGCGCGCATCGCCCAGGTCCACGGGCAACGTGCTGCGGCCAGCCAGGACTTTTTCTCACGGGTGGCCGAGAAGTTTCGCGCCCAACAGGACCTGATCGCCGGTCTGCCCCAATACCGCGAAAGCGTACTGGCGCTACTGGACAAGCTGAGCTTCAGTGATGAAGCCAGCGCGCTGGAGGTCGGCCCTGGGGATGGCGGTTTCCTGCCAGACCTGGCATGCCGTTTCAAGCACGTCAGTGCGCTGGACAACAGCCCGGCGATGCTCGAACTGGCGCGCCAGCTCTGCGAGCGCGAGGCTTTGGGCAACGTCACGCTGCAACTGGCTGACGCGCTCAATGGCACAACCCTGCAGGCCGACTGCGTGGTGCTGAACATGGTCTTGCACCATTTCGCCGCCCCCGCCGACGCCCTCAAGCAAATGGCCGGGCTCCTGCACCCCGGCGGTAGCCTGTTGGTTACGGATTTATGCAGCCACAACCAGAATTGGGCCAAGGAGGCCTGCGGTGATCTCTGGTTGGGTTTTGAACAGGACGATCTGGCCCGTTGGGCCACCGCTGCGGGACTCGTTCCCGGGGAAAGCCTCTATGTAGGTTTACGTAATGGTTTCCAGATCCAGGTCCGCCATTTTCAGCGACCGGCTGGCGACACTCACCATCGGTAAATATCAGGAAAACATCGAGATGAGCGAATACTCCCTTTTCACCTCCGAGTCCGTGTCTGAAGGGCATCCGGACAAAATCGCCGACCAGATTTCTGACGCGGTGCTGGACGCCATCATTGCTGAAGACAAGCACGCCCGTGTGGCCTGCGAGACTCTGGTGAAAACCGGTGTAGCGATCATCGCTGGCGAAGTGACTACCACGGCCTGGGTTGACCTGGAGCAGATCGTCCGTGATGTGATCACCGACATCGGCTACAACAGCTCCGACGTCGGCTTCGACGGCGCGACCTGCGGCGTGATGAACATCATCGGCAAGCAATCCCCCGACATCAACCAGGGTGTCGACCGCGCCAAGCCTGAAGATCAGGGCGCCGGCGACCAGGGCCTGATGTTCGGCTATGCCAGCAACGAAACCGACGTGCTGATGCCAGCCCCGATCACCTTCTCGCACCAACTGGTGCAGCGTCAGGCTGAAGCGCGCAAATCCGGCCTGCTGCCATGGCTGCGTCCGGACGCCAAGTCCCAGGTGACCTGCCGTTACGAAGGCGGCAAAGTCGTCGGTATCGACGCTGTCGTACTGTCGACCCAGCACAACCCGGACGTGTCCTACGCCGACCTGCGCGAAGGCGTGATGGAGCTGATCGTCAAGCACGTGCTGCCGGCCGAACTGCTGAGCAAAGACACCCAGTTCCACATCAACCCGACTGGCCAGTTCATCATCGGTGGCCCCGTGGGCGACTGCGGCCTGACCGGCCGCAAGATCATCGTCGACAGCTACGGCGGCATGGCCCGTCACGGCGGCGGCGCGTTCTCCGGCAAAGACCCATCCAAGGTTGACCGTTCGGCGGCCTATGCTGGTCGTTACGTGGCCAAGAACATCGTGGCGGCCGGCCTGGCCGAGCGTTGCGAGATCCAGGTTTCCTACGCTATCGGTGTGGCCCAGCCTACGTCGATCTCGCTGAATACCTTCGGTACCGGCAAGATCAGCGATGACAAGATCGTCAAGTTGGTGCGTGAGGTCTTCGACCTGCGTCCGTACGCCATCACCACCATGCTTGACCTGCTGCACCCGATGTACCAGGAAACCGCAGCCTACGGCCACTTCGGCCGCACCCCTGCACAGAAGACGGTTGGCGACGACACCTTCACCACGTTTACCTGGGAAAAAACCGACCGCGCCAACGACCTGCGCGTCGCTGCCGGCCTGTAATCGCCCGCAGTACCCAAAGCCCTGCCGGGTTCGCCCGGCGGGGCTTTTTATTGCCGGATGATTCGCGGTGATGTTCACATTTTTTGGATCCAAACCTTGCAGGCCAAATAATGGCCCACTAGAATCCGCGCCCTCTCGGGCCTTCACCTTATTTGGATATTGCCTTGCGCCAGCCCGGGATTCATCCGCGCGCGAGCAATCGAACATTGAGGTTTTTCATGCGCATCTCCACGCTCGCCCCTGCTGCCCTTCTGCTCAGCCTGTTCGCCCTGCCTGCTCACGCCGGCACCGACTTGAGCGCACTGAGCGGCGCCCTGAGTTCCCAACTGGGCGGCAACTCCGGCGACTGCCAACAACACGCCAAAGACCTGCAAACCAAGATCGATGCCGCCGAAGCCAAGAACGACACGCTGTCCGTGAAGGCCTTCAAAGCAGCGCAGGACCAAGTCAACAAAGGTTGTGACAAACTCGCCGAAACCCAGGCCAAGGCCGACGCCAAGCAGCAAACCACCGAAGCCAAGGCCGACAAGAACGACGCCGTGAAAGCACTGGGCGGCCTGTTCAAGTAAGCAGAAACACCCCGTAAAAAGCCCCGCACCGTCGGGGCTTTTTTGTGGGCGTGTGGATCATTTAGGCTGGGTTCCCCTTCCGAGCAAGGATGCTCATGATGCGTTCAGTGATGGCTCTTTTACTCAGCATGTGCGCTTTTTGGGCGTGGGCCGAGGATTGCCCCGATGACGCCCGGACACAGATCAACAGCCTGTCCGCGCAGATCCGCCAGTGGGACGATAGTTACCACCGGCTCGGGCAGTCCCCCATCAGCGACGAGCTTTACGACCAGGCCCGCCAACGCCTGGCCCGCTGGCGCGAGTGCGCGCCCCAACCCACGGCGCCAGCAGACAACCCCCTGGCCAGTTCCCGGGGCACCCACCCTCACCCCGTCGCCCATACCGGCCTGGAAAAACTCCTGGATGAACACGCTGTCGAGGCCTGGCTGAGCACCCGCCAGGATATCTGGATTCAGCCCAAGATCGATGGCGTGGCTGTGACCCTGGTGTATCGCAAGGGCCGCCTGAGCCGGTTGATCAGCCGCGGCGACGGTCTCCAGGGCCAGGACTGGTCAGCCGCCGCACGCAGGATCCCCGGCATTGTCCAGCACCTGCCGGAGCCCATCGACCTGGTCCTGCAAGGTGAACTCTATTGGCGCCTCACCGACCATGTGCAATCGGTACACGGCGGGCTCAATGCCCGCAGCAAGGTGGCCGGGCTGATGAACCGCCAACAGCTGAGCGACGCCGACGCCGCCGGTATCGGCCTGTTTGTCTGGGCCTGGCCCGACGGCCCGGCCTCATTCAACGAACGCCTGAATACCCTCGCACACCTGGGTTTCACCGACAGCCAGCGCTACAGCCAGCCGGTCCGGAGCATCAGCGAAGCCGCGCACTGGCGCACTTATTGGTACACCCACCCGTTGCCCTTCGCCAGCGATGGGGTGGTACTGCACCAGGCACTACGCGCACCGGCCGAGCGCTGGAAAGTCAGCGCGCCTTACTGGGTGGTCGCGTGGAAGTACCCGGTCACCAAGGCCCTGGCACTGGTGCGCAAGGTGCAGTTCAAGATCGGCCGCACCGGGCGCATCACGCCGATCCTGGAACTGGAACCGGTGCGCCTGGATGACCGGCAGATCAGTCGCGTCAGCACCGGCTCATTGAAACGTTGGCAAGCGCTGGACATACGCCCCGGCGATCAGGTGTCCATCAGCCTCGCAGGCCAGGTGATCCCGCGGTTGGACGAGGTGATTTTGCGCAACACCGAGCGTGTCGAGGTGCACGCCCCCGACGCCGGCGCCTTTCACGCCCTCAGTTGCTGGCAACTGGACCCCGGTTGCGAAGAGCAATTGCTCGCCCGCCTCACCTGGCTCAGCAGTAATCAGGGCCTGGCGCTGCCCCATGTGGGCCGCGAGACGTGGAACGTATTGATCCAGGCCGGTCTAATCGCAGGCTTTCTCGATTGGTTGACCCTGGATGCGGCAGAGCTTGCTAACATTGACGGCCTCGGTGATCGCAGTCGCGCGCGAGTGCTCGACAGCCTGCGCAGCGCGCGACAACGGCCCTTTGCACAATGGCTCAAAGCCCTCGGCGTACCGCCTACGGCACGCAACAACCTGGAAGGCGGCTGGCACACCCTGGCTGCCAAAGACACCCAAGCCTGGCTGGCAACCGACGGCATCGGCCCCGGTCGCGCGGCGCAATTGAGCGCCTTTTTTCGCGACCCGCAGGTGCTGGCCATGGCTGAAACATTACGCGCGGCCGGGATCGACGGGTTTTGAACCCGCCCGGCCATCAGATTGCGACCTTGGAGCTCCACATGAAATTTCTCGCACCGTTTGCCCTGCTGACCGTCGCAAGCTTCATGGCCACGCCGTTGCTGGCCGCCGAAGACGCCCCGCAACTCACCGGCTGCGCCGCCAAGCGCCAGGCCATCAGCGCCCAGATCGAACAAGCCAAGGCCCACGGCAACAGCGCCCAGCAAGCCGGCCTGGAAAAAGCCCTGAGCGAAGTCACCGCCAATTGCACCGACGCCTCCTTGAAAAAGGAACGGGAAAACAAGGTACTCGACGCCAAGCACGAAGTCAGTCGCCGTCAGGCCGACCTCGACAAGGCCATGAAAAAAGGCGACGCGGACAAGATCAACAAGCGTAAGGACAAGCTTGCCGAGTCGCGTAAAGAGCTGCAGGACGCTGTGGAAGAGCTCGACCAGTAAAATCGCTTAGTGGTCGCGGAACTGCTTATGGCACGCGCTGCAGGCATCTTCGACTTTCTGCACCGCAGGCCCCAGGTTGCTGGCCTTGTAAGGCTGCACCTGGCTGGCGGTCACCAATTCACCGGTGGCCGTTTCAAGGTTGCGGGCCAATTCCTGGAATTGCGCCTGTTTCTGCCAGACATCATCTTTGGCGCTGCTATGGTCTTCTTCGCGCACGCTCGGAAAGTGCTTCCATGGCTCATGGGACAACGCGTCCAGCTTGACCGCACCTTCAGCGAATTTGGCGCCGTCGAACGGGATGCGCCCACGCAGCATGCCGCCCAGGTCTTCGCCGGTCTTGAGCATCTGTTTGAAGATCGCCTTGCGCTGGCCCAAGGGCGAATTCGGATCAACGCCGCCGCAGGCGGACAGTGTCAGGCAGGCCAGCAATACAACGGTCAATCGTTTAAAAGTCATGGTGGCTTCAGGGTCACGGGAAACGGCGGCCAGTATCCTCGCCCAGCCCACAAAGACCAATAGCCCTATTAATAATAAGGGTTGCCCAACAGGCGCTACGGCGCGGGCAATCGCTTCAGGAAATACGTGTATGAATATCACCCTCAACCCTTGGAGCCGCCGCCTGGCGTGGGCTCTACCGCTGATCGCGCTGCTTGCCGGTTGCGATGCGGGGAAAGAAACAGCCAAAGATGAAACTTCCAAACCCCACGCCGTGGCCACCTATGTGAGCGCGCCCTGGGAAGCCTTGCCGGCGGTATCCGACAGCGACCTGCTGGCCGGTTTTGAATCCTGGCGCAGTGCCTGCCAACGCCTCAAGGCCGACCCGATCTGGGGCGCGACCTGCGCCGCAGCGGCTACGGTGCCGGGAAATGCCGAGGCGGTACGCGGTTTTCTCAAAGAGCGCCTGGATGTCTTCGGCCTGCGTTCGGCCGACAACACGCCTAACGGCCTGATCACCGGCTACTACGAACCGGTCTACCCCGGCAGCCTGACCAAGACCGCCAAAGCCGACGTGCCGGTGTACGGCGTGCCGGATGACCTGATCATCGTCAACCTCGAAAGCATCTACCCAGAACTCAAGGGCAAGCGCCTGCGTGGCCGCCTCGAAGGCCGGGTACTCAAGCCTTACGACGACGCCAGTGCGATCAATGGCCAGGGCTCCACCGCCAAGCCGATTGCCTGGCTGACCGACCCGATGGACCTGCAATTCCTGCAGATCCAGGGCTCGGGCCGTATCCAACTGGCCGGCGGACGCCAACTGCGCATCGGTTATGGCGACCAGAACGGCTACCCCTACCGCCCTATCGGGCGTTGGCTGGTGGAGCAAGGCGAGTTGAAGAAAGAAGACGTGACCATGGGCACCATCAGTGCCTGGGCCAAGGCCCACCCGCAGCGCATCCCGGAACTGCTGGCGAGCAACCCCAGCTACGTGTTCTTCAGCGTGCGCCCCGACAGCAACGAAGGCCCGCGCGGTTCGTTGAACGTACCCTTGACTGCCGGCTACAGCGTGGCGGTGGATCGCAAGGTGATTCCGTTGGGCAGTCTGTTGTGGCTGTCCACCACCAAGCCGGATGGCTCGCCCATCGCGCGACCTGTAGCCGCGCAAGACACGGGCGGTGCAATCACCGGCGAAGTGCGTGCAGACTTGTTTTGGGGCACTGGCGCAGCAGCGGGTGAGCTGGCGGGGAATATGAAGCAGCAGGGGCAGATCTGGATGTTGTGGCCTAAAGGCGCAGCATTGCCACAAGTGCCGCAAGTCACTACCGGGAGCTGACAAGCGCTGAAGATCAAAAATGTGGGAGCGGGCTTGCCCGCGAAAGCGGCGTGTCAGTCAGCACATCTGATGCTGAACCACCGCATTCGCGGGCAAGCC
>NZ_JAPFHC010000009.1:0-182110 GCF_059803535.1 Pseudomonas sp. RP-B7
CGCTTACGATCTCTCGTTAGCGGGAGGCGAATTCTACAGCGTTACACGCTGCTGTCAACACCTCTTTTTCAACTTCCTGAGCGCTTCGATGAACTGAAGCGACCTGCTGCCGAAAACTGCGTAACTCATTGTTTACCAAGGAGTTTTCCGTTTCGACTGCGCCGGAAGTGGGGCGAATTATAGACATCCAGAATCTGCCGTCAACCATTAATTTGGTTTTTCTATCAATTAACCGAAACTGATTAAAAAACCACCAAAACAGCCTCCTGATCCCTTCTATATAGAAGAAGCGACCTAGATAACCCCTGCAGCCCTCAGAGCAGCCACATTGGCGTCCTCCAATCCAAGCACCTCACGCAACACCTGAACCGTATGCTCGCCAAGCAGAGGAGGCGCGCTGCGATACTCCACGGGAGTCTTGGACAATCGGATAGGGCTAGCCACCTGAGGCACCATTCCCGCCAGTGCATGGGGCAACGCCATCGCCAACCCACGCGCCTTGACCTGGGGATCGGCAAACACCTGCGCCAGATCATTGATCGGCCCACATGGCACGCCAACCTGCTCCAACAGCGCCACCCATTCAGCCGTCGTCCTGAACACCGTCGCCTGCCGAATCAACGGAATCAACTGTGCACGGTTGGCCACCCGCATCTTGTTGGAAGAGAAGCGCGGATCATCCGCCCACTGCGGCTGCCCAGCGGCTTCAGCAAACTTTCGAAACTGCCCGTCATTACCCACTGTCAGGATAAAGTCGCCATCGGCAGTAGGAAAATCCTGATACGGCACGATATTCGGATGCGCATTGCCCAAACGCTTCGGCGACACCCCCGTCGTCAGGTAATTCATCGCCTGATTCGCCAGGCATGCCACCTGCACATCCAGCAGCGCCATATCGATATGCTGCCCGCCGCCGTCATGATCCCGATGGGCCAACGCCGCCAGGATCGCCACGGTGGAGTAGAGCCCCGTGAGAATGTCAGTCAACGCCACGCCAACCTTGACAGGCCCGGCCCCATCATCCCCCTCGGGCCGCCCGGTCAGACTCATGAGCCCGCCCAATCCCTGGATCATGAAGTCATAGCCCGCACGCGCCGCATAAGGCCCCGTCTGGCCAAAACCGGTGATCGAGCAATAGATCAACTCCGGATTGATCTCCTTGAGCGCCTCATAGTCCAACCCATACGCAGCCAGACCACCCACCTTGAAGTTCTCGATCAGAATGTCGGACTTGGCTGCGAGGTCACGCACCAGCTTCTGCCCCTCCGGTCGCGTGAAGTCGATCGTCACAGACTCCTTGTTACGATTGGCCGACAGGTAATACGCCGCTTCACTGGTGTTTTCGCCATAGGCATCCTTAAGGAAGGGCGGCCCCCACGCGCGAGTGTCATCCCCACTGCCTGGCCGTTCGACCTTGATGACCTCAGCCCCAAGGTCCGCAAGAATTTGCCCGGACCACGGCCCCGCCAGCACTCGCGACAGATCCAGTACCCGCAGATGCGAAAGCGCGCCCATACCGAACTCCTATTAATAGAACGCTTGAAGACCGGTTTGCGCACGCCCCAGGATCAACGCGTGCACGTCATGGGTGCCTTCATAGGTGTTGACCACTTCCAGGTTGACCAGATGACGCGCCACCCCGAACTCGTCGGAGATACCGTTACCGCCCAACATGTCCCGCGCCATGCGCGCGATGTCCAAGGACTTGCCACACGAATTGCGCTTCATGATCGACGTGATCTCCACCGCCGCCGTCCCTTCATCCTTCATCCGACCCAACCGCAGGCAGCCTTGCAGCGCCAGGGTGATCTCGGTCTGCATGTCGGCCAGCTTTTTCTGGATCAACTGGGTTGCCGCCAACGGTCGTCCAAACTGCTGACGATCCAGCGTGTATTGGCGTGCGGTGTGCCAGCAAAACTCAGCTGCACCCAACGCCCCCCAGGAGATGCCATAACGCGCCGAGTTAAGGCAGGTGAAAGGCCCCTTCAAACCCCGCACGTCCGGAAAGATGTTCTCTTCCGGCACAAACACGTTGTCCATGACAATTTCGCCAGTGATCGAGGCTCGCAGACCCACCTTGCCGTGAATCGCCGGAGCGCTCAGGCCTTTCCAGCCCTTCTCCAATACAAATCCACGAATGTCGCCTGCATCGTCCTTGCCCCACACCACAAACACATCCGCAATAGGGCTGTTGGTGATCCACATCTTCGCGCCCGTCAGGCTGTAGCCGCCTTCCACTTTGCGCGCACGAGTAATCATCGCGCCCGGGTCGGAACCATGATTCGGCTCGGTCAGACCGAAGCAGCCAATCCACTCACCAGAAGCCAGCTTAGGCAGATACTTCTGCTTCTGTGCTTCGGTACCGAACTCATTGATAGGCACCATCACCAGGGACGACTGAACGCTCATCATCGACCGATAGCCGGAGTCGACACGCTCCACCTCACGGGCGATCAATCCATAGCTGACGTAGTTCAAGCCACTGCCACCGTACTGCTCGGGAATCATCGCCCCCAGCAGGCCGGTTTCGCCCATCTCGCGAAAAATGGCCGGGTCGGTCTTCTCATGGCGAAAGGCTTCGAGCACACGCGGCGCCAGCTTGTCCTGGGCGAATTGCTCAGCGCTGTCACGCACCATGCGCTCTTCTTCGGTGAGCTGTTGATCCAGCAGCAGTGGATCGATCCAGTTGAAGCTTGCCTTGCCAGCCATGAATAAGTCCTCGCGAAGATAAATCAGAAGTCGTGGATGGAGCCTAGGCCGGACGAGCGAGGAGGGCAAACGAGGTTTCTGCATAGGCTTGTGCTAATTTCTCACTTCGAAACACTAAATAGCGCCGCCTATGCGTTTTATATGTGAGGACAAGGTACATGCGCAGAAAAATTCCCAGCACCACCGCCCTGGTCAGCTTTGAAGCGGCGGCCCGCCACGAGAGCTTTACCAAGGCTGCGCAAGAGCTCTCCATCACCCAGGGCGCCATCTGCCGACAAATCGCCGGCCTTGAGGAGTTTTTAAGTGTCGAGCTGTTTCGGCGCTCGCGTCGCGGGGTCAAGTTGACGGAAGCGGGCCTGTCCTACAGCCGTCGCGTTGCTACCCAGCTGGACGCGGTGGAGCGCGATACCTTGTCGGTCATGGGCCAGCAGGGCGCCAACGTGATCGAACTGGCCGTCGTCCCTACCTTCGGCACTCAGTGGCTGATACCCCGACTCAAGGACTTTCAGCGCCAACATCCGGAAGTCACGGTCAACCTCACCAACCGCACGCGTCCGTTCCTGTTTGCCGATACCGACTTCGATGCAGCGATCTACTTCGGTGATGCCGATTGGTCCGGTACAGAATCCCACCGATTGATGGGAGAAAACCCTGTCCCCGTGTGCAGCCCACGGCTGCTGGCCAGCCGTACACAATTTGCCCCGCAGGAGATCGCGGAACTGCCCTTGCTACAACAGACCACCCGGCCTTACGCCTGGCGCCAATGGTTCAACGCCCAGCAACTGAACGTGCCCCGCGACATGACAGGCCCCCGATACGAGCTATTCTCAATGCTGTCCCAGGCAGCCATGCATGACATGGGGATCGCGCTGATCCCGCCGTTCCTTATCCAGCGGGAGTTGGATGAACACCAACTCGTGATTGCAAGTCCCGAGGCACTGACCAGTTCAAAGGCCTATTACTTGATGATTCCCGACAGAAAAGTCGAATCGGCCTCGCTGCACGCTTTCAGAGACTGGCTGATTGATCAATCACACCGCTATAGCCCCAGTATTTAAAGGACACGAGGCAATTGCTGACTTTGTAGTCAGCAAAAATCAAATCCTACAGATGTACGTATATGTCGCATTTCAGCAGACTGTACCTGCTGACCAAAGATAAGGCCCAAAGCCATGATTTTCATGGCCTTCAGCGACTCTCACAAGCCAATGCCCGACTATTCACATCAGCGATGGCAAAAGACCCGATAAATGCCTGTAGCCCTTTAAACCTCTGTATTTGAAGAGGTTATTTCAAAGCATTGCGACAATCAGTCACAGGGTGACTTGTAGTTAATTTTTCGTCACCCGTCATAATCCCTTGAAGGCCGTAAAGTTCGCCTGCAAAATGCCGCGCCCCGCTGTCATTTCAGCGGGATCGTGCTGATCGGCCGCCCCAGATGCGCCACTCACGGTGCACTGGCCTTTTTACAAAAAGATCAAAAGCAAAAAGATCATGCAGGAGATTTGACGTGCACATTGGTGTTCCTCTCGAAACCCAGACCGGTGAAACGCGGGTGGCTGCCACCCCGGAAACCATCAAGAAGCTGATCGGCCAGGGCCATAAGGTCACTGTACAAAGCGGTGCCGGCATTAAAGCCAGCATCACTGACAGTGCCTATGAAACGGCAGGCGCAACCATTGGCAGCGCCAACGATGCGTTTGGCGCCGAGCTGATTCTCAAGGTGGTGGCCCCCAGCGACAGCGAACTTGCGCTGATCAAAAGCGGCACCGTGTTGGTGGGCATGCTCAACCCGTTCAGCAACGAAACCATCGCCAAGCTCGCCGAGCGGGGCATCACTGCCTTTGCCCTCGAAGCTGCACCGCGCACCTCGCGCGCCCAGAGTCTCGACGTGCTGTCCTCCCAGGCCAACATCGCCGGTTACAAAGCCGTGCTGCTCGCCGCTCATCACTATCCGCGCTTCATGCCGATGCTGATGACCGCCGCGGGCACCGTCAAAGCCGCTCGCGTGCTGATCCTGGGCGCCGGCGTGGCGGGCTTGCAGGCCATCGCCACGGCGAAACGCCTGGGTGCGGTGATCGAAGCGTCTGACGTACGCCCGGCCGTAAAAGAGCAGATCGAGTCCCTCGGCGCCAAGTTCGTCGATGTGCCCTACGAAACCGATGAAGAGCGCGAATGCGCCGTCGGCGTCGGCGGTTACGCGCGCCCAATGCCAACCAGCTGGATGCAGCGCCAGGCCCTGGCCGTGCACGAACGCGCCAAGCAGGCCGACATCGTGATCACCACCGCACTGATCCCCGGCCGTAAAGCGCCGACCCTGCTCAGCGCCGACACCGTCGCGCAGATGAAACCCGGCTCGGTGGTCATCGACCTCGCGGCCGCCCAGGGTGGCAACTGCCCGCTGACCGTCGCCGACCAAGTGGTAGTGGAGAACGGCGTGATCATCTGCGGCCCGACCAACCTCGCCGGCGCTGTCGCCGCCGACGCGTCAGCCTTGTATGCGCGTAACCTGCTGGACTTCCTGAAGCTGGTCTTCACCAAGGAAGGGCAGTTTGAAATCAACCTCGAAGACGACATCGTCGCCGCGTGCCTGATGTGCCGCGACGGCCAAGTCATCCGCAAAAACGCCTAAGCAGGGATTCAGACGATGGAAGAGCTTATCTCCCCCGGTATCTACAACCTGATCATCTTTGTGCTGGCGATTTATGTCGGTTACCACGTGGTCTGGAACGTCACCCCCGCGCTGCACACACCGTTGATGGCGGTGACCAACGCGATTTCCGCGATCGTGATCGTCGGCGCCATGCTGGCCGCCGCCCTCACCGTGACCCCGCTGGGCAAGACCATGGGCACCCTGGCCGTGGCCCTGGCAGCGGTCAACGTGTTCGGCGGCTTCCTGGTAACCCGCAGGATGCTTGAGATGTTCAAGAAGAAAGCCCCGAAAGTAAAAGAAGAGGCGCCTAAGTAATGAGCATGAATCTGGTAACGACGCTCTACTTGATCGCGTCGATCTGCTTCATCCAGGCCCTCAAAGGCCTGTCGCATCCGACCACGTCGCGTCGCGGCAACCTGTTCGGCATGCTCGGCATGGCGCTGGCGGTGCTTACTACCGTAGGCCTCATCTATAAGCTGGGCGCTGAACTCGCAACAGCCGGTATCGGTTACGTCATTGTTGGCCTGCTGATCGGCGGCACCGCCGGCTCGATCATGGCCAAGCGCGTAGAAATGACCAAGATGCCGGAGCTGGTGGCGTTCATGCACAGCATGATCGGCCTGGCAGCGGTGTTCATCGCGATTGCTGCGGTGGTCGAGCCGCAGTCCCTGGGTATCGTCAAACACCTGGGCGACGCCATCCCTGCGGGCAACCGCCTGGAGCTGTTCCTTGGTGCAGCCATTGGTGCGATTACCTTCTCCGGTTCGGTGATCGCGTTCGGCAAGCTGTCGGGCAAGTACAAGTTCCGCCTGTTCCAGGGCGCACCAGTACAGTTCGGCGGTCAGCACAAGATCAACCTGGTGCTTGGCCTCGCCACCCTGGGCCTGGGCCTGGCGTTCATGTTCACCGGCAACCTCACTGCCTTCGCACTGATGCTGGCCCTGGCGTTCGTGCTGGGTGTGCTGATCATCATCCCGATTGGCGGCGCCGACATGCCGGTGGTGGTGTCGATGCTCAACAGCTACTCCGGCTGGGCAGCAGCAGGTATCGGCTTCTCGCTGAACAACTCGATGCTGATCATCGCTGGCTCCCTGGTGGGCTCCAGCGGTGCGATCCTGTCGTACATCATGTGCAAGGCGATGAACCGTTCCTTCTTTAATGTACTGCTCGGCGGTTTCGGCAATGCGCCGGATGCGGGTGCCGCAGCCGGCGCCAAAGAAGCACGCCCGGTCAAATCCGGCTCGGCCGACGACGCGACCTTCCTGCTGACCAACGCCGACACCGTGATCATCGTTCCAGGCTACGGCCTGGCAGTGGCACGCGCGCAACACGCGCTCAAGGAACTGACCGAAAAACTGACCCACCGCGGCGTGACCGTGAAGTATGCGATCCACCCGGTGGCGGGCCGCATGCCCGGCCATATGAACGTGCTGCTGGCCGAGGCCGAAGTGCCTTACGACCAGGTGTTCGAGATGGAGGACATCAACTCCGAGTTCGGCCAGGCCGACGTGGTGCTGGTGCTGGGCGCGAACGACGTGGTCAACCCGGCCGCCAAGAACGACCCGAACTCGCCGATTGCCGGCATGCCGATCCTGGAAGCGTTCAAGGCCAAGACCATCATCGTCAACAAGCGCTCGATGGCCAGCGGCTATGCCGGCCTGGATAACGAGCTGTTCTATCTGGACAAGACCATGATGGTCTTCGGTGATGCCAAGAAGGTCATCGAAGATATGGTCAAAGCCGTCGAGTAACACTGCTACAGCGCAATACTCAAAACCCCGGCCTCTTGTAGGCTGGGGTTTTTTATTACTGCATGAAACCCGACCAAAGGCTCTAAAACGCTGCCCGGCATTCGACCATGGTAGCGGGCCGAATTTTTTTGAAATCACTAAACTGCGCACCTTGCTTCCGTAGCCTGAGATAAGAATCCATGTACCGTGATCGCATCCGCTTGCCTTCGTTGTTAGACAAGGTCATGAGCGCGGCCGACGCCGCCGCACTGATCGAAGACGGCATGACCGTCGGCATGAGCGGCTTCACCCGCGCCGGTGAAGCCAAGGCTGTGCCCCACGCCCTGGCCGAACGCGCCAAGTCGTCGCCGCTGAAAATCACCCTGATGACCGGCGCCAGCCTGGGCAATGACCTGGACAAGCAACTGACCGAAGCCGGTGTGTTGTCCCGCCGCATGCCATTCCAGGTCGACAGCACGCTGCGCAAGGCGATCAACGCGGGGGAGGTGATGTTCATCGATCAGCACCTGTCGGAAACCGTTGAACAACTGCGCAACAACCAGCTCAAGCTGCCGGACATCGCGGTAATCGAAGCCGTCGCGATCACCGAGCAAGGCCATATCGTGCCGACCACCTCCGTGGGCAACTCCGCCAGCTTCGCGATTTTCGCCAAGCAGGTGATCGTCGAGATCAACCTGGCGCACAACCCCAACCTGGAAGGGCTGCACGACATCTATATCCCAACGTATCGGCCGACCCGCACGCCGATCCCGTTGGTGAAAGTCGACGACCGCATCGGCAGCACCGCAATCCCGATCCCGCCGGAGAAAATCGTCGGCATCGTGATCACCAATCAGGCCGACTCCGCCTCCACCGTAACGCCGCCTGACAGCGACACACAGGGCATCGCCAATCACCTGATCAACTTCCTCAAGCAGGAAGTGGACGCCGGGCGCATGACCAACAAACTCGGCCCGCTGCAGGCCGGGATCGGCAACATCGCCAACGCGGTGATGTGCGGCTTGATCGACTCGCCGTTCGAAGACCTGACCATGTATTCGGAAGTGTTGCAGGACTCCACGTTCGACCTGATCGACGCCGGCAAGCTGAGCTTCGCCTCGGGCAGCTCGATCACCTTGTCCGAGCGGCGCAATGCCGATGTGTTCGGCAACCTGGAACACTACAAGGACAAGCTGGTATTGCGCCCGCAGGAGATTTCCAACCACC
The DNA here is from genome assembly GCF_059803535.1 of Pseudomonas sp. RP-B7. Lineage (NCBI taxonomy): Bacteria > Pseudomonadati > Pseudomonadota > Gammaproteobacteria > Pseudomonadales > Pseudomonadaceae > Pseudomonas > Pseudomonas sp. RP-B7. Next base: position 8,320 of record NZ_JAPFHC010000009.1, read on the forward strand.
CTGAAGTGGTGCGGCGCCTGGGCATCATCGGCATCAATACCGCGCTGGAGTTCGACATCTACGGCAACGTCAACTCCACCCACGTCTGCGGCACGCGGATGATGAACGGCATTGGTGGCTCCGGCGATTTTGCGCGCAATGCGCACCTGGCGATCTTCGTCACCAAGTCGATTGCCAAGGGCGGTGCGATCTCCAGCGTGGTGCCGATGGTCAGCCATGTGGACCATACCGAACATGACGTCGACATCCTGGTGACCGAAGTGGGCCTGGCAGACTTGCGCGGCCTGGCGCCACGCGAACGTGCGCGGGTGATCATCGACAACTGCGTGCACCCGGCGTACCGCGACGCGCTGAACACTTACTTCGATGCCGCCTGCGCCATCGGCGGGCATACCCCGCACATCCTGCGTGAAGCACTGAGCTGGCACATCAACCTGGAAGAAACCGGGCACATGCTCAAGGCGTGATTGATACAGATGCGGGCTGATGCAAACACAGTTTCATCAGCCCGACTCAATCACCCGCACTTCTGTAAAAAACTGTACTGCTGTACTGGTCATTTCCCACCGAAAAATCCCACATCCCTCGTTGAAAATGCCTATTTCGCACTGTTTCAGTGCAGACAGGTACAGTTGCCCCATTTCCGTACAGTACAGCACCCATAAACAGTTAACTGGCCCCTCACAATACAGGTGAACTGTATCTAGAGAGTCTTGCGCCGGAGGAGGATCATTGGCATCAGTTAAACCACTACCTAATCCCGCCACAAGCGGAAGGATGTCATCATGGAACGTACACTCAGTTCCGAACTGTTCTTCGAAGAAAAAGCTGTAAACACCCAGGCCTCCCTGCCTTTGCGCGTTCTCGCCAACCTGATGCTGTGGCAGCGCCGCATCTCCAGCCGCCACCAACTGGCTCGTCTGGATTCGCGTCTGCTGGCTGACGCCGGTATCAGCGAAGCTCAACGCTACGAAGAGCTGAGCAAGCCGTTCTGGCGCTAATTTAGCGCTCGCTGGCCCTGACCTGCCGGGTCCACTGCCAGCAACCTGATTTGTCAAAACAAAGCCCGCCCCGGGAGACCGGAGGCGGGCTTTGTTGTTTCTGGGATTGGGCTTTCTGGCGGCAAAAACAGTAGCCATACACACGGACAGGTACAGTTGAAAAAATATAACAGATAAGCAGTACAATTTGACATCGGTGTATCTGTATCGGTCAAGACGACTCCCCCAACATGGTGTTCCAGGACCTCATGAAAGAAAGGCGCCCACCATGGATACCCAAACCCCCATCTACAAACGCTTGCTCTGCACCCTTGCCAAGTGGGCGCGCCAGGCCCACGAACGGCGCCAGTTGGCGCAACTCGATCCTCGTGAACTGTCGGATCTCGGCATCAGCCCCGCTGATCGAATGACCGAGCTGTCCAAGCCGTTCTGGCGTGACTAGTCGGTCAAGATGCTTTCCGAACGGATAAGCGGCGGCTTAATATCCAGCCACCGCGTGGCGAACTGTGTAGAACAGGCGTCTGATCCCCAATGGCCGCCCTGCGCCACGTTATCCGTTCATCTAAAGGAGTCACCCCATGTCCCGTCTTCGCCTGCTGAGTGCTGCCGCCCTGTTGGCCGTGGCTGCCAACGCCAACGCGACCAGCCTGATCGTGACCACTGACTCGATCGTTGGCGCGCTCAAGGCCACCTCCGACGCCACTTCCGATGCCACCTCGTCCCTGCGTGACAACAAAGTCGTGCGCGCCGCCCGTGACGACGCCGCCAGTTTTGTCGCCAGCGAAGGCGCCATCCGTGGCGTGAAGCTGGAAAGCGCCCTGGCCCAGATCCGCCAACAAGCGCCGCAACTGAACACCGCGACTGACGCCCAACTGGCCCAAGCCATCCTGGCCATCTGACGACACACCGCATGCCTCGGCGCTGGCTCTCGCCGGGGCATTACGCTAGCCTTGACGCTCGTTTTCAGTTGTCGAGTCCCATGGCTTTTTCATACCGCCTTTTAATTGTCCCTGTATTGTTTTCCTCCTGCTGGTCGCCCACGGCTTCGGCCTTTGACGTGACCACCCAGGGCACCGTCGCGAGCGCGTACGCCACCAGCAAGGTGACTTCCGCGCCCTTCGACCGCAAAATCGTGGCCGCCAGGGATGACGCTGCCGCGTTCATCGCCACTGACGGCCAATGGCGGGGAGCACGCCTGGAATCCGCACTGGATTACCTGCGCCGCACCCACCCAAAACTAAACGCCAGCGATCGTGAACTGGCGCAAGCAATTCTCGTCCAATAAACATCTTTGTATTTCGGAGTCACTCCATGCGTAGCCCGCTGATCGCCGCCACCCTAGGCCTACTGTTGTTGGCCGACGTTGCCCAGGCGCATACCTTGGTGGCCACCAGTAACATCATTGTGCGTGCCTCCGGTCGCACCATTGATTTCACCTCGGACACCACCACCTCCATCCGCGACTCCAAAATCGTGCGCGAAGCCCACGATGATGCAGCCAGTTTCGTCGCCAGCAACGGCGAGATTCGCGGCGCACAACTGGAAGCCGCCTTCGATACCCTGCGCACCCGCGTGCCAGAAGCCCGCGACGCCAGCGACCAGACCCTCGCCGAAGCTATCCTCGCGCTGTGAGGCGCCTCGCCGCCTGGCTCCTGGCCGGGACTGTGCTGCTCTGTGCCAGCGCAGCCCAGGCCAGCCTGCAACTGCGGCTCAAGACCGATGGCTTGAGCCCCGCGCAACAGCAGGCCAGCCAGGCATTGCTCGATGAAGCGCTGCGTTCACTGCCGCCGCGCTTCGTCGAACAGTTGGACCGGCAAATCGACGTCGGCTGGACCGACAAGATGCCCGAAAACGCCTACGGCCAGGCGTCGCTGGTGTCCGAACTGGACCTCAACAGCAACCTGCTCGACAGCCTGACCGACGGCAGCGCCGCCACCCAGAAGACCAATCGCCCCCATGGCACCGTGCGCCGGGAAATGCTCGCCACCGTGCTGCATGAACTGACCCACATCTATGACCGTGCACGCCTGTGGTCCAACGACGACCGCGCACTGATCAACCGCTGCAGCCGCCAGAACAAGCTCACCGGCCTGATCGGCCTGCCCGACCAATGCCGTGGCCAGAATGACCGCCGCTTCACCCTCAGCGACGACCCGCGCCTGCTGGACCTCGCCGGCTGGCCGCAATACGTCGGCCGTCGTGGCGAGCGCGAACAGCACAACCGCCAGGTCGCCCGCAGCCCGGACATCTACGAAACCACCAGCCCGCTGGAGTTCGTCGCGGTCAACATGGAGTACTTCCTGCTCGACCCGAGCTACGCCTGCCGTCGCCCCGCGCTGTTTCGTTATTACAAGGAGCACTTCGGCTGGGCGCCGCCGACACAGGACGCCTGCGCGAAGACCTACGCCTTTCTCAACGCCGGCAACGACTTCGCCAAGACCCCGCTGGGCCAGATCGACCCGGAACGCGTCTACGAGATCGACTACCTGCTCGCCGAAGCCAACCAGAACCTGGTCAGCCGTTGGGGCCACAGCATGTTGCGCCTGGTGATCTGTGCGCCTGGCCGCCCGCGCGGTCCGGATTGTCGGCTGGATCTGGATCAGCATCTGGTTTTGTCCTACCGCGCTTTCGTCGGTGACGTACAGCTGTCGAGTTGGGACGGCCTGGTCGGCAAATACCCGTCGCGGCTGTTCGTGCTGCCCCTGGCCCAAGTGATCGACGAGTACACCAAGACCGAACTGCGTGGCCTGGCGTCGGTGCCACTGAAACTCACACGCCAGGAAATCAACGATACCGTCGAGCATGCCGCCGAAATGCACTGGAGCTACGACGGCAGCTACTTCTTCATCTCCAACAACTGTGCGGTCGAAAGCCTGAAACTGTTACGCAGTGGCAGCGCCAACCCCCAACTGACCGGCCTGGACAACATCACCCCCAACGGTTTGCTCGAGGTGTTGAGCGCCCGCGGCCTGGCCGACACCAGCGTGCTCGACGACAAACGCAACGCCTTGCGCCTGGGCTACCACTTCGACTCGTTCCGCGAGCGCTACCAGGCAATGTTCGACGTGCTGCGCAAACACCTGCCGATCAAGCAGACCCAGGTCGAAGACTGGCTATCCCTCAGCGCCGCCGAACGCCGCCCGTGGTTCGACAGCGCCGACCTGCGCACCAGCGCCGCGCTCTTGCTGCTGGAACAAGCGAGCTATCGCAAGCAACTGATGCTCGCACAGGACGAAGTCAAACAACGCTACCTGGGTGCCCGCGAGCTGAAAAACGGCGGCATGGAAAAGGCCAACAACACCCTGCAACAGATCCTCGCCAACAGCGGCTTCCTCAGCCGCCCGGCGGAGCTGCTGGGCAGCACTGGCTACGGCCTGCCGCAACCGTCGGAAGCCAAGCGCCTGGAATCGGAAAGCGCCGAGCGCCAGAAACAGCTGCAATCCCTGACCGGCGACCTGGATAAAGAGGTGAGGGCACTGCTCGATCCGGCCCGGGCCGATGAGATTGCTGCGTGTGAGGCCAACCTCAAGCAGGTGGGTGAGCATCTGAGAGCCCTGCACAAAGCCGCTGGCGGCCTCGAACTACCCTAAGAACTCCAGCCAAACATACTCCAAATGTGGGAGCGGGCTTGCTCGCGAAAGCGCAGTGTCAGTCGATGCATCATCAACTGACGGACTGCATTCGCGAGCAAGCCCGCTCCCACATTTGGATCTGCATAAATCCCAAGATTGTGCCTCTTCCCTTCATCACCTGTTTTCCCGACGAAAGCTGGCTGAAAGCTTTCCCGTCTAGGATCGCCCCCACTGCCGGCAACAGACCGGCTGTTAACAACAACAATGGTGATTCCCGATGTCCGCCCGTACCCGCCTGTTCGCCCCGACTCCACCCGTACGCCTCGTGCCTTTCGTTCTGCGCTGAGCCCCACCCGGTTCGCCATTCCCTAGCCGCGCTACGCCTGGAGTATTCCTATGCTGACTTTCCTTGGCTTTGCCATGGTCATCACGTTCATGTTCCTGATCATGACCAAGCGCCTGTCCGCGCTGATCGCCCTGATCATCGTGCCGATCCTGTTCGCCCTGTTCGGCGGTTTCGCACCCGAGATCGGCCCGATGATGCTTGCGGGCATCACCAAGCTGGCGCCGACCGGCGTGATGCTGATGTTCGCGATTCTCTACTTTGCCCTGATGATCGACTCCGGCCTGTTCGACCCGGCGGTGCGCAAGATCCTCAAAATGGTCAAGGGCGACCCGCTCAAAGTCTCGGTCGGCACCGCCGTACTGGCCCTGGTCGTGTCCCTCGACGGTGACGGTGCCACCACCTACATGATCTGCGTGGCCGCCATGCTGCCGCTGTACCAGCGCATCGGCATGAGCCCGCGGATCATGGCCGGCCTGATCATCCTCGCCGGTGGCGTGATGAACATGACGCCTTGGGGCGGCCCGACCGCCCGTGCCGCCAGTGCACTGCATGTAGACCCGTCGGATATTTTCGTTCCCATGATCCCGGCGATGGCCGCCGGCGTGGTCGCGATCCTGGTGATTGCCTACATGTACGGCAAGCGCGAACGTGCCCGCCTGGGTGAACTGCACCTGCAAGGCGACGAAATCGACCACAGCGAGATCAGCGTGTCGCAATACCCGGACGCCCGCCGTCCGAAACTGATCTGGTTCAACGGCGCGCTGACCTTCGCCCTGATGTGCACCCTGATCGCGGGCCTGTTGCCGCTGCCGGTGCTGTTCATGGTGGCGTTCAGTATCGCGATGATCGTCAACTATCCGTGCCTGCAGCAGCAGAAAGACCGCGTCGCCGCTCATGCCGGTAGCGTTCTGGCAGTGGTCGGGCTGATCTTCGCAGCAGGCATCTTCACTGGCATCCTGTCGGGCACCGGCATGGTCGATGCCATGTCCAAGAGCTTGCTGGCAGTCATCCCTGACGCGCTGGGCCCTTACCTGGCGGTGATCACCGCGCTGGTGAGCATGCCATTCACCTTCTTCATGTCCAACGATGCGTTCTACTACGGCGTACTGCCAGTACTCGCCGAAGCCGCCAGCCACTACGGCATCACTGCCGTGGAAATGGCCCGCGCCTCGATCGTTGGCCAGCCGGTGCACTTGCTCAGCCCGTTGGTGCCATCGACTTACCTGCTGGTGGCCCTGGCCGGTATCGAGTTCGGCGATCACCAACGCTTCACCCTCAAGTGGGCAGTGCTGGTATGCCTGTGCATAATGTTCGCCGCATTGCTGATGGGGATTTTTCCGCTGTTCAGCACTCTATAATCGTTCAACCCAACTGCGCCGGCCCTAAGCCGGCGCGGTCTAACACACGCGCAAAGGAATACACATGGAATGGCTGACCAATCCGGAAATCTGGATTGCCTTCTTCACCCTGACGGCTCTCGAGATCGTCCTGGGCATCGATAACATCATCATGATTTCGATCTTGGTCAGCCGCATGCCCAAGCACATGCAGGCGCGCACCCGGATTTTCGGCCTGGCCCTGGCTATGGTCACCCGGATCCTGTTGCTGCTTTCGATCACCTGGGTCATGCGACTGACCGCCGATCTATTTGTGGTCTTCGGCCAAGGCATTTCCGGTCGCGACCTGATCCTGTTCTTCGGTGGCCTGTTCCTGCTGTGGAAAAGCTCCCAGGAGATGTACCACGCGCTGGAAGGCGAAGACGAAACCCACGACGAGCCGAAGGGCGCCGGTGGCAAGTTCATCTACACCATCATCCAGATCGCCATCATCGACATCGTGTTCTCCCTGGACTCGGTGATCACTGCGGTCGGCATGGTCTCCCATGTACCGGTCATGGTCGCTGCGATCGTCGTTGCGGTACTGGTGATGATGCTGGCCGCCGGCACCATTAGCGACTTCATCGACAAGCACCCGTCGCTGAAAATGCTCGCGCTGTCGTTCCTGCTGGTAGTGGGTACGGTACTGATCGCCGAAGCCTTCGATGTGCATGTGCCAAAAGGCTACGTCTACTTCGCCATGGCGTTCTCGCTGGCAGTGGAAGCGGTGAACATCAAGATGCGCACCGCCATCGCGAAAAAGAAGAAACAGCAGGACCCAGTGAAACTGCGCAAAGACATTCCGGGTCAATAAACCCGAGCCAGTCAAAAAAGGGGCTTTATGAGCCCCTTTTTTTGTCTGCAAAAAGCTGATTTCATGACAGTTTTGTTTCAATCACCATTTCAGCTATGCGATGCTGGCGCGCACGCCATTAGCCAACTACAGCTTAACTACAAGACGTAGAGCGGCACGCGGCAACTTTCCTACGCTTCTCTTGAAGCGCACCTACACGGGGGGCCGAGCATGCTGACCTTGCTCAATCTGCTTTCCGCCGTGACCCTGCTGATCTGGGGCACGCATATCGTCCGAACCGGCATCCTGCGGGTTTACGGTTCCAACCTGCGCCAAGTCATCGGGCAGAACATGTCCAAGCGCTGGCTGGCGTTTGTCGCCGGTATCCTGGTGACCGCCATGGTGCAGAGCAGCAACGCCACGGCAATGCTGGTGACCTCATTCGTCGGCCAAGGGTTGATGGGGCTGATGCCCGCCCTGGCCACCATGCTTGGCGCCGATGTCGGAACGGCGCTGATGGCGCGGGTGCTGACCTTTGACTTGTCCTGGCTCTCGCCGCTGCTGATTTTTCTTGGAGTGATTTTCTTCCTGTCGCGCAAACAGACGCGGGCAGGGCAGTTGGGTCGCGTTGGCATCGGCCTGGGCCTGATCGTGTTGGCGCTGCAATTGATCGTCGAAGCCGCCGGTCCGATTACCCACGCCCAGGGCGTCAAAGTCATCTTCGCCTCGCTGACCGGCGACATCCTGCTGGATGCCTTGGTCGGCGCCTTGTTCGCGATGATTTCCTACTCCAGCCTGGCCGCCGTCCTACTCACCGCGACCCTGGCCGGCGCCGGCGTGATCAGCCTGCACGTGGCCATCGGCCTGGTGATCGGCGCCAACATCGGCAGCGGCGTACTGGCCTTCCTCGGTACCAGCATGCAAAACGCCGCCGGGCGCCAGGTGGCGCTGGGCAGCCTGCTGTACAAATTGATCGGCCTGCTGCTGATCATCCCGGTACTCGACCCTCTCGTACGCTGGATGGATGGCCTGGACTACGGCGTCCAAGGCATGGTCATCACCTTCCACCTGCTCTACAACGTCAGCCGCTGCCTGATCCTGCTGCCGACCATCGGCCCGATGGCACGCCTGTGCGCCTGGTTGCTGCCCGAACGGGAAGAGCTCAACGGCAAGGCCAAGCCGCGCCACCTCGACCTTGCCGCCCTGGCCACGCCAAGCCTGGCCCTGGCCAACGCCGCCCGCGAGACCCTGCGCCTGGGCGACCTGATCGACAACATGCTGACCTCAATGCAGGAAGTACTGCGCGGCAAACAAACCGCTATCACCCAGGAGATGCGTAGCCTCAGCGATGACGTCGAAGCGCTGTACAGCGCGATCAAACTCTACCTGGCGCAAATGCCCCGCGAAGACCTCAGCGAGCAGGACAGCCGGCGCTGGGCCGAGATCATCGAGTTGTCGATCAACCTCAAGCTGGCGGGCGACCTGATCGAACGCATGCTGCGCAAAGTCCAGCAGCAGAAGACCTCCCAGCGTCGCCAGTTCTCCGAAGTCGGCCTGGAAGAACTGTCCGACCTGCACAGCCAACTGATCGCCAACCTGCGCCTGGGCCTGTCGGTGTTCCTCAGTGCCGATCCGGAAAGTGCTCGCCAATTGCTGCGCGAGAAACGCCGCTTTCGCGCCCAGGAACGGCGCCTGGCCCACGCCCATGTCAGCCGTTTGCAGCGCAAGATCGTACAGAGCCTGGAGACCAGTTCCCTGCACCTGGAGCTGATTGCCGACATGAAACGCCTCAACTCGTTGTTTTGCAGCAGCGCCTATGTCGTGTTGGAAACGTCCGAGACCGGCGCGCTCTCTGCCGAAGATATTGCCGACATCACACATTCGCCCTGAACGTACGATGGCCCGCGAAGTCAGTTAAAACTGACCTCACTCGCCAGGAAGCTTGTTATGCGTCGCCTGTTATTTATCTGCCTGCTCATGGGCTCTGCCCACGCCTACGCCTTTGACCGCCTGCAAGTGGAGGGCTACACCTTGCCCAACGGCCTGCAGTTGCTGCTCAAGCCGGGCACCGAGCGTGGGCATGTGGCGATCCGCCTGGTGGTCGGTGTGGGCCTGGATGACTTCCCCTGCGAGGAAAAGGAACTGCCGCACCTGCTCGAACACTTGCTGTTCAGCGGCATCGACGGCGGCGGCGAAGGCGACCTGGAAGACCGCATGCAAGCCCTCGGCGGCGAGTGGAACGCCTACACCAGCAACGCCGATACCACCTTCGTGATCGAAGCCCCGGCGCAAAACCAGCGCAAGGTCCTCGACCTGCTGCTGGCGATCATCACCCGCACCGAACTGACCGAGGCCAATATCAATGCGGCCAAGCAAGTGGTGGAACGCGAAGACGGCGGCCATTACTCGCACCTGCAACGTCTGCTCGACCGCCAGGACCTCGGCCATACCGCCAGCAACCAACTGGCCGTCGAACTGGGGCTCAAATGCGCGGAACGCGCCGAAGTCGGCCAGCTGACCCGCGATCAGTTGGAAACACTGCGTAAACACTGGTACGCACCCAACAACATGACCCTGATCATCGTCGGCGACCTCGACAAACTCCTACCCGCCTACCTGGAACGCACCTACGGCCAACTCGACCCGGTCGACCCCAGCGAACACCCCGAGCTGCCGCAGATCCAGCACGCCGCCGCCAACCACCGCGAACTGATCCACGGCTGGGTCGGCAACAGCGCCAAGCTGCACTGGCTGTTCCCCGAGCCGGTACTGGACCAGCAGCACGACGATACCTACGACCTGCTCAAGGACTATCTCGACTGGGCGCTGTACCGCCAGCTGCGCCTCAAACACACCTTGTCCTACGGCCCCTGGAGCGAACGCGAAGTGCTCGGCGGCGTCGGTTTCCTCAGCCTGAATGCCGACCTGGAGCGGGAAAACCTCCCCCAAGCCGAACAGGTGCTGAAAAACCTGCAGGCACAACTGCTAAAGGATGGCCTCGACCCCGCCGTATTCGCCCGCGTGCAACACGCCGCCATTGCCCGACAGGCCTGGGCCGTGCAGGGCAACAGCGCCCTGGCCGATTACTACTGGAGCGCGGCGGGCGACTATAACAACGGCCACTTCAGCGACCCGGTCAAACGCATCAAGGCCGTGAGCCTGGACCAGGCCAACGGCGCCATGCGCCAAGTGTTCAAACAGCCGGGCTACTGGCGCATCGAAAAACCGCTGCTGAGCTACAACATGCTGAACTGGATCGGCGCCGGGTTGCTCGGGCTGATTGCCATTGTATTGATCAGCGTGCGGGTTTATCGCAAACGGATCGCGTAATCGGGCACCGGACCCAGGACTAAGACGTTATTCTGTCTGGGATTTTTCCTACAAAGACTGCGAACCGCCGAATGCAAAACCTGACCCGCTTGATCACCCGCATCCTCGAACTGATGAAGCGCTACCCAGGGGTGATTGCACTCGGCGGCTTTATCTCGGGTGTGTGCAGCTTCATTCTGGTGGATCGCCAGCAGGGCATGGCCAGTTGGATCGCGGTGATCATGCTGGTGAGCTGGTTGTGGCTGATGCTGGAGAACAGCTTTACCCAGCTGTTCACCAAGGTCTTCAAGCGGGAAATCCCCGAGCCGCTGCTGCGCTACGCGACCCAGATGATCCACCAGGAAAGCCTGTTCTTCGTATTGCCATTCTTTTTCGTCACCACTGCCTGGAACAGCGGCCAATCGGTGTTCACCGGCCTGCTCGGCGCGGCAGCGCTGGTGTCGATCGTCGACCCGCTGTACTACAAGTGGCTGGCACCCAAGCGCTCGTTGTTCCTCGCGCTGCACACCCTGACCCTGTTTGCCGCGCTGCTCACCGCGTTGCCGATCATCCTGCACCTGACCACCGCCGAAAGTTACAAGCTCGCCCTGGGCGTCGCCATGGCGTTGTCGATCCCAAGCCTGGCGGTGAGCCTGCCGCTGCGCAGCCTCAAGGGCTGGGGGATGCTTCTGGGGGTCACTGCCACGATTGGTTGCGCGGGCTGGTTCCTACGCAGTTGGGTACCGCCGGCCACCCTGTGGATGACAGAAGTGGCCATCAGCACCCAACTGCAAGACCGCACGCCCGGCGATGACCTCAAGCAAGTCAGCCTCGCCCAACTGCGCAGCGACGGGCTCTACGCCTACACCGCGATCAACGCCCCGCGTGGCCTGGACGAGCGGATCTACCACGTGTGGAAATTCAATGGCAAAGAGGTCGACCGCATCGCCCTGGACATCCACGGCGGCCGCAAGGAAGGCTATCGCGCCTGGACCCACAAGCAGAATTTCCCCGGCGATGCCGTCGGCCGCTGGCAGGTGCAAGTGCTGACCGAAGACGGCCAAGTGATCGGCGTACTGCGGTTCAAAGTCGTCGACGCAGCACAAACGGACAACCCAAAGTAGGTAGGTTCGTGCTATTACGTAGGAATTGTGGATAGCCAAACAAGCTCGGAGCTTATGACCAGTAGTACCACGGCCGGCGCAGCCCATCTCGATACCTCCTCCACTCCGCCGTTACTCAAGATTACGGGGGACTGGACGCTTGCCCACTACGCAAACCTGAAAAAGCTGTCGGACAAGCTCGACGGCCAATACGACGCCGGCGCACGCATCGACCTTAACGGCCTCGGCGCCCTGGACACCGCCGGTGCGTCGTTGCTGGTGGAACTGCTGGGCCCCACCCGTATCGAGCAATCCGCCGAACAGACCGATTGCAGCCTGTCTGCCGCCGACCGCGCACTGCTCAAGACCGTCTACCGCTCCCTCAATGACTTCTGCGTACCCGATAAAGCCCCAGAAGAAGCCACCGGCATCCAGGTGCTGGCACGCATTGGCCGGGCGGTGGACAAGGTCTGGATCGACAGCAAGCAATTGCTCGGCTTTATCGGCCTGATCCTGGAGACCTTGGCCCGCGGCATTTTCCGGCCCAAGCGCTGGCGCATCACGCCGATGGTCGCGCATATCGAACAGACCGGCCTGGATGCCGCGCCCATCGTCGCCTTGCTCACCTTCCTGGTCGGCGCCGTGGTGGCGTTCCTCGGTGCGACGGTGCTCAAAAGCTTTGGCGCAACGATATTCACCGTGGACCTGGTGGCGTTTTCTTTCCTACGGGAATTCGGCGTATTGCTGACTGCAATCCTGATCGCCGGCCGCACCGCCAGTGCCTTTACCGCACAAATCGGCTCGATGAAGGCCAACGAAGAAATCGACGCGATCCGCACCCTCGGCCTGGACCCCATGGAGTTGCTGGTGCTGCCACGCGTGCTGGCACTGCTGGTGTCGCTGCCGATGCTGACGTTTCTGGCGATGCTGTCAGGGATAGTCGGCGGCGGCGTGGTGTGTGCCGTGGCGCTGGATATTTCCCCGGCGATGTTTCTCTCGCTGCTCAAATCCGACATTGGCGTACAGCATTTCCTGGTGGGCATGGTGAAAGCGCCGATCTTCGCGTTCCTGATCGCAGCCATCGGCTGCCTGGAAGGCTTCAAGGTCAGCGGCAGTGCCGAGTCGGTCGGCGCCCACACCACCTCCAGCGTGGTGCAATCGATCTTTGTGGTGATTGTGCTGGATGCGGTCGCCGCGCTGTTCTTCATGGAGATGAGCTGGTGAGTCGCCTGCACCGAGCGCCCAGTGAGGCGGTGATTGAAGTGCGCGGGCTGTGCAATCGCTTTGGCAGCCAGAGCGTGCACGAGAACCTCGACCTGGATTTGTACAAGGGCGAGATCCTCGCGGTGGTTGGCGGTTCCGGCAGCGGCAAGTCGGTGCTGTTGCGCAGCATCGTCGGCTTGCGGCGGCCCAGTGAAGGCGAAGTGCGGGTGTTCGGCAAGAACCTGCCGAGCCTGGCGGAGCATGAACGTTCGTTGGTGGAACGGCGCTTCGGCGTGCTGTTCCAGAAGGGCGCGCTGTTTTCCTCGTTGACCGTCACCGAGAACGTCGCCCTGCCGTTGATCGAACACGCCGGCCTCAGCCGCCGTGACGCCGAGCACTTGGCAGCGGTCAAGCTCGCACTGGCCGGGCTGCCCCTGTCAGCGGCCGACAAATACCCGGCGTCGCTGTCCGGCGGCATGATCAAGCGCGCCGCCCTGGCACGTGCGTTGGCCCTGGACCCGGACATCCTGTTCCTTGACGAACCCACCGCCGGCCTCGACCCGATTGGCGCGGCACAATTCGACCAACTGATCCTGACCCTGCGCGATGCGCTGGGCCTGAGTGTGTTCCTGGTCACCCACGACCTGGACACGCTGTACACCATCACCGACCGCGTGGCGGTGTTGGCGCAAAAGAAAGTGCTGGTGGCGGATGCCATCGATGTCGTCTCGGAAACCGATGACGCCTGGATTCACGAATATTTCCACGGCCCCCGGGGCCGTGCGGCATTGGATGCCGCTCAACCGCTCAACGAGGTATGACATGGAAACCCGCGCCCATCATGTGATGATCGGTCTGTTCAGCGTGATCGTAGTGGTCGGCGCGATGCTGTTTGGCCTGTGGCTGGCCAAGTCCAGCATCGACAGCGCCTTCCAGGATTACGAAGTGGTGTTCAACGAGGCCGTCAGCGGCCTGTCCCAAGGCAGTTCGGTGCAGTACAGCGGGATCAAGGTCGGCGACGTGATCAGCCTGCGCCTGGACCCCAAGGACCCACGCCGCGTCCTCGCGCGCATCCGCCTGGCCGGGCAGACGCCGATCAAGGAAGACACCCAGGCCAAACTGGCACTGACCGGCATCACCGGCACCTCGATCATCCAGCTCAGCGGCGGCACGCCACAAAGCCCGGTGCTCAAGGGCAAGAACGGCAACCTGCCGGAAATCATCGCCTCTCCATCGCCGATCGCGCGCTTGCTCAACAACAGCAACGACCTGATGAGCAGCATCAACCTGCTGCTACATAACGCCAATGCGCTGTTCTCCCGGGAGAACGTCGAGCGCCTGACCACTACCCTGGACAACTTGCAGCAAACCACCGGCGCCATCGCCGACCAGCGCGGCGACATCAAAGTGGTGATGCAGCAACTGATGCAGGTGAGCAAGCAAGCCAGCGGCGCCCTGGAACAAACCACGGTGTTGATGCGCAACGCCAACGGCCTACTCAACGATCAAGGTAAGCAGGCGTTCAGCAGTGCCGAGCAGGCGATGAAATCCCTGGAAAAAAGCACCGCCACCATCAACACCTTGCTGACCGACAACAAGGACTCGGTGAACAGCGGCATGCAGGGCCTCAACGAACTGGCGCCGGCCGTGCGCGAACTGCGCGAAACCCTCGGCTCGCTGCGCGCCATCTCCCGCCGCCTGGAAGCCAACCCCAGTGGCTACCTGCTGGGCAGCGACAAGAACAAGGAGTTCACGCCATGAAGCGTGCTTATCAACTGATCGCCCCTGTAGCCCTGGCCCTGGTGAGCGCGTGCTCGATCCTGCCCAAGCCTGACCCATCGGACGTGTACCGCCTGGCGGCAGCCCCAGCGGCGACCCAAGGCACGCCAGTGGCCTGGTCATTGCGCGTGACCAAGCCCCAGACCAGCGAATTTCTCGACAGCCCACGTATTGCCGTGGTGCCCAATGGCGACCTGATCAGCAGCTATGCCAATTCGCGCTGGAGCGATCCGTCGCCGGTGCTGCTGCGCAATCGCCTGCTGGACGGGTTCCAGCGCGATGGGCGGGTAACGTTGCTGAGTACCGACGAGACCAATCTGCAAGCCGACTACGAGCTGGGCGGGCAATTGCAGGCGTTCCAGAGTGAATACCGCGGCAATGCCGTGGAGGTGGTGATCCGCCTCGACGCACGATTGGTGCGCGGCAGTGATCAGCGGATTATTGCCAGCCGGCGGTTTGAAGTGAGGCAGCCGGTGAATGACACCAAAGTGCCGGCGGTGGTGGCCGGGTTTGGGCTGGCGGGTGATCAGTTGAACAAGCAGGTGGTGGAATGGGTGGTGCAGCAGGGCAATACAGCGCCGAAACGCTGAGGGCCTCTTCGCGGGCAAGCCCGCTCCCACATTTTTGATTTGTGAATACAGTCAAATATGGGAGCTGGCTTGCCTGCGATCGCGATCTCAGCCTCAGCCTCAGCCAAAGAACCAGTAGCACACCGCGATAGCCGCAACGACACCCGCTAACTCAGCCAGCAACGCACAGCCCACGGCGTGCCGCGCCCGCTGAATCCCCACCGAGCCAAAGTACACCGCCAACACGTAGAAGGTGGTCTCGGTACTGCCCTGGATCGTCGCCGCGACCAGCGCCGGGAAACTGTCCACGCCCTGGGTCTGCATGGTCTCGATCAGCATCGCCCGTGCAGCACTGCCGGAGAACGGCTTGACCATCGCGGTCGGCAAGGCATCCACGAAGCGCGTGTCCATGCCGGTCCAGGCCACCAGGTGGCGAATCCCTTCCAGGCCGAACTCCAGCGCCCCCGAGGCGCGCAACACACCGACCGCACACAACATCGCCACCAGGTACGGCAGCAGGTTCTTGGCCACGTCGAAACCTTCTTTGGCGCCTTCGACAAACGCTTCGTACACCTTGACCTTACGCAGCGCACCGATGATCAGGAACAGCATGATCAAGCCAAACAAGGTGAGGTTGCCAAGGATCGACGACAGGCTGGCCAGCGCAGTAGCGGACAGGGTCGCCAGCAACGCCATGAAGCCACCCAGCACCAACGCGCCGGGAATCAGGTAGGCCAGCACCACAGGGTCCCACAGGCGCAGGCGCTGCATGATCGCCACCGACAGCAGGCCGACCAGGGTCGAGGCGCTGGTGGCCAGCAGGATCGGCAGGAACACCAGCGTCGGATCAGCGGCGCCTTGCTGGGCGCGGTACATGAAGATGGTCACCGGCAACAGCGTCAGCGAGGACGCATTGAGCACCAGGAACAGGATCTGCGCGTTGCTTGCAGTGCTGGGGATGGGGTTGAGCTCTTGCAGCGCCTTCATGGCCTTGAGGCCGATGGGCGTGGCGGCGTTGTCCAGGCCCAGGCCGTTGGCGGCGAAGTTGAGGGTGATCAAGCCGATGGCGGGGTGGCCGGCGGGCACTTCCGGCATCAAGCGACGGAACAGCGGGCCAAGGGCCTTGGCCAGCCAATCGACGATCCCGGCTTTTTCCGCGATACGCAGGAAGCCCAGCCACAAGGTCAGGGTGCCGAACAGCAGCACCATGACTTCCACCGACAGTTTGGCCATGGCGAAAATGCTTTCGACCATTGCCGAAAATATCCCGGCGTTGCCGCCCACCAGCCACTGCACCAGCGCTGACACCATTGCCACGACAAAGAAGCCAAGCCACAGGCCATTGAGCATCAGTTAAATCCCCCGAATGATGGGCCGAATGATAACGGGGCTGGCAGAAACGACAAACCCCGGATTTCCCGGGGTTTGTCTCACAGCGCTCGCGCTATCAGCTGCGAGTCGCCTGGGCAGCCGGAGCCGCGTCCTTGCTGCGCCAGTGCGGCAGGGAATTCCAGTAGCGCTCGCCTTTGGCGTCGTCGTACATGCCTTCCCAACGCGCGATGACCAACACGGCCAGGGCGTTGCCGATCACGTTCAGGGCGGTACGCGCCATGTCCATGATGCGGTCGACACCGGCGATGAACGCCAGGCCTTCCAGCGGGATACCCACGCTGCCCAAGGTCGCCAGCAGCACCACGAAGGACACGCCCGGCACACCGGCGATGCCTTTGGAGGTGACCATCAGGGTCAGTACCAGCATCAGTTGCTGGCCGACCGACAGGTCGATGCCATACAGCTGGGCGATAAAGATCGCCGCGATGCTCTGGTACAGGGTCGAACCGTCGAGGTTGAACGAGTAGCCGGTCGGCACCACGAAGCTGCAGATCGCTTTTGGCGCGCCGTAGGCTTCCATCTTCTCGATCACACGCGGCAGTACCGTCTCGGAGCTGGCGGTGGAGTAGGCCAGCACCAGCTCATCCTTGAAGATGCGCATCAGCTTGATCACCGAGAAGCCGAACAGGCGGGCGATCAGGCCGAGGATTACAAAGGCGAAGAACAGGATGGCGACGTAAACCAGGATCACCAGCTTGGCCAGCGGCAGCAGCGAGGCGAAGCCGAAGTTGGCGACAGTCACCGCGATCAGTGCGAATACGCCGATAGGCGCGTACTTCATGATCATGTGGGTGACTTTGAACATGCTCTCGGACACGCCCTGGAACATGGTCACCAGCGGCTCGCGCAGTTCAGGCTTGAGGCTCGACAGGCCCAGGCCGAACAGCACCGAGAAGAAGATGATCGGCAGCATTTCGCCACGGGCGACGGCGGCGAAGATGTTCGACGGGATCAGATTGAGGATGGTCTGGATGAACGCATGCTCGTGCTGCACTTCGGCAGCCGTGGCCTGGTATTTGGAAATATCGACCGTACCCAGGGTACTCATGTCGATGCCGGCACCCGGATGGAACACGTTGGCCAGCAGCAGCCCGACCACGATGGCGATGGTCGTGACAATTTCGAAGTAAAGGATGGTTTTGACGCCGATACGCCCGAGCTTCTTCGCGTCACCGACACCGGCAATGCCGACGATCAGCGAGGAAATCACAATCGGGATCACGATCATCTTGATCAGGCGAATAAAGATATCGCCCGCTGGCTGCAACACATTGCTGATCCACCAGGCCTTTTCAGCACTGAAATGGTTGAGCACTGCACCGATCGCGATCCCCAATACCAAACCGATGAGGATCTGCCAGGCGAGGCTTAGCTTTGCCTTCTTCATGTCATTACCCTTACTTCAAGTGAACTCAAGGCAAATGCGCCAGCCGCAACGCTCGAAAGCGAAAAAGTGTGAGCATCTGCCTCCATGAAAGGTCACCGCAGCGTGGCCGAAATGGCTTACTGGCAGGCGAAAAAAGGCGCAACTATTCCGATGCAAGGGAGCGGCGTCTAATGCCGTAAACGCCTACCCTATGCCGAATCGGCATGGCTTTTTTTCATAATAACTGTCCGAACGGTCAGTTCAAATGCGACAAATTGCCCGTTGAATATGCCGTGAACCTGCCAAACCCGGCTCGCTCAGAGATTCAGGACAACTTGGAAGGGATGGCAGAAATACCTGGGATTACGCGGGTGCCATGTCAGAAATGACCTATGGCACCAAGCAAATTTTATCGATAGATGGTCACGCCGACACACCAAGTAATGGTTGGAGTCGGGCGAAAAGGAAATTTGCGACTACGAGCGGCATGAGAGGCAGGGGATGAACGTCACAAGCCCGTCGCAAGTTCAGCAAGCCGTGAGCTTGTGAACCTGCGTCGACGCTTTGCAACCTGACTCGGCTCGCCAGACAGGGTCTAGTACCAATTCGGATCTTTCTTCAACTGCTCCATCAACAGCTTCTGCATGCCTTCGTCCGGCTTACCGATAAAACGGTAGTCGGCGTGCCGCGTTGGCGACTTGTCCGCCGGCAAACCGGCCGGGACTTCCACCAACAGGGCGTAGGCATCTTCCTTGTCGAGGCTGAAGGCAACGATCAGACGCTTCTTCAGACAAGTGTCGGCCGTTTCGCAGAGCGGCCCGACCAGGTATTTGTCCCCGTCTTCCTGCACGGCATTCATTTGCTCGGCCGTGCCCGACAGGTTCAGCACCCACTCCGGCAGACGCTCTTCTTTCTTCACCACGCCTTGCCAGGTTTCGCGGTATTGCGGGTCCGCCGCGAGCAATTCGTTGGCGCGGGATTGGCCGTCATTGGCGGCCATCACCAAGCCGCTACCGCCCAAGAGCAGGGCGGCAGCCAGGGTTTTAAAGGACAAAGTGGTCATTTTCAGCCTCGGCCGCGACGACCAAAGAAGAACGAAGCGATGAACATCACCAGGAAGACAACAAACAGGATCTTGGCGATCCCCGTGGCGGTGCCCGCGATACCACCGAAGCCCAGGACTGCAGCCACAATGGCGATGATCAGAAACGTGATTGCCCAACTCAACATGGTGATTCTCCTTACGCTTTTATAGAGGTCGTGCGGTACGGACGCTCAAGGTGAGCGAGCGTATGTATTGCCTAAAACACCCAACGCTCTTGGGTAGGCAGCTCGCCAGGGGTCGAATCCTGGTCAGCCACTCTCAATTGGGGTGCGGTTACACCGGCGGAAACGCTGCTGATGGAACTGAAATGGGTCTGCGTCATGAGCGGACGCTCGAAGTGCGGGGCTTGTTGCTGACTCTGCTGCCAATGCTGCATCTGCTGTCCGCCAATCAGCGTGACCATCAGGGCCAGGCTGGCAAACAGACCTTGCTGCAAGCGCAGTGGCGATACATGCAATTGGCTGAGGCTTTGGCGAGTCATGCTGATGTTCTCCCGCATTCTGATTATTCGTTGGGAGAGGTATTGCAGGGCGCATGCCAGTTTTTTTACAAAATAAAACTCAATAAAATCAATGAGTTAGATATACGACAAGGCTGGTTGGCACAGCATCCTGCACGATGCCCCCAAGGGAGCCGTGCGAATTGCACGATCACCAGCGGTCGGATCAATGGATAGAAAGCTGTCGGTGAGTTGCCGAAGTGGCAAGACGGCATGAAAACGCCATCAGGCAGGGCTTTGTAGGAAGCAGCGCAGATACCTGCACGGCACCTCCTTTTATCGATCAGAATAAACCATGCAACTTGCCCGATTATTCCGGGACTAATCACCATCATTCATAGTTAAGGAGCGCGGGACAGATGGAATCAGCCAAGGAACTTCAAGGCCGCATTCTTTTAGTGGATGACGAATCCGCGATCCTCCGCACCTTCCGTTATTGCCTGGAAGATGAAGGCTACACCGTCGCCACTGCCAACAGCGCCGCCCAGGCCGACACCCTGATGCAACGCCAGGTGTTCGATCTGTGCTTCCTCGACCTGCGCCTGGGTGAAGACAACGGCCTCGATGTGCTGGCCCAAATGCGCATCCAGGCGCCATGGATGCGCGTGGTGATCGTCACCGCGCATTCCGCCGTGGATACTGCCGTGGATGCGATCCAGGCAGGCGCGGCGGACTATCTGGTCAAACCGTGCAGCCCGGACCAGTTGCGCCTGGCCACAGCCAAACAACTGGAAGTGCGCCAATTGTCCGCGCGCCTGGAAGCGCTGGAAGGCGCAGTGCGCCAGCCCAAAGACGGCCTCGATTCCCATAGCCCGGCCATGATGGTCGTGCTGGAAACCGCGCGCCAAGTCGCCGGGACCGACGCCAATATCCTGATCCTCGGCGAGTCCGGCACGGGTAAAGGTGAATTGGCCCGGGCCATCCACGGCTGGAGCAAACGCGCGAAGAAATCCTGCGTGACCATCAACTGCCCGTCGCTGACGGCGGAGCTGATGGAAAGCGAATTGTTCGGCCACAGCCGCGGCGCATTCACCGGCGCGAGTGAAAGCACATTGGGGCGGGTTAACCAGGCCGACGGTGGCACGCTGTTTCTCGACGAGATCGGCGATTTTCCGCTCACGTTGCAACCAAAATTATTGCGATTCATCCAGGACAAGGAATACGAGCGCGTCGGCGACCCGGTCACCCGCCGCGCCGATGTGCGCATCCTCGCCGCCACCAACCTGAACCTGGAAGACATGGTGCGCGACGGCCGCTTCCGTGAGGACCTGCTGTACCGCCTCAACGTTATCACCTTGCACCTGCCGCCATTGCGCGAGCGCAGCGAAGACATCCTGACCCTGGCCGACCGCTTCCTGGCGCGCTTCGTCAAGGAATACGCGCGTCCGGCACGCGGCTTCAGCGACGAAGCACGCGAAGCACTGCTCAACTATCGCTGGCCGGGCAATATCCGTGAGCTGCGCAACGTTGTGGAGCGTGCGAGCATCATCTGCCCGCAGGAGAAGGTCGAGATCAGCCACCTCGGCATGGCCGAGCAACCAACCAACAATGCCCCGCGCATCGGCGCGGCACTGAGCCTGGACGAGCTGGAAAAGGCCCACATCGGCGCTGTGCTGGCCACCAGCGACACCCTGGACCAAGCGGCCCGCACCCTCGGCATCGACGCGTCGACCCTGTACCGCAAACGCAAACAGTACAACCTGTGAGCTGCACCTTATGAAGTTAGCGATGAAGCTGCGTACTCGCTTGTTCCTGAGTATCTCAGCGCTGATCACCGTCGCCCTGCTGGGCTTGATCCTCGGCCTGGTCAGCGTCATGCAAATGGCCAAGACCCAGGAGTCGCTGATCCGCAGCAACTTCATCACCCTGGACCTGGGCCTCAAGCTGCGCCAGAGCCTTGGCGACCAACTGATCATGATGCTGGAGCAGCGTCCCGACCCCGTGGCCCTGCAAGCGTCGAAGCAGCACTACTTCGAGCTGCTGGACCAGGGCGTCGCCCACGAACAGCGCAACGGACAAGGCACGGGCTTCGTCCAGGCCCGGAGCGATTACCAGAATCTGCTGGACGCGTTTGACCAGTTCCAGCAAGCCTCGCCACCACCGGGCAGCAAGGAAAAACTCACCGAAACCTTCAATGTGCTGCGCAACGGCCTGATCGTCGAACACAAGCAGGCCCTTGAAAACATCAGCACCAGTGAACACAAATCCCGCGAGCGCGCCTTGCTCATCGCCGGCCTGCTGGGGCTGGTGGGGCTGGCGGTGCTGATCATCGGTTTTGTCACCGCCCACGGTATCGCCCGGCGATTTGGCGGACCGATTGAAGCGCTGGCCAAGGCGGCGGACAAGATCGGTCAGGGTGATTTCGAGGTGACACTGCCGATTTCCTCAGCAGCCGAGATGAACCAGCTGACACGGCGTTTCGGCATCATGGCCGAGGCGTTGCGCCAGCACCAGGCAACCAATGTCGACGAACTGCTCGCCGGCCAGCAGCGTTTGCAGGCGGTACTCGACAGCATTGACGACGGCCTGCTGATGATCGACCGCCAAGGCCGTCTGGAGCACCTCAACCCGGTGGCACAGCGCCAACTGGGTTGGGATGAGGAACGCCTCGGCCAGGGCCTGGGTGAAGCCTTGATGCGCCCCGAGCTGGATGAACAACTGCAATTGGTGCTGCGCGGTGGCAACCTGGAGCGCGCACCGGATGACCTGGAAGTGGAAGTCGAGGGTGAACTGCGCCTGCTGACCTATAGCCTCACGCCGGTGAGCCATACCCAGGGGCATATCCTTGGCGCGGTCATGGTGCTGCATGACGTCACTGAGCAGCGCGCCTTCGAACGCGTGCGCAGCGAGTTTGTGTTGCGTGCCTCCCATGAGCTGCGCACTCCGGTGACCGGCATGCACATGGCTTTCGGGCTATTTCGCGAGCGCGCGAAATTTCCGGCGGAGTCCCGCGAAGCGGACCTGCTGGATACGGTCAACGAAGAAATGCAGCGCCTGATGCAGTTGATCAACGACTTGCTCAACTTCTCGCGCTACCAGAACGGCCTGCAAAAACTCACCTTGGGGCCGTGCGACGTGACCGATCTGCTGGAACACGCCCGTGGACGGTTCACCGAACCGGCCAATGCTCAAAAAATCGAACTGCTGGTAGAAGCCCAACCCGACCTGCCACGCCTGTACGCCGACCAGCCGCAACTGGAGCGTGTACTCGACAACCTACTGGCCAACGCCCTGCGCCATACCGCCGAAGGTGGGCAGATTCGCCTACAGGCGCGACGCCATGGGGAGCGAGTGATTATCAGCGTCGAGGATAACGGCGAGGGGATCGCCTATGGCCAGCAAGGGCGCATTTTCGAGCCGTTCGTGCAGGTCGGCCGCAAGAAAGGCGGTGCCGGCCTGGGGCTGGCGCTGTGCAAGGAGATCGTGCAACTGCACGGTGGCCGCATGGGTGTGTATTCGCGGCCGGGGCAGGGGACGCAGTTCTATATGGCACTGCCGCTGTAGCCGGTGGCGAGGGGGTTGGCCACAGCAAGCTCCCTCGCCACAAGAAGCTGCATTGCCGCAGCAAACCCGCTCGCCACGGATTAGCGGCGGTTCAGCGCCCGCAGGATCGCGGCACTCTCGGCATCGGGAGTGCCATCAAACAACGCCGGACGGAAGTGCATCTGGAACGCTGCGATCACATGGCGCGTGGCCACGTCCAGCTCGCCGGTCTGCGGTGTCTGGTAGCCCAGGCGTGCCAGCTCCTGCTGGAACCAGATGATGCTTGGCAGCTCAGCGGCATATTGCACCTGGAACCGCGCTACCGCCTGGGCGTCCGGCCATACCCCCAGGCCCTGCTCAGCCAGGCGCTTCCACGGGAACAGCGGGCCCGGGTCCAGTTTGCGCAGCGGGGCAATGTCGCTGTGACCGATGATGTTCTTCGGGTCGATGCCGTTGCGCTTGCTGATGTCCTTGAGCAACACCACCAGCGACTGCACCTGCGCTTCGGAATACGGGTACCACACGCGCCCCGTCGGCGTGTCGCGATAGCCTGGGTTGACGATTTCGATGCCGATGGAGCTGGAGTTGAGCCAGGTGCGCCCCATCCACTCGCTTTCCCCGGCGTGCCAGGCGCGCTGGCTCTCATCCACCAGCTTGTAGATCCTGCCTGAGGCGTCATCGCCGATCAGATAATGGCTGCTGACCTGGCCGTGGGTCAGCAGCGCCAGGGAACGCTCAAGGTCGGTGGAGGTGTAGTGGACGATCACGAACTGCACGCGGTTGTCGTGGTTCGAAGAGGGATGGCTGGTGTCCAGGCGCGGGCCACTGGCGCAGCCGGCGATCAGGAGAAACACAAAGGCGATGGATAAGGATTTCATGGCAGAAGGCAGTACGCTGAAGACGATAATGCAACAGTGTAACGTACCGACTGCAACCAGACGGTCAAATCACAAAATGGAACATCTTTTACGCCGCCTGCACTTGGTTGCGTCCCGCCGCCTTGGCCCGGTACAACGCTGCATCGGCGCGCTTGAGCGCCAGGTCACTGCGCTCACCTGGCAGGAACTGCGCCACGCCCATGGATACCGTGATCGTCACCGGCTCGCCTTTGAAGTGGAACGGGCACGCCTCGATGGCCGCGCGCAACACCTCGCCAGCCGCCAGCGCGTCCGTCAGCGATGAGTTGGGCATCAGCAACACAAACTCTTCACCGCCAAACCGCGCGATAAAATCGCTCGAGCGCAGACGCTTGCGCAGCACATTGGCGATGATTTTCAGCACTTTGTCGCCGGCCAAATGGCCGTAACCGTCGTTGATCCGCTTGAAGTGATCCAGGTCGAGCATGGCCAGCGACAGGCTGTTGCCCTGCTGGTGCCAGGCATTGACCTCATGGTCGAGGCGTTCACTCCAGGCCGCACGGTTGGGCAGCCCGGTGAGCGGGTCGATCAGGGCTTTCTGGCGTTGCACCTCCAGGTGCTCGCGATAGCCCTGGGCTTCCTGTTCCATGCTCGCAACACGCTCGGCGAGGCCTTTCAAACGCGCCGCGACCTCCTGCTCACGCTGGTCGCGCTGCTGCTGGTGCTGGTCCATGGTGCCGAGCAAGCCTTCAAGATGGCTTTCCAGCACGTGCTTGAGACTGTCGAGGTCGGCCGCGTCCTGGACGCTGCTTTGCAGGCCATCGACTTGTTCGCGGATCTGCGTATCCAGCTCGCGGGCAGCGTCGCGGCTGTCTGCATGACCATCGCTGGCCACTTGCAGATGCCCCTGGAACGCTTCGAGGCGTTCGTTGAGCTGCTTGAGATAAGCCTCGAACTCGTGCTGGCCGCTGTCGGTGATCGCCAGCATCAACACCGCCAGGTCATCGAGGATTGGCAGCAGTTCGTACCAGTTCAAGCCATGGGCAAGGCGTTCACGCATGGCTTCGGCCTGGGGCCGGTGGCGTTCGGGTAGCGACAGGTCCTCGAGCAGGCCGAGCAGGGTGTCTTCGATATGTTTGGCCACGGAGCTGTAGGACGGCTCGGGCGAATCGGGCAGGGCGTAAATACCGTCCGATTGCAGCTCGTCGGGGTCGGCACGCTCGAGCACCGGCGGCAGCGACAGGCTGCCGATGACGGTGAGCGCCGGGGTATCGACGGGCACCGATGGCGCTTGGACAAAGGTGGCGAGTGCGCTCTGCGGGGCAGCCTCTTCGGGCGCAGGCGTCTTGGGCTCTGGCACCGCGGCAGCGGGTAGCGGTGCTGCGGCTGCAACCGCTGGGCTGGCGACTGCCTGCACAGGGGCGGGCGGCAATGGCGCGGGCTCGGGTGCAGCCGGCGCAAGTGGCGCAAAAGCCCGCAGCGCCTCGGCCAACTCATCAGACTGCGCGGGCTGCTCGGGCACGGTCACGGGCACGGGCTTGGCGGCGGCAGGCTGCGGCTGCGGCTGCGGCTGCGGCTGCGGCTGCGGCTGCGGCGCGGCAACCGGCACAGGCTCACTCACCTGCGCCTCACTGGCAACCTCCTTGCCACCAAACAAACGTTGCAACAGTCCTGGCCCCGGGCGTGGGGTTTCGCCATCCGGCTCCAGGTTTTCCAGCGCCTGCCCTTGCAGGCTGCTCAACTCGCTGAGCAGCAACGGGATCTCGCGGGCCTGGCTCACACGGCCGTCCAATTGCTTGGCGAAGGTCTTCAGCGGGCGCGCGACCTCACGGGGCAGTGGCAGTTTCTGCAACTGCGCGACCAGGGAGGCCAACGCGGTACTCATCTGGTCGACACGGGTTTCGCGGCGCTGCTCGGAATCCAGCACGGCCTTTTCCAGGCGCGGCAACAGGGCAGCGAGGGCGGCGTCCATGTCGTCGGTGCGCACCACGTCGCGCATTTCCTTCATGCATTGGTCGACCGCACGGTCGGTCCCTTCAGCCGCCAGCGTGCTGCGCACCAGCCCTCGACGCAACAAGTCGAGGCGAGCGGCCCAACGACGCTCGAGCTTTTCTTGTTGTTCGATGCTTAGCAGGTATTTTTCTTTCCAGCGCTGGGCGTCGTCGCTCATGCAAGGGGTCCGCGGGGGCCAGGGCTCAACGCGGGCAATGCATCAGCCGTGAGCGAACCCGGCAGACGAATCTCTACCGCGACCGGCAGGTGATCGGAGATGGGCTGCGCCAGTACCTGCACGCTTTCGAGCGTGAGGGTCGGGCTGAGCAGGATATGGTCCAGACAACGTTGCGGGCGCCAGCTGGGAAACGTGGCTTCGACTTGCGGCGCCAGTAGCCCGAGGTCCCGCAGCGGGGAATTGTTCAGCAAGTCGCTGGCGTGGGTGTTCATGTCCCCCATCAGCACTTGGTGTTTGTAATTGCCGATCAGCTCGCGGATGTAGGCCAGTTGCATCGTGCGGGTGCGTGCGCCCAGCGCCAGATGCATCATCACCACTACCAGGGCTTCAGGGCCTTCGCCGAAGCGCACGAGGATCGCGCCACGGCCCTTGGGGCCAGGCAGCGGGTGATCTTCGATCGCCCACGGCCTCAAGCGGCTGAGCACGCCATTGCTGTGCTGCGCCAGGCGCCCGAGGTTGCGATTGAGTTGTTGATACCAGTACGGGAACGCCCCGAGCTGGGCCAGGTGTTCAACCTGGTTGATGTAGCCGGAGCGCAGGCTGCCGCCGTCAGCTTCCTGCAAGGCGACCAAGTCGAAGTCGCTCAGCAGGTTGCCGATTTTCTGCAGGTTGCCGGCGCGCCCATTATGGGGCAGCAGGTGCTGCCAGCCACGGGTGAGGTAGTGCCGGTACTTCTCGGTACTGATACCTACCTGGATATTGAAGCTGAGCAGGCGCAGCCGGCTGTCTGCCGGCAGGCCCGTGGATTCCAGGTGATGCTCGTTGACCTGCGGATCATGCAGGCCAACAACGCGTTCAGTACCCCAGCGGCGCATGGCGAGCCCCTTACTTGGCTGCGCGCTCTTTGGCGATCAGCTGGTCGGCGACATTGAGGACAGCTTCAGGACCACCGGCAGTACCCAGGTCAAAGCGGTATTTGCCGTTGACGATCAGGGTCGGTACACCTTGCACGCCATACTTCTGCGCCAGTTCTTTGGCTTGTTTGATCTGGCCCTGGATGGCGAAGGAGTTGAAGGTAGCCAGGAACTTGTCCTTGTCGACACCTTGGGTGGCGACGAAATCAGCCATTTCGTCTGACTTGGTCAGGCGCTTGCCTTGTTTCTGGATGGCATCGAATACCGCGTTGTGGACCTTGTGCTCCACGCCCATGGCTTCCAGGGTCAGGAACAATTGGCCGTGGGCATCCCATGGGCCGCCGAACATGGCCGGAATGCGTTTGAAATTTACGTCTGAAGGCAGTTTTTCGGCCCATGGATTGATGGTCGGCTCAAAAGCGTAGCAATGCGGGCAGCCGTACCAGAACAGCTCCACCACTTCGATCTTGCCAGGTACCGAAACAGGTACGGGGTTGGTCAATTCAACATAGGTTTTACCGGCTTCAAGCGGCACATCGGCAGCTTGCGCGGTCATGCCGAAGAGGCTGGCAGTGATGAGAGCGGCGCTGAGGATCAGATTACGCATGCTTTACTCCTGGACAAATAAAGTCGCCTCACGCGACCTTTGTTGTGACAGGTCTACGCGGACATGAGTTCGTTAGTGTAACGGCACCGGCCACAAAAAAGGGCGGCCTGGGCCACCCTTTTTATGCTTGCATCGACGGATTAATCGAGCGTTAACGTAGCGCCTGGATCAGTGCAGGCCCTGGATGTACTGCGACACCGCTTCGATGTCCTTGTTGCTCAGCTTGCCGGCGATACTTTGCATGATTTTGGTGTCGCCATCGTTGACGCGATTACCTTCACGGAAGTCCGTCAGCTGTTTGGCAACGTACTGTGCATGCTGCCCACTCAAGTGCGGGAAGCCTGCAGCGGCGAGGCCTGCGCCATTGGGCGAGTGGCAACCGATGCACGAAGGCATGCCTTTTTCCAGGTTGCCGCCGCGGAACAGTTCTTCGCCACGGGCGACCTGCTTCGGATCGGCCGCTCCCACGCTGCCTTTCTGGCTGGCAAAATATGCCGCAATGTCTGCCAGGTCCTGATCGCTGAGGTTGGTCAGCAAGCCGGTCATTTCCAGCACCGTGCGCTTGCCATCCTTGATGTCGTGCATCTGCTTGGTCAGGTAGCGTTCACCCTGGCCGGCCAGTTTAGGGAAGTTCGGCGCCGGGCTGTTGCCATCCGGTCCGTGGCAAGCACCACACACGGCGGCTTTCGCCTGGCCCGCTGTAGCGTCGCCTGCAGCATGGGCAACACCAGTGATGCCCAGGGTCAACAGCAGACTCACGATCAGTTTGTTCATCAGCTAATCCAACTACGGCTAAGGGGTTTAAGAGTTATCTACCGGGTTTACTCACCATCAAATGAATGACGGCCTGGTAATCCTCAGTACTGCAGTCCATGCACAAACCACGCGGCGGCATTGCCTTGAAACCCTGGGTCACGTGCTGCACCAGCGTGTCCATGCCCTGCGCCAGTCTTGGCGCCCAGGCTGCCTGATCACCCCGTTTGGGGGCGTTGGGCAGTTGGCCGGCATGGCAAGCCACGCAAACTCGGTTGTACACCGCCTCCGGATCCTGTGTAGCCTGAGCGCCGTAAAGCGGAACCAGGACACCAAAAGCGAGCAACCATCTGGTCATACGTCGACCATTTCAGGGCTTGAGAGCGTTTTGCGTTCTAATGCGCAATAAAGGTCTATCGCTCCCGTGAACCTCATCCTTCGCTGGGACAAAGCACACACAAAATCTGCGGCATTATATACTGGCGCTACTGAAACGGAAACGACACCGCTTGCCGCACCCTTTCTCGGCATCGCCCACATCGGAAACCTCATGCAACTCAAGAATCCCATCCTCGGTCTGTGCCAACAGTCCACGTTCATGCTCAGCGCCGCCAAAGTTGACCAATGCCCCGATGACGAAGGCTTTGAAGTTGCCTTTGCCGGCCGTTCCAACGCCGGTAAATCCAGCGCGCTGAACACCCTGACCCACGCCAGCCTGGCACGTACGTCGAAAACCCCGGGGCGCACGCAACTTCTCAATTTCTTCAAGCTAGACGATGATCGGCGTCTGGTCGACCTGCCGGGCTACGGTTACGCGAAAGTACCTATCCCGTTGAAGCTGCACTGGCAGCGTCACCTGGAGGCTTACCTGGGTGGCCGCGAGAGTTTGAAGGGTCTGATCCTGATGATGGACATCCGTCATCCAATGACCGACTTCGACCTGTTGATGCTCGACTGGGCCGTGGCCAGCGGCATGCCGATGCATATCCTGCTGACCAAGGCCGACAAGCTGACCTATGGCGCAGCCAAGAACACCCTGCTCAAAGTGCAGGCGGAAATCCGCAAGGGTTGGGGTGACGCGATCACTATCCAGCTGTTCTCGGCGCCTAAACGCATGGGCCTGGAAGAGGCCTACACCGTGCTGGCCGGCTGGATGGAATTGGCCGACAAAGGCGCTGAAATCGCCGAGTAACTTTCCTGCGGGCAAAAAAAACCCCGGACTTCGTATGGGGAGGGGAAGTTCGGGGTTCAAGTTCCGGACCGCTAGGGCGGGGTCCAGATATCTGCCAACACTTAACACAACATAGGAGCATTGAAGGGCTTCACCACCCATTCAGTAACTCTGAGTGGCACTTCACGGGTTAAGTTCCGGCCGGTGCGAAAAACTATTGGAAATAACTAACGGCAATATCTGATCTAAAGCACTCTGCCACCACGGCTTGTGGTGGCAAGGCCGTGCAAATCAGTGCGCTTCGTCCCAGTTATTGCCCACACCCACCTCTACCAGCAGCGGCACATCCAACTGCGCCGCAGCACTCATGTGCTGGCGAATTTTCTCGCTGACTTCGGCGACCAGATCCTCACGCACCTCCAGTACCAATTCATCGTGCACCTGCAGGATTACCTTGGCATCCAGGCCCGAGTCGGCCAGCCAGTTGTCTACCAGCACCATGGCTTTCTTGATGATGTCAGCGGCCGTGCCCTGCATCGGCGCGTTGATCGCCGTGCGTTCCGCCGCGGCACGCTCCTGGGGTTTGTTGGAGTTGATGTCCGGCAAATACAAGCGGCGGCCGAAGAAGGTCTCGACATAGCCTTGGTCGGCAGCCTGGGCGCGGGTGCGCTCCATGTACTCGCGAACCCCGGGGTAGCGGGCGAAGTACACGTCGATGTAAGCCTTGGCGGTCTTGGTATCCACACCAATGTCCTTGCCGAGCTTCTGCGCCCCCATCCCATAGATCAGGCCGAAGTTGATCGCCTTGGCGCTGCGGCGCTGGTCGGACGTGACCTCACCCAGCTCAACCTTGAACACTTCGGCCGCAGTGGCCGTGTGCACGTCCAGGTTATCGCGGAAGGCATTCATCAAGCCTTCGTCCTTGGACAGGTGCGCCATGATCCGCAGTTCGATCTGCGAGTAGTCCGCCGCCAGCAGCTTGTAGCCTTTTGGCGCGACAAACGCCTGACGAATCCGACGCCCTTCAGCAGTACGCACCGGGATGTTCTGCAGGTTCGGATCGCTGGACGACAACCGCCCGGTCGCCGCCACTGCCTGGTGGTAGGACGTGTGGATACGCCCGGTACGCGGGTTGATCTGCTCTGGCAGGCGATCGGTGTAAGTGCTTTTCAGCTTGCTCATGCTGCGGTACTGCATCAGCACCTTGGGCAGCGGGTAGTCATCTTCGGCCAGCTTGGCCAGCACTTCCTCGGCGGTAGACGCCTGACCCTTGCTGGTCTTTTTCAGCACAGGCAAACCGAGCTTTTCGTACAGAATGGCCCCGAGCTGCTTGGGTGAACCAAGGTTGAACTCCTCGCCAGCGATCTCGAACGCCTGGCGCTCCAGCTCAACCATCTTGTTACCCAGCTCAATGCTCTGGACGCCAAGCAAATCCGCATCCACCAGCGCGCCCTGGCGCTCGATACGCGCCAGTACCGGCACCAGCGGCATCTCGATGTCGGTCAGCACGCTGGCGAGGCTCGGGATGGCGGTGAGTTGGGCGTGCAGCGCCTGGTGCAGGCGCAAGGTCACGTCAGCATCTTCAGCCGCGTAGGGGCCTGCCTGCTCAAGTGCGATCTGGTCGAACGTCAGCTGCTTGGCCCCCTTGCCGGCGATGTCCTGGAAGCTGACGGTGTCGTAGTCCAGGTACTTCTTGGCCAGGCTGTCCATGTCGTGCCGGGTCGCAGTGGAGTTCAGCACGTAGGATTCGAGCATGGTGTCGAAGGCGATGCCACGCACGGTGATACCGTGGGCCGGGTCACCGCCAATGGCGCAGTTGGCCAGGATATTCATGTCGAACTTGGCGTGCTGGCCGACCTTGAGCTTGGTCGGATCTTCCAATAGCGGCTTGAGAGCCAGCAACACGGTGTCGCGATCCAGTTGCTCAGGCACACCGATGTAGGAGTGAGTCAGCGGGATGTAGGCTGCTTCATGGGACTGAACAGCGAAGGAAACCCCGACCAGTTGCGCCTGCTGGGCGTCGATACCGGTGGTTTCGGTGTCAAAAGCGAACAACTTCGCGTCATTGAGTTTTTTCAGCCAGAGATCGAACGTGGCCTGGTCGCGGATGGTGGTGTAGGACGCTTGCAGCGGCGCAGCGGGAACCTCCTCGACCACTTCATCTCCGGCAACAGGTGCGGCCTTGAGCTCGACACGCTTGGCATCACGCTGAATATCGTCGTACCAGCTCTTGAACTCCAGCAGCGCGTACAGCTCCAGCAGCTTGTCGCGGTCCGGCTCGTTCAGGTGCAGGTCATCCAGGCCCACGTCCAGAGGCACATCGCACTTGATCGTCGCCAACTGGTGGGAAAGAAACGCCATCTCCCGATGCTCTTCGAGCTTGGCCGGCAGGGTCTTGGCACCCCGGATCGGCAGGCTCGGCACGATGTCCAGCTGCTCATAAAGCTCTTTGATCCCGCCATTCACGCCCACCAGCAAGCCGGAAGCGGTCTTCGGACCTATACCCGGAACGCCCGGGATGTTGTCGGACGAGTCGCCCATCAACGCCAGATAATCGATGATCTGCTCCGGAGCGACGCCAAATTTCTCCTTTACGCCGTCGATGTCCATCGAACTACCGGTCATGGTGTTGACCAAGGTAATGTGCCCGTCGACCAGTTGAGCCATGTCTTTGTCGCCGGTAGAAATCACCACCGGCCGGTCGGCAGCCGCACTGCTGCGAGCCAGGGTGCCGATCACGTCATCGGCCTCGACGCCTTCGACACACAGCAACGGGAAGCCCAGGGCGATCACACTCTGGTGCAGCGGCTCGATCTGCACACGCATGTCATCGGGCATGCTCGGGCGGTTGGCCTTGTATTCGGCGTACATGTCGTCGCGAAAGGTCCCACCCTTGGCGTCGAACACCACTGCGAATGGGCTGCCCGGGTACTGCTTGCGCAGGCTTTTGAGCATGTTCAACACGCCCTTGACCGCACCGGTCGGCAGGCCTTTGGAGGTGGTCAGCGGTGGCAACGCGTGGAAGGCGCGGTACAGATATGAAGAACCGTCCACCAGGACGAGGGGGGCTTGGCTCATGAGCAGGATCAACCTTTTCGGCGGGTCAGGCGCTAGAATAGCCGGACCAATGACGACAAAGGGACAAGGTTATCATGCGTACAGCGAATCGCTTGTTGTTGACCGGCTTGATTGCACTCCTGCCGCTGGCCGCCACGGCAGCCGACAGCGCCCCCGGTGGTGACCCTGAGGTCACGATCCGCACCGAAGGCGACAAGACCATCCAGGAATACCGCCAAAATGGCTTCCTGTACGCGATCAAGGTAACGCCCAAGGGCGCGCCTCCGTATTTCCTGGTGCGCGCGGACGGAACCGATGCGAACTTCATCCGCTCTGACCAGCCGGATATGCTGATCCCGTCATGGAAGATTTTCGAATGGAAATGATTTCTTAACTTAAATTGGCGCCGCGCACCGCGGCGCCCGTACTGGCAGTTTTAACCATGTCTGTGTTCACCCCCCTGGCTCGGCCCGAGCTGGAAACCTTTCTCGCCCCTTACGGGCTCGGCCGCCTGCTAGATTTCCAGGGAATTGCCGCCGGTAGCGAAAACACCAACTTCTTTATCAGCCTGGAACAGGGCGAGTTCGTCCTGACCCTGGTTGAACGTGGCCCCGTCGCCGAAATGCCGTTCTTCATCGAACTGCTCGACGTGCTCCACGACGCCGATCTGCCCGTACCTTACGCCCTGCGCACCACCGACGGCGTGGCCCTGCGCGAGCTGAAAGGCAAACCGGCGCTGCTGCAACCGCGCCTGGCCGGCAAGCACATCAAGGACGCCAACGCGCAACATTGCGCCCAGGTCGGCGACCTGCTCGGCCATCTGCACCTGGCCACCCAGGGCGACAAAGTACTGGAGCGTAAAACCGATCGCGGCCTGGATTGGATGCTCAGTGAAGGTGCGCAACTTATTTCACACCTGGAAGCAGCACCGCAGCGCCTGCTGCAAGACGCACTGGACGAGATCGAAGCCCACAAGGCGCAGATCCTCGCCCTGCCGCGCGCGAACATTCATGCGGACCTGTTTCGCGATAACGCCATGTTCGAAGGCACGCATCTGACAGGCCTGATCGACTTCTACAACGCCTGCTCCGGCCCGATGCTGTACGACGTGGCGATCGCCTTGAACGACTGGTGTTCGGACGAGGACGGCGTGATAGATGGGCAACGCGCCCGTGCATTGCTGGGTGCCTACGCGGGGCTGCGGCCATTCACGGCGAAGGAAGCCGAATTGTGGCCGACGATGTTGCGAGTGGCATGCGTGCGGTTCTGGCTGTCACGCCTGATCGCGGCTGAGTCGTTTGCGGGTCAGGATGTGTTGATTCATGACCCGGCGGAGTTCGAACACCGCCTGGCGCAACGCCAGCAGGTCACGATACAACTGCCGTTCGCCCTCTAAGGGCTCAACTCGGTCAAGAAAATGTGGGAGCGGGCTTGCTCGCGAAGGCGGTGTGTCAGTCAGTACATCTGGCACTGAAACACCGCCTTCGCGGGCAAGCCCGCTCCCACAGTTGATTGGTGTTGATGGATAGTGAGTGTTCGGCTGGAGATCGCCCAGGCACTGCCATCCCCTGGTGGAGATATTGCCCTCCTCCATAGATCTCCCACATGGGCCTTGTGTTGACTGTCAGAGCGACTCCAGGCAACCCGCCAGATCATTCCCCAACTTCTCCAGCACCTGCTCATATCCCTGAGCCGTAGCCGGCGTGTACCCACCCAACGCATCCAACTCCGCCAACTTCACCGGCAGGCCAGTCACCAGCGTTTCCGCCAACCGCGGACGCAACGGCGGCTCACTGAACACGCAGGTCTTGCCCACTTCCTGCAGGCGCGTACGCATCGCCGCTACGTGCTGGGCGCCGGGTTGTACTTCGGCGGCAACGCTGAACACGCCGGTGTGCTTGAGCCCGTAGGCATCTTCGAAGTAATCGAAGGCTTCATGGAAAACGAAGTAAGGCTTGTCGCCAATCGACGCCAGACGCGCTTTCAAACGTGCATCCAACGCATCCAGACGCTCATTGAAGGCCTTGACGTTGCTCTGGTAACGCGCCGCATTCGCCGGGTCGGCAGCGGCCAGGTCCGACGCCATTCGTGCAGCAATCACACGCGCATTCACGGTGGACAGCCACAAGTGCGCATCCAGGCTGCCTGGACGGTGATCATGGTCGTGCTCGTCGGCTTCATCGGCGTGGGAGTGGCTATCTTCGGCGAAACGACGCAATTTCATGCCTGGAAGATCCTGCACCGCAACCGTCGGCGCTGTACGACCTTTGAGCACGCGAGGCAGGAAGCTCTCCATATCCGGTCCGATCCAATACAGCAGGTCCACCGACTGCACGCGCCGTACGTCGGATGGACGCAGCGCGTAGTTATGCGGCGACGCCCCCGGCGGCAACAACACCTCCGGAACCGCCACGCCGTCCTGCACAGCGGCGGCGATCAACTGCAGCGGCTTGATGCTGGTCAGCACTTTGACCTCGGCCTGGGCGGCACCCGAGATAAACAAACTGGTGATGAATACGACAAAAACAGGAAAAAGTCGGGACACGATGACCACTCAATGGCGTAGGAACGGGTAACATAATAACGTCTCTATCAAATATCTGTCGCCGCTCATGCCTATAACACCGCTTGCCAGCCGTCCCCACGACCACTCTCACTGCGTACACACCGCGCTGTCGGAAGCCGACACCCTGTGTGCGCAGAAGGGTTTGCGCCTGACCGCCCTGCGTCGCCGCGTGCTGGAACTGGTGTGGCAGAGCCACAAGCCGCTGGGCGCCTATGACATTCTTGGCGTGCTCAGCGAGCAGGACGGCCGCCGCGCCGCGCCGCCAACCGTGTACCGCGCGCTGGATTTCCTGCTGGAAAACGGCCTGGTGCACCGCATCGCTTCGCTCAACGCGTTTGTCGGCTGCAACCACCCGGAACACGCGCACCAGGGCCAGTTCCTGATCTGCCGCGAATGCCACGCCGCCATCGAGCTTGAGCAAAAAAGCATCAGCGACGCCATCATCAAAAGCTCTGCCGACGTAGGCTTCAAAGTCGAAGGGCAAACGGTCGAAGTCGTCGGCCTGTGCTCGGGCTGCCAGGGGGCTTGATGAGCAATGCGTTAATCCGCCTGGAGCAGGTCGGTGTCACGTTCGCCGGGCAAAACGTGCTGGACAACATCGCACTGAGCGTCGAACCGGGGCAGATCGTCACTCTGATCGGCCCCAACGGCGCCGGCAAGACCACCCTGGTACGCGCCGTGCTCGGCCTGCTCAAACCCGACACGGGCAGCGTGTGGCGCAAGCCCAAGCTGCGTGTCGGCTATATGCCGCAAAAACTGCACGTCGACCCGACGCTGCCACTGTCTGTGCTGCGCTTCCTGCGCCTGGTCCCCGGTGTCGACCGCGCTCGCGCCCAGGCCGCGCTCAAGGAAGTCGGCGCCGAGCAGGTGATCGACAGCCCGGTACAAAGCATCTCCGGCGGCGAAATGCAGCGCGTGCTGCTGGCCCGCGCCCTGTTGCGCGAACCGGAACTGCTGGTGCTGGATGAACCGGTACAAGGTGTGGACGTCGCCGGACAGGCCGAGCTGTACAGCCTGATCACCCGGCTGCGCGACCGCCATGGCTGCGGCGTGCTGATGGTTTCCCACGACCTGCACCTGGTGATGAGCACCACCGATCAGGTGGTATGCCTCAATCGCCACGTGTGCTGCTCCGGCCACCCGGAACAAGTCAGTGGCGACCCGGCGTTCGTCGAGCTGTTCGGCAAGAACGCGCAAAGCCTGGCGATCTACCATCACCATCACGACCACGCCCACGATTTACATGGCGAAGTCGTCGACGACCCCGCGACACCTCACACCCACGTTCATGGAGATAGCTGCAAGCATGGCTGATTTTCTGCTTTACGCCCTGCTGGCAGGCTTGGCTTTGGCGTTGGTGGCGGGCCCGCTGGGCTCGTTCGTCGTCTGGCGGCGCATGGCCTATTTTGGCGACACGTTGTCCCACGCCGCGCTCCTGGGCGTGGCCATGGGCTTCCTGCTGGATGTCAGCCCGACCATCGCTGTCACCGTCGGCTGCCTGCTGCTGGCGGTGCTGCTGGTGACCCTGCAACAGCGCCAGCCGCTGGCGTCCGACACCCTGCTCGGCATCCTCGCGCCCAGCACCTTGTCCCTGGGGCTGGTGGTGCTGAGTTTCATGCACGAAGTGCGCATCGACCTGATGGCCTACCTGTTCGGCGACCTGCTGGCCATCAGCACCACCGACCTGGGCTGGATCCTCGGCGGCAGCGCGGCCGTGTTGGTGTTGCTGCTGGCCCTGTGGCGGCCGCTGCTGGCGATCACCGTGCATGAAGAGTTGGCCACGGTGGAAGGTTTGCCCGTGCCGGCCCTGCGCATGACCCTGATGTTGTTGATCGCGGTGGTGATTGCTGTCGCGATGAAGATTGTCGGCGTATTGTTGATCACATCGCTGTTGATCATTCCCGCCGCCGCCGCCCAGCGCCATGCCCGTTCACCGGAGCAGATGGCGATTGGCGCCAGCCTGCTGGGGATGCTCGCGGTATGCGGGGGCCTGGCGTTGTCCTGGTTCAAGGACACGCCGGCCGGGCCGTCGATTGTGGTCACGGCCGCCGCGCTGTTTCTGCTGAGTTTTGTCCTGCCCCGTCGAGGGGTGTAGACTTGCTCGCTTTTTGCGCAAATAGAGAGTCGCAGGAATGAAGCCGTTCACCTCCCGTTATCTGCTCCTTGCCGCATTTTCCTTGCTGCTGGGCGCCTGTCAAAGCACACCGCCCGCCGCCCCCGAGGCCCCGGACGCTCGCGCTGCGGCCATCGCGCAGCTGGAGCAAAACCTCGCCAGCAGTGAGCTGGCCACCGCCGAAGACCAGCTTGCGGCGCTGCAAGCGCAGTCGCCCAACGACCCGGCGCTGGAGTCCTACCAGCGCCAATTGGCCGAAGCCTACCTGCAGCGCAGCCAGATCGTGCTGCAAAAAGGTGACGTCAACGCCGCCGCCACTGCCCTCAGCCGCGCCCGCGCACTGATGCCCAAGGCCCCGGCGCTGACCGGCGGCGTGAACAGCGCCATCAGCCACGCCCGCAAGGCCGAGCTGGATAAAGCCGAAGCCGCGCTGAAAGCCGCCGAAGCCAAGCCCCAGGCCAAGGTCATCGACCCGGCGGCCGAGAGCACCACCGTGGCGCTGAACCTCACGGACATCCAGGCGTTGCGTCATCAGCTCGATGCCATCGCCACCGACGTGGTGAATTATCAGTGCGACGTGAGCCTCCAGGTGCCGCGCACCCAGGATTACCCTTGGCTGGCCACGCTGCTGACCAAGCGGGTCAAACGCATGGATTCGGCGTATGACCTGAAGATCCACCGGCAGATCCTGAAGAAGATCCCGGCGCAGGTTGTGTTGATTCCGCGCAAGACGGAATAAAGCAATCGCGGGCAAGCCCGCCCCCACACTTGAGTGTATCCACAACTCAAAATGTGGGAGCGGGCTTGCCCGCGATAGCTATCCAACCAACAACAGATGACTTAAGCCGGAATCGCCTTAGCCTTCGGCTCCCGATCCCACACCCGATGCTGCGCAATTGCGGCGACAAAGGCCTTCAACGCCTTGGCATCGCCACCCACGATCAATCCCGCATCCACCTCCAGCTTCAACAACTCCAGCAACTGCTTGGCCTCACCCACCACTGCAATCGCCTTCAAGTGCTTATAAGCCTCCAACAGGTAATGCAGCGCCACGCCGTCTTCGCTCAGGGCTTTCACCGATTTGGCGCCGCCCGGCACAAACACCGCGTCAAAGGCCACCGACGGCAAGCCCTCCATGGATGCGTCCACCGCAAGGCTCTTGCCATCCGCCGTGGTCACCGGCGCCGAGGTCGGCCCGAGCAACTTGGCATGGGCACCTTCCTCCTTCAGCACCTTTTTCAGCGCCGCAATTGCCGCGCCGTCCACACCGTCCGCGGCCAGGATCGCCACCTTGCGCGTTTTGATGTCACCCGACAGCAGGTTCGCCTGGCTCAAGGCCGGCGAGCGTGACAACGAAGTCTTGCGCTCCGGCACCGTACCTGTTTTCGGCACCGGCAAGCCAAGGTTCTGCGCCACACGCTTGGCCAGTTCCAGGTCGATATTGGCGAGGATCTCATTCACCTGGCGCACACGAATGAATTCACGCTCCACCTTGCCCAGCTCAAAGCTGTAGGCCGAAATGATGTGTTCCTGCTCATGCTTGCTCATGCTGCGGAAAAACAGGCGCGCCTGAGAAAAATGATCGCCAAACGACTCGCTGCGCTCACGCACCTTATGGGCATCGATGCGCTCGTGATAAGACTCGAAACCACCGTTCTGCGCCGCAGGCGGGGTTTCCTTGGGCCAGCCGCCATCAATGGAGTTGGGCTCGTACGCCGCACGCCCCTTATCGATGGTGGTCCGGTGCATGGCATCACGCTGGCCGTTATGCAGCGGCGTTACCGGGCGATTGATGGGTAACTCATGAAAATTCGGGCCACCCAGACGGCTGATCTGAGTATCGGTGTAGGAAAACAGGCGCCCCTGCAGCAGCGGATCATTGGAGAAGTCGATCCCCGGCACGATATGGCCTGGGCAGAAGGCAACCTGCTCGACCTCGGCAAAGAAGTTGTCCGGGTTACGGTTCAGCACCATTTTGCCCAACGGAGTAATCGGCACCAATTCTTCGGGGATCAGCTTGGTCGGATCGAGAATGTCGAAATCGAACGCATGCTCCTTATCCTCGGGAATCACCTGCACGCCCAGCTCCCACTCGGGATAATCGCCCATCTCAATGGCTTCCCAGAGATCGCGACGGTGGTAGTCGGTATCTTTACCGGCGAGCTTTTGCGCTTCGTCCCACACCAACGAGCAGGTGCCGGCCGTAGGCCGCCAGTGGAACTTAACGAAGTTGGACTGCCCCTGCGCGTTGATAAAGCGAAAGGTATGTACACCAAAGCCCTGCATGGCCCGCAGGCTTTTTGGGATCGCCCGGTCGGACATTGCCCAAATCACCATGTGCGCCGACTCCGGCTGCAGCGACACAAAGTCCCAGAACGTATCGTGAGCCGAACCACCTGTAGGAATCTCGTTATGGGGCTCGGGCTTCACGGCGTGAACAAAGTCGGGAAACTTGATCGCATCCTGGATGAAAAACACCGGCATGTTATTGCCCACCAAGTCGAAGTTGCCTTCCTCGGTGAAGAACTTGACGGCAAAGCCACGCACATCGCGAACCGTGTCGCCGGAGCCGCGCGGGCCCTGCACCGTGGAAAAGCGCAGGAATACCGGGGTTTTATGGCCAGGGTCGCGTAGGAAACCGGCCTTGGTCAGTGCCGAATGGTTTTCATAGGTCTGGAAATAGCCATGGGCGCCGGTACCACGCGCATGCACGATGCGTTCGGGGATGCGCTCATGGTCAAAATGCGTGATCTTTTCCCGCATGATGAAGTCTTCGAGCAACGAAGGCCCGCGCGCGCCGACCTTCAGGCTGTTCTGGTTGTCCGAAATCTTCACGCCCTGGTTGGTACGCAGCGCTTGGCCGGTGGCGTCGGAGCGGAACGTTTCCAAAGCCTCTAGTTTGGCGTTGGTGTTCTTGCGGTCCAGGGTGTCGGTTCCGGCGAGTTCGCTCTGGGGCTTTTTCGTACTCATCAGTCAAAACTCCTTATTCAGACCCAGGCACGGCACCCGGGAAGTCGCGTTACCTAAGTAGTGACTGATGAGGTTTTGGGCCGTTCCTTTTTTATGACCTTTGATCGCGTTATTGCCAAATCACTGGTTGATTGCGAAATAAATGCTAAGAAACGCTGGACGGACAGGCTAAAATGCGCGCCCGGCTAACCGCTGATCCCTATTTCATGCGCCCCACAAGGTTCGCTACGTGATCGAGTTTCAAAACGTCCATAAAACCTACCGCGTCGCCGGTAGGGAGATCCCCGCTCTGCACCCCACCAGCCTGCGTGTCGAAAACGGCCAGGTGTTTGGCCTGATCGGCCACTCCGGCGCGGGAAAAAGTACCCTTCTGCGTCTGATCAACCGCCTGGAACAACCCAGCGGCGGTCAGATCACGGTTGATGGTGAAGAAGTCACCGCGCTGGACGCCAACGGCCTGCGCCGTTTCCGCCAGCAGGTCGGGATGATCTTCCAACACTTCAACCTGCTTGCATCCAAGACCGTCGCCGACAACGTGGCACTGCCGCTGACCCTGGCCGGCGAATTGTCGCGCAAGGACATCGACCTGCGCGTCGCCGAACTGCTCGCCCGTGTCGGCCTGTCGGACCACGCCAAGAAATACCCGGCGCAGTTGTCCGGCGGCCAGAAGCAGCGCGTCGGCATCGCCCGCGCCCTGGCGACCAAGCCCAAGATCCTGTTGTGCGACGAAGCCACCAGCGCCCTCGACCCGCAGACCACCGCTTCGGTCCTGCAACTGCTGGCCGAGATCAACCGCGAGCTGAAGCTGACCATCGTGCTGATCACCCATGAAATGGACGTGATCCGCCGCGTCTGCGACCAGGTGGCCGTGATGGATGCCGGCGTGATCGTCGAGCAAGGCACGGTGGCCGATGTGTTCCTGCATCCCAAGCACCCGACCACCAAACGCTTCGTGCAAGAGTCCGAGCAGGTCGACGAAAACGAGCAACGCGACGACTTCGCCCACGTCCCAGGCCGCATCGTGCGCCTGACGTTCCAGGGCGATGCGACCTACGCGCCGCTGCTGGGCACCGTCGCCCGCGAAACGGGTGTGGACTACAGCATCCTCGCCGGTCGTATCGACCGCATCAAAGACATCCCCTACGGGCAACTGACTCTGGCCATTACCGGCGGCGACATGGAAGCGGCATTTGCCCGCTTTGTTGCGGCGGATGTCCACATGGAGGTTCTGCGCTAATGGACGTATTACTGCATTATTTCGACAACGTTGACTGGGCCGACATCTGGGTCGCCACGGGCGACACCATGCTGATGCTCAGCACTTCGCTGTTCTTCACCGTAGTGGTAGGCCTGCCGCTGGGCATCCTGCTGTTCCTGTTCAGCCCCCGCCAGTTGCTGGAGCAGAAAGCCACCTATGGCGTGCTGGCCTTCGTGGTCAACGCCATACGCTCGCTGCCATTTATCATCCTGCTGATTGTGATGATTCCGACAACGATCTTCATTACCGGCACCTCGCTGGGTGTAGCCGGCGCGATTCCACCGCTGGTGGTCGGCGCTTCGACATTCTTCGCAAGACTGGTGGAAACCGCTTTGCGCGAAGTCGATCGCGGCATCATCGAGGCGACCCAAGCCATGGGCGCCACCACTCGCCAGATCATCACCAAGGCGCTTCTGCCAGAGGCGAAGCCAGGCATCATTGCCGCAATCACCGTGACCGCTATTGCCCTGGTGGGCTATACCGCCATGGCGGGCGTAGTGGGCGCCGGCGGGCTCGGGGACCTGGCGATACGCTATGGTTACCAACGCTTCCAGGACGACGTCATGGTCGTCACCGTGGTGATGTTGATTGTGCTTGTACAAATTCTGCAGACCATCGGCGACAAGCTGGTGACACATTACTCTCGAAAATAACGGCCATTGCCGACTATCAGTCGGCAGATGCCCGAACAAGGAGCTTGCTGGATGAAAAAACTACTGGTTGCTTTCGCTGCGGTCGCCGCGTTTTCCGCCCACGCCGAGACCATCAAGGTCGCCGCCTCGCCGGTGCCGCACGCGGAAATCCTCGAATTCGTGAAACCTGCCCTGGCCAAAGAAGGCGTGGACTTGCAGGTCAAGGTCTTCACCGACTACGTGCAGCCCAACGTACAGGTGGCTGAAAAGCGCCTGGACGCCAACTTCTTCCAGCACCAGCCGTACCTGGACGAGTTCAACAAAACC
Organism: Pseudomonas sp. RP-B7; assembly: GCF_059803535.1. Taxonomy (NCBI): domain Bacteria; kingdom Pseudomonadati; phylum Pseudomonadota; class Gammaproteobacteria; order Pseudomonadales; family Pseudomonadaceae; genus Pseudomonas; species Pseudomonas sp. RP-B7. Next base: position 50,611 of record NZ_JAPFHC010000009.1, read on the forward strand.
AAGGGCACTCACCTGGTGAGCGTCGGCGCCGTGCACCTGGAACCCCTGGGCGCGTACTCCAGCAAGTACAAGACCCTGGCCGAGCTGCCTGACGGCGCCAACGTGGTAATCCCGAACGACGCCACCAACGGCGGCCGCGCGCTGTTGCTGCTGGCCAAGCACGACCTGATCACCTTGAAGGAGCCGAACAACATCCTGTCGACCATCAAGGACATCACCGCCAACCCGAAACACCTGAAGTTCCGCGAACTGGAAGCCGCCACCCTGCCGCGCGTGCTGACCCAGGTCGACCTGGCGCTGATCAACACCAACTACGCCCTGGAAGCCAAGCTGGACCCGTCCAAGGACGCCCTGGTCATCGAAGGCAGCGACTCGCCTTACGTGAACATCCTGGTGACCCGCGAAGACAACAAGGATTCGGATGCAGTGAAGAAGCTGGTCGCAGCACTGCACACGCCTGAAGTGAAGAAATTCATCGAAGAGAAGTACAAAGGCGCGATCAAGCCGGCGTTCTGATCCAACCCGATCTCCCAGACACCGGAGATCAAAAAATGTGGGAGCGGGCTTGCTTGCGAATGCGGCGTATCAGTCGATGAAGATATTGACTGACCCACTGCATTCGCAAGCAAGCCCGCTCCCACATTTGCTATGTATTGCTAGCCAGATCTGCGTACGACTTAGTTGCGCTGCAACAACACCGGCAACTGCACCACCAGCTTCTGATTATTCAACGGCGCCCGGATAAACCCACGCTGCATCCCATCCGGCCCGATCAGCGCCAGGTTGCCGCTGTGATCCACCGTGTAGTTCGGCTTGCTGGTGTCCGCCGGAATGAACGGGATGCTCACCGCATTCGACACCTTCTGCACCTCCTCGACATTCGCGCCGGTCAGGCCGACAAACTGTGGGTCGAAGTAGCCCAGGTATTGCTTGAGCTGGGTCGGCGTGTCGCGGTGCGGGTCGACGCTGACCAGGATCACCTGCAACTTGTCCACCGCCTCCTTGGGCAGCTCACTTTTGATCTGGCGCAGTTGGGCCAGGGTGGTCGGGCAGATGTCCGGGCAGAAGGTGTAACCGAAGAACAGCAGGCTCCACTTGCCCTTCAATTCATTGACCGATACAGGCTGGCCGTCCTGGTTTGTCATGCTCACCGCCGGCAGTTGGCGGCTCTGGGGCAGCAGGATGATGCCAGCATCGATCAGCGCAGTAGGGTCGCCCTGGCCTTTGCCGTTGAGCACTTTATTAACGGTCAGGCCCATGATCAACGCGACGATGGCCACCAGGATAAAGACGGTTTTTTGAGTTCGGGTCATAGGTTCAACAATAGGTAGTGGTCTAGGAGCAAGGCGATAAACAGCAGCAGCAAGTACCAGATAGAGTACTTGAAGGTGTTGATCGCCGCGTGCGGCCGACCGCCACGGTACAACACCAGGGCCCAATGCAGAAAGCGCCCACCCAATACCAGCGCGCAGGCGAGGTACAGCAGGCCGCTCATATGGATGACGTAGGGCATCAGGCTCACCGCCAGCAGGGCGAAGGTGTAGAGCAGGATATGCACCTTGGTGTAGTGCTCGCCGTGAGTGACCGGCAGCATGGGAATGTCGGCCTTGGCGTACTCCTCCTTGCGATGGATAGCCAGGGCCCAGAAGTGCGGCGGGGTCCAGGCGAAGATGATCAGCACCAGCAACAACGGCTCGGCGCTGACATGCCCGGTGACAGCCACCCAGCCCAGCAACGGCGGCGCCGCCCCCGCGAGACCGCCGATCACAATGTTCTGTGGCGTCGCACGCTTGAGAAAACCGGTGTAGATCACGGCGTAGCCCAACAGCGAAGCCAGCGTCAGCCACGCCGCCAGTGGGTTGGTGAACGCCAGCAACAGCGCCAACCCGGCCACCGCCAGCAACAATGCAAAGGCCAGCGCCGCCAAGGGCGACACACGCCCCTCTGCCAGCGGTCGTTTATGGGTGCGCGCCATCACGGCATCGATACGCCGGTCCACCACATGGTTGACCGCCGCCGCACCGCCCGCACACAGGGCGATCCCCAGGTTGCCGAATACCAGCACCGTCCACGGCACCCCGGCGCGGGTCGCAAGGAACATCCCCACCAGCGAGGTGATGAGCATCAGCACCACCACTTTCGGCTTGGTCAGCTCCAGGTAGTCACGCCAGATTGCCCGCCCGCGGTGCGCGCCGATCAAGGTCGCCATGGCATCTCTCCTTTAAGGGTGATGAGGCCCGAGACATGTTTGCGCGGGATGAAACGCCAGCCGAACGGCAACTGGTTGCGCACACGGACCAGGCTGGTGCGCGCGTGATAATTGACCAGCACCAGGCTCAGCAACAGCGCGGCACCGCCCGCGTTATGGGCCACCGCGACCGGCAGCGGCAGATGGAAATACACGTTGCTCAAGCCCAGACAGATTTGTGCGCCCAGGGCGCTCAGCAGCAGGCCCGCCAGGCGGCTCATGCCCACCGCACGCAGTTGCCAGGCCAGGCCCAACAGCACCAGGGTAACCACGACCGCGCCGATGCGGTGAGTCAGATGAATCGCCGTGCGCGCCTCGCTATCCAACTGCCCACCCAGGTAGTTGGGCCCAATGTGCTGGGTAAGATGAAAGCCGTTGGCAAAATCCGCCGCCGGCCACCACTGGCCATGGCAGGTCGGCAGATCGATACAGGCCACTGCGGCATAGTTGGAACTGACCCAGCCGCCCAGGGCAATCTGGCCGATCACCAGCACCAACCCGGCCGTCGCCCAATATTGCAGGCGCTTGGGCACGATCAGCGCGGGCAACACCCCGGACAAACGCAGCGTCAGCAGAAACAACAGGCTCAACGTGGCAAACCCACCCAACAGATGCCCCGTGACCACCTGCGGCCACAGTTTCAACGTGACCGTCCACATGCCAAACGCCGCCTGGGCGAACACCACCGCCAGCAGGAACAGCGGCAGTTTCACCGGCTGGCCCGGATCGCGCCGGTGGCTCCACGAGCGCGCCGCCAGCACCACGATCAACAGCCCCAGGGTGCCGGCGAAGTAGCGATGGATCATCTCGCTCCAGCCCTTGTCCGCCTCGACCGGCGTGTCGGGAAAGTGCAACTCGGCATGGGCCAGCTGGGTTTCGCTTTGCGGCACGCTGATAAAACCGTAGCAACCCGGCCAATCCGGGCAACCGAGCCCGGCGTGGGTCAGGCGGGTATATGCGCCCAGCAGCACGACAATCAGCGCCAGCAGGGTGGCAAACAACGCGAGGCGAAATCCTGGTTTGGCCATGACGATGCCCTTATCCGATATTCGACAGTTTCAACAGGTGGCGCAGGTCGTTGAGCAAGTCCTTGCCCTTGACCGTGGCGTCGTAACGCAACACCAGGTTGCCGTGGGGATCGACAATCCATAGCTGCGCATCACCCGGCGCGGCGGCGCCTTTGGTAAAGGCCGACAGGTCCAGCGAGTAGCGTTGCAGCTGCGGGTATTCGGCTTTCAGCTTGGCTTCGTAGTCGACACTCACCGGTTGCGCACTGGCCAAGGCATGGCTGGCACGGGACGCATCACGCCCCAGGCTGATTTGCAGCTGGCGCGCCAGATACACAAGCTGCTGGCAATCAGCAGCGCAGGCAGCGGGGGCGGTGACCAGCAGTTGCCAGCGCTGTTCATCGGCCTGCACGCCGATGTCGGCGCGAGTCTGGCCGTTGCCGATCATCTCGCCGTGATAGCTGCGACTGTCCGGCACCCAGAACTGCAGCTTGTACATGAAAGTGGCCAGCGCCATCGGGCCGATCACCATCATCAAGATCAGGATCAGTTGCCAGCGGCCTTTGCGGCGGTCCGGCGCCTCAGACATGTCTGGTGGATTCATGGCCGCTCCCATGGGACTTCTCCTTTGTGTTGTGCCAGCCGAGATAGAGGTAAAGCGCCAGCAGTGCGCACGCCATGGCGAACCACTGCACGGCGTAGCCGAGGTGTTTTTCTGGGCCCATGGCGACTACGGCCCAAGAGGTGTCGTACGTACCAAGGCCGGCTTCTGCACGCAGTTCGTAGGCAAAGCCGCTGCGATCCAACTCGGCCCACAACACGGCAGGGTGCAGGGCGGTGAGCAAACGCGGCCATTGCGCGGTCGCGGGGTCGGCATGCAGTTGGAAGGTCTCGCCGGGGGCGACATACACCCAGGCGTCAAGGTTCACCGGCTGGTCCGGGGTGGTGAAGGCGGGCGGGGTGCGGCGGTCCGGCCAGGGCAGCCAGCCGCGATTGAGCAACAGCCATAGGCCACTGGCCCTGTCGTGGAAAGGTTGCAACAGCTCGACACCGGCCTTGCCGTCACGCATGCGGTTGTCGAGCAGCACGCTGTGCTCGGCATCGAATTGGCCGCGCAGGCGCACGCGGCGGAAAGCCGGATCAGCCATATCCACCAGCTGCGCGCTGCTGATCGGCTCAGCCGCACGCCGCTCGGCGTAGCTGTCCACCAACAGCTGTTTTTCATGACCACGGGACAGCTGCCAAAACCCCAATCCCACCATCAACGGCAGCAGCACCAGCACCACCAACGTGGGGGCGATCCCTGGATGAAAGCGTTTCCTGGCGCTGGCTATACTTGTTTTCATTGCCCGCCTCCCCCTTGAACCCCAGGAGCCCGACCATGCTCAAAGCAGCCATTGCCCTGATGCTGATCGCAACTGTCGTGAGCCTGTTCAGTGGTCTGTTCTTCCTGGTCAAGGACGAGGGCCACTCCAATCGCCTCGTCACCGCCCTGACCGTGCGTGTGGTGCTGGCCGTGATCACCCTGGCGCTGATCACCTGGGGCTTCTTCAGTGGCCAGTTGGTTTCTCACGCGCCGTGGTAATTCACCTCACAGCACATAGACAAAGAAAAACAACCCGATCCAGACCACATCCACAAAGTGCCAATACCAACTGGCCGCCTCGAAACCGAACTGGTGCTCGGCATTGAAGTGCCCCTTGAGGATGCGCATCAGCATCACAAACAAAATGATCGTCCCGATGGTCACGTGGGCGCCATGAAAGCCTGTGAGCATGAAGAACGTTGCGCCGTACACCCCAGAGCCCAGCGTGAGGCCCAGTTCTTTATAGGCGTGGATGTATTCCTCGGCCTGGAAGCCCAGAAACGCCCAGCCCAGCAACACGGTTAGCGCCAGCCAGATTTTCAGCGCGCCGCGATGGCCCTTGCGCAGGGCGTGGTGGGCGATGGTGATGGTCACACTGGAGCTGACCAGCAGGATGGTGTTGACCAACGGCAGCCCCCACGGACTGATCGTGCCCTCGGGCGCGGGATGCAGTTTTGGATCAGGGTTGTTGAGCAACGGCCAGGCAAACTCGAAATTCGGCCACAGCATGTGCGCAATGCCCTTTGAGCCTTCGCCCGCCAACCAGGGCGCCGACATGTGCCGCACATAAAACAGCGCACCGAAGAACGCGATGAAGAACATCACTTCGGAAAAGATGAACCAGGTCATGCCCCAGCGGAACGAGCGGTCCATCTGTGGGCTGTACAAACCGGCGCGGCTTTCCTTGATCACCGCCCCGAACCAGCCGAACAGCATGTAGGCCAGCAGTAGACCGCCGACGAAGAAGATCCACGGGCCGTGGGATTCCGGGCGTGCAGCCTTGAGATCGTTGAACCACACACCCAGGCCGTACACGGTGACCAACATGCCAAACGTGGCAATTATCGGCCATTTGCTTTGTGCTGGTACGTAGTACGTATCATGAGTCGACATGTATTCGCTCTCCTGATTGAGGGGGCAAACAGTAGCTAGCCCCCGGTGTGGACAGCCACCGGCGGTTGGCGCGCAGTGATATCAAATAGCGTGTACGCCAGGGTCAAATGCTTCACATCCTTGGGCATGTCGCGATCGACGATAAAACGTACTGGCATTTCGATGCGTTGGCCGGGTTGCAGCACTTGCTGGGTGAAGCAAAAACACTCGGTCTTGTGGAAATACATCGCCGCTTCGGCCGGGGAAATGCTCGGCACCGCCTGCGCGGTCATCGCCTTGTCAGTGGGGTTGTAGGCGACAAACAGCATCTCGGTGACGGCGCCCGGGTTGACCACCACCTCATCCGCCTTGGCGTGGAACTCCCAGACCATATCGATGGCATTGGTCGACAGGAACTGCACCCGCACCTGCCGCGAGGGGTCCACTACCTGCTCACCCTCGTACTGCCCGGCGGTCTTGCCGTTGATGCCGAACGCCTTGCACATCACGTCATAGATCGGCACCAGGGCGAAGCCGAAGGCGAACATGGCGACCACCAGGATCAACAGGCGCGTCACCAGCCGCCTGATCGGTACGGACTCAGCCATAACGACCACCCAAAGTGAACGCGATCAATGTGGGAGCGGGCTTGCCCGCGAATGCGGTGTGCCAGGCACTGCATGTGGCGACTGATACACCACTTTCGCGAGCAAGCCCGCTCCCACAGGGGATTTGCGGTGCCTGGGTGGCCGAAGTGCTCATTTGACCTCCGGCGGCGTGGTGAAGGTGTGGTACGGCGCGGGCGAGGGCACGCTCCACTCCAGGCCTTCGGCACCATCCCACGGCTTGGCCGGCGCCGGCGGGCCGCCACGGATGCACTTGATCACAATGAACAGGAAGAAGATCTGCGTGGCGCCAAACATGAACGCGCCGATCGACGAGACCATGTTGAAGTCGGCGAACTGCAGGTTGTAGTCCGGTACCCGGCGCGGCATGCCGGCCAGCCCGACGAAGTGCATCGGGAAAAACGCCATGTTCATGCCCACGAAAGACAGCCAGAAGTGCAGCTTGCCCAGGGTTTCGTCGTACATGTGGCCGGTCCATTTCGGCAGCCAGTAGTAGGCGGAAGCGAAGATGCCGAAGATCGCACCGGGCACCAGTACGTAATGGAAGTGCGCCACCACGAAGTAGGTGTCGTGGTACTGGAAGTCCGCCGGCGCGATCGCCAGCATCAGCCCGGAGAAACCGCCGATGGTGAACAGGATCACGAAGGCCACGGCAAACAGCATCGGCGTCTCGAACGTCAGCGAGCCCTGCCACATGGTGCTGACCCAGTTGAACACCTTCACCCCCGTCGGCACCGCGATCAGCAGTGTGGCGTACATGAAGAACAGTTCACCCACCAACGGAATGCCGACCACGAACATGTGGTGCGCCCACACGATGAACGACAGGAACGCGATGCTCGCCGTGGCGTAGACCATCGAGGTGTAGCCGAATAGCGGCTTGCGCGAAAAGGTCGGGATGATCGAGCTGACGGCACCGAAGGCCGGCAGGATCATGATGTACACCTCGGGGTGGCCGAAGAACCAGAACACATGCTGGAACAGCACCGGGTCACCGCCACCGGCCGCACTGAAGAAGCTGGTGCCGAAGTGGATGTCCATCAGCATCATGGTCACGCAACCGGCCAGCACCGGCATCACCGCAATCAGCAGGAATGCGGTGATCAGCCAGGTCCAGACGAACAGCGGCATTTTCATCAAGGTCATGCCCGGGGCACGCAGGTTGAGGATGGTGGCGACCACGTTGATCGCGCCCATGATCGAACTGATGCCCATCAGGTGGATGGCAAAGATGAAGAACGTCACGCTTTCCGGCGCATAGGTGGTGGAGAGCGGGGCGTAGAAGGTCCAGCCGAAATTCGGCCCGCCGCCGGGGGTGAACAAGGTGGACACCAGCAGCAGGAACGCCGCCGGCAGCAGCCAGAAGCTGAAGTTGTTCATGCGCGGCAGGGCCATGTCGGGCGCGCCGATCATCAGCGGGATCATCCAGTTGGCCAGGCCGACGAACGCCGGCATCACCGCGCCGAACACCATGATCAGGCCGTGCATGGTGGTCATCTGGTTGAAGAACGCCGGCTCGACGATCTGCAGGCCGGGCTGGAACAACTCGGCACGGATCACCATGGCGAACGAGCCGCCGAGCAAAAACATGGTGAAGGCGAACCACAGGTACATGGTGCCGATGTCTTTGTGGTTGGTGGTCAGCACCCAGCGCATCAGGCCCTTGGCGGGACCGTGGGCGTGGTCGGCGTGACCATGGTCATCGATCACAGTGCTCATGGCCGTTCTCCTGCAAACGAGTGGGCGGGGTGGTTCAGGGCAGATGCAATGAAGGAAGTCATTTGCTTTCGGCCTGTTTCAGAGCCAGCACATCCTTGGGCGTCACCATGTCGCCTTTGTTGTTGCCCCAGGCGTTGCGTTCGTAGGTGACCACGGCGGCGATGTCCACTTCCGAGAGCTGCTTGCCAAACGCCGCCATGGCGGTGCCGGGCTTGCCGAAATAGACGCGATGCAGGTGGTCTTCCTTGGGCCCGACGGCAATTGGCGAGCCCTTGAGCGCCGGGAACATCGGCGGCAGGCCCTGGCCTTCGGCCTGGTGACAGGCCACGCAGGTGGTGTGGTAGACCTTGTCGCCACGGGCCACCAGCTCTTGCAGGGTCCACTCTTTGGAGGTCAGCTCCTTGAGTTTGGCAGCCTCTTCCTTGCGCTCGCCGAGCCAAGTGTCGTAGTCGGCCCTGGATTTGACCTCGACCACGATGGGCATGAAGCCGTGGTCCTTGCCGCACAGTTCGGCGCACTGGCCACGGTAGATGCCGGGCTTCTCGATGCGGGTCCAGGCCTCGTTGACGAACCCGGGGATGGCGTCGCGCTTGACCGCGAAGGCCGGCACCCACCAGGAGTGGATCACGTCGGCGGCGGTCACCAGGAAGCGAACTTTCGCCCCCACCGGCAGCACCAGCGGCTGGTCGACTTCCAGCAAGTAATGCTCGCCCTTGGTCGCCTTGTTGTGGATCTGCTCGGCGGGAGTGGCCAGGTTGCTGAAGAACTCCACGTCCTGGCCCAGGTATTTGTAATGCCACTTCCACTGGTAGCCGGTGACCTGAATATCGATGTCCGACTCGGTGCTGTCGTAGATATTGATCAGGGTTTTGGTCGCCGGGATGGCCATCGCGATCAGGATCAGCAAGGGCACCACGGTCCAGAGGATTTCCACGGTCGTGCTCTCGTGGAACTTGGCCGCCACCTGGCCTGTAGAGCGCCGGTGCAGAATCATCGACCAGAACATCGCGCCAAACACGATGATGCCGATCACCACACAGATCCAGAAAATGGTCATGTGCAGGTCAAACACAGCGTGGCTGACTTCAGTCGCCCCTGGCGCCATATTCGTTGTCCAGGCGGCGTGCGCCTGACCGAATACCGACCACAACAGAAGGCCCATCCAAACATGTGGATGTCGCGTCATTGCGGGTTCCCCTTATCGTTCTTGTTATCCCGCCGGTTTGCACCTGCGTCGAAGGGAGCGGCTTCCATACTGCTTACAACCGCTTAGCCTCACCTGCTTATGCAGTCTGGCGTCATCAGCTAATTGCGTACAAATCCGAGTATAGACAGGGTCTGCAACCCCGCAATGTGTAGGGGCAAATCAGCAAAAACGGACAGGCGGAGCCAATAAAACCGGGAGCAGAATCGTTTATCCGACGAACGATGGCGTTTCGATATAACGCAGGTGCATAACCGTGAAATAATTATGACAAATGCGTCTGAGGTGCTCGTATAAACGAGCTACCTTGTCATCTCCCTTTTCCTACACCTGTTTCACTGGAGCCCTCATGAACACCGCCGCATTGCGCGAGCAGATTTCCCGTGCCCATCAACACGAAGCCAGCACGGGCCAGTTGGCCCAGCAACTGGCAAGCCAATTGCCACGTCTGCACTCGGCCATTGCCCTGGCCGACGGTGATCGCAACATTGTCATGACGCGCTTCGTCACAGCCTACATCGAACTCGTCCCGGACCTGCTCGAAGCCGCCAATGACGTGGCCCGCGAGGCCGGTATCGAAAGCCAGATCAAGCCGGTGCTGAAGATCGCCGAACAGTTCTTCCTGCAACCGCCGGCGATCCTGGCCGGGCACGAGGGGCTCGACGGCCTGCTGGATGAGGCCTACCTGGCGCACCGCCTGGTGGAAGAAGTCAACGATCTGTATATCAAGCATTTCGGCCAGCCGCTGATCCCGGCCGATACCACGGTGGCCAACGTGATTGCGCACCAGCTGATTGGCGAAGAATTTGCCAACAGCCTGGATGAGGCCGTGCATTTGGCGGTGGATGAGATGCTCAACGAAGAAAGCTTTGCGCTGGAGTCGGTGGAGGCTTACCGAGAAACCCTCAAGAGCCCGGACACGGAAGCTGCGTGGAAACGCTGGCCGTGCCTGTCGCGGCAGTTGGGGGTTGAGTTGACGCTGGACCAGCCGGCCTGATTTCCTGCTACGCAAACGATCCAATATGGGAGCGGGCTTGCCCGCTCCCACATTTTTGATTCGGTTTCGTCAGCCTGTTGCGGGTGCGGAGCCTATCCCCGTCGTCGTTCTGACCCGCCCCTCCAACCGCCGCTTCAATCCACGCGCCTCGATCACCAGCTTCGACCCCTTCGCCGCATTGGCCCGCCCCCACTCCTCCAGCAACTCCAGGCAGGAATGGTCGATGTAACTCAGGTTGTTCAGCGGCACATGTACGGTCGTCCCCGCCGGCACCGCCGACAGCACCTGGGTCAGCGCCGGCACTTTCAGGAACGTCGCCGCGCCACTCAAACGCAGCTCCATCTCACCGTCCTGCGGCAAGTCGATCAGGCTCACTTTCAGACGCGAGGCCTTGAGCGCCAGCTTGACCAGCGTCAGCCCGAACCCCACCAGTACACCGGTCAGCAGGTCGGTAAAGATGATCGCCAGCGCAGTCGCCGCATAGGTGAACATCGGCATCCGCCCGTAACGCCCCAGGGCCTTGAACGCCTTGATGTCCACCAGCTTGATCCCGGTGTACACCAGCACGCCCGCCAGGCTCGCCACCGGGATGCTTTGCAGCACACTCGACAGCAACAACACGAAGGCCAGCAGCCACAGGCCATGGAACATGGCCGACAAGCGCGTGGTGGCGCCGGCCTGCACGTTGGCCGAACTGCGCACGATCACACCAGTCATCGGCAGGGCGCCAACCAGACCACACAGCATGTTGCCGACACCTTGAGCCGACAACTCCTTGTCGAAATCCGAGCGCTGGCCGCTGTGCATGCGGTCCACCGCCGCTGCGGAGAGCAGGGTTTCGGCACTGGCGATAAACGCCACGGCAAAGGCGGCGATCAACAGCTGCGGATCAGCCAGGTTCAGCAGGTCGCTGGGGCGCAGCCAATCGATGGCATCGGCGAGGTTTTCCGGGACCTCCACCCGCTTGACCTGCAACACCAGCAACAGGCTGACAAGCGTGGTCAGCCCCACACCCAACAGCGCGCCGGGCACAAACCGCAGGGATTGCGGGCGGAATTTGTCCCACAGGTACATCACCAGCATCGTCGACAAGCCAAGCAAGCCGGCTTGCCAGCCCAGGCTCGGAATCGCTTGCGCCACCGCAGCCGGGAAACCTGCCAGGTTATCCAGCCCGGAGGGTTTGGGCGCGCCGTCGAGCATCACATGGATCTGCGACAGCACAATCAGCACGCCAATCCCCGCCAACATGCCGTACACCACCGCCGGTGCCGTCACGCGGAACCAGCAGCCCAGGCGCAAACGCCCAGCCACCAGTTGCAGGAAGCCCGCCAGCAGCAGGATCGGCCCCAGCATCATCATTCCGTGTTGGCGCACCAACTCGAACACCAACACCGCCAGACCCGCCGCCGGACCGCTGACCTGCAGCGGCGAGCCCGCCAGCCAACCGACCACCAGGCCACCGATAATCCCGGTGATCAACCCCTTGGCCGGCGGCATCCCGGAAGCAATCGCGATGCCCATGCACAGGGGCAGGGCGACCAGAAACACAACCACCGAGGCGAGCAGCTCCCGTGGCAATACAGCTTTCAATTGAGCAGCACGCATGATGACTCTCCCGAGGCATTCGCCGGGCGCGGTAATGCCTGGCTGCATCCATGGCAGCCACCGCATCACCCGGCAGGGAAGTGTTTTAGAAGCGCGCTTTAGGCGTCGCGCAAGGAATCGGCCCTTCGCCGTTCAACGGTCTGAACGTGGCCTGATCGGCATCGTAGGCGCGGATTTCGCTGGTCTCGATGTTGTAGATCCAACCATGGATAAACAAATGACCATTGGCCATGCGCGAAGCCACGGAGGGGTGGGTGCGCAAATGTTGTAGCTGGGCGATGACGTTTTCTTCGGTCAGCACCTTCATGCTCTCGCCTTCGTTGGCGCAGTCGCAGTTGTCATGGACCATGGTCTTGGCGACCTCGGCATGCCGCAACCAGGCCTTCACCGTCGGCATTTTTTCCAGGCTGTCGGGGTTGAGCACCGCACGCATCGCACCGCAATCGGAGTGCCCGCAGACAATGATGTGCTGGACGCCCAGGGCGAGTACGGCGTACTCGATGGCAGTGGAAACACCCCCATTCATCTGGCCGTAGGGCGGCACCACGTTGCCGACGTTACGGGTCACGAACAGGTCGCCCGGTGAGCTCTGGGTAATCAGCTCGGGGACGATGCGCGAATCGGCGCAGGTAATGAACATCGCCCGCGGGCTCTGGGCCGTGGCGAGTTTCTTGAAGAGTTCTTCCTGCTGGGGGAAGACGTCGTGATGGAAATGCAAAAAGCCGTCAACGATATGCTTTAGCGCTGCATCGGCGGATTCCGCCACCTCAGGGGCTGAAGCCGACGCAGCCAACGGCTGTTTATCCTTATCACTCATGATTCATCCTCTTGGTTAATGCAGGGGAGTGTTCAAGCCAGTTCGACGCCAGGCCAATGCAATTTGTTGCAAATGCCACAAATCAGACTGCCGACTCATCAGTCACTCGCTGAACAAGGTAGCCGCCGAAACTTAACTCAAACTGAATGAACCGCTCTAGATCGCGGGTTTCAGTGATGTCAAAGTGAGACTATTCCTACAGAAAAAGTACACCTTTCCCAGCATTCTACAACAACGCCATCTGCCTGCCCGGCGGGCAGAACGCCGTGCAATCCAGGTTGAATCCTTCCCGACGGTTGAGCCCCAGGCGTTTGATGGCCTTGCTGAAGCGCTGGGCCAGCAATTCGGCAAACGGCCCCTCGCCACGCATGCGTACACCGAAGCGGCTGTCGTAAACCTCGCCACCGCGTACCTGGCGCACCAGGCTCATCACATGGGCGGCGCGCTGCGGGTAATGGGCCGCCAGCCACTCCTCGAACAGCGGCGCCACCTCCAGCGGCAGGCGCAGCATCATGTACGCTGCGCTTTGTGCCCCGGCAGCGTGGGCTTCGGTAAGCAGGCTCTCCAGTTCGCTGTCGTTGATCATCGGGATCATCGGCGAGCACAGCACGCCCACCGGGATGCCTGCCTCGCGCATCACGCGGATCGCCCGCAATCGCGCCTTGGGCGCCGCCGTACGCGGCTCCAGGATGCGCTTGAGCTCGTCGTCCAGGCTGGTGAGGCTGATCATCACGGCCACCAGGCGCTGCCTGGCCAATTCGGTCAACAGGTCGAGGTCGCGCAGGATCAGCGAGCCCTTGGTGATAATTGTCACCGGGTGCCGGTAGCGCAGCAGCACTTCAAGGGTTTGCCGGGTGATCCGGTATTCGCGCTCGATGGGTTGGTACGGGTCGGTGTTGGAGCCCAGGTTGATCGGCGCGCAGACATAGCCCGGTTTCGACAGTTGCTGTTCCAGCACGTCTGCGGCATTGCTCTTGGCGATCAGCCTGGTCTCGAAATCCAGCCCCGGTGACATGTCCCAATACGCATGGCTGGGCCGCGCATAGCAGTAAATGCAGCCGTGTTCGCAACCGCGATAAGGGTTGATCGAACGGTCGAACGGCAGGTCCGGCGAGTTGTTGCGGGTGATGATGGTCTTGGCCGTCTCGATCCGCACCTCGGTGCCCTGGGTCGGCGGCACTTCCTGATACCAGCCGTCGTCCTCGGCCACGCTGACGGTCGGCGCAAAGCGGTTATGCAGGTTGGTGGCCGTACCTCGGCCACGGGGTGGCAGCGCAGTAGACATGAAAACGCCTCGATACTGTTTTTATATACAGTATCGAGGCGCGCGGGTTCTGACCAGTGCCGTTTGGCGGCCAGGGAAGGATCAGTGCTTCTGGCGCAAGTCCGCCACGTCGCCCGCTTTCACCGGCTCGCCTTTATTGCCCCAGCTGCCACGGATGAAACTGACTACATCCGCCACTTCCTGGTCCGACAGACGCCAGGCGAACGCAGGCATGGTGAAGGTGGAGGGCGCCGTGTGCGTAGCGGGCAAGGTGCCGCCGTTCAACACAATGTTGATCAACGAGGTGGCGTCCGCCGTCTGCAGCACCGGGTTGCCCGCCAGCGCCGGGAACACCCGCGTGTAGCCATGGCCGTCGGTGCGGTGACAGGCCGCGCAGTTGTCGATGTACACCGCCGCGCCGCGCCGGCTGTCATCGCCTTTCCACAAAGCGTCGGCGACCTGCTTGTCGTACTGATGCGGCTGATCCTTGGGGTCCACCGCCGGCAGGCTCTTGAGGTAACGGGCGATGGCGGTCAGGTCGTTTTCCGACATGTACTGCATGCTGTGGACGACAACATCACTCATGCCACCAAACACCGCGCTACGGTCACTGCGGCCGGTCTTGAGGAATTGCACCAGTTGCTCCTCGCTCCAACCGCCGAGGCCGTCCTTGTGATCGCCACGCAGATTCTTCGCGATCCAGCCTTCCAGCGGCGCACTGCCGGACAGGAATGCACTGCCATCAGTGGCACTCAGGGCTTTTTCCTGCATGGTCAGAGCCCGTGGCGTATGGCATGCGCCGCAGTGGCCGAGGCCTTCCACCAGATAGGCGCCACGGCTGATCACCGGGTCGGCCTGCGCAGTTGGCTGCGGCTCGGCAACCTCAGGCGCGAACATCCAACGCCACGCGGCCAGCGGCCAGCGCATGCTCAGCGGCCAGGGAATATCACTCGCCTTGTTCTCTTGAGCGACCGGCTCCACCCCTTTCATGAAGTACGCATATAGCGCCTGCATATCGCTGTCGCTGACGCGCGCGTAAGACGGGTAGGGCATCGCCGGGTAAAGCGTACTACCGCTCTTGGCGACGCCATGGCGCACGGCCTTGTCGAAATCCTCGAAGCTGTAGTCGCCCAGGCCGGTCTTGTCCGGGGTGATGTTGGTGGAATAGATCACGCCAATCGGCGTTTCCATCGGCAGGCCACCAGCGAACGGCTTGCCGCCCTTGGCGGTGTGGCAAGCCACGCAGTCACCGGCGCGGGCCAGGTATTCACCCTGCTTGACCAGGTCGGTTTCAGCAGCGCTCACCGAGCAACTGCCGAACAGTGCAAACGTCGCGATAACAAGTGCTTTCATGGTCATCGCTCCTTATGCCTGAACCAGTGGGCCGGGGTTTTTCAGGTACTGCTCGCGGATCGCGCGGGCCGACCAGTAGGTCAACGCCGCCACCAGGCCGGTAGGGTTGTAACCCAAGCCCTGTGGGAAAGCGGAAGCGCCCGGGACAAACACGTTGTGTACATCCCAGCATTGCAGGTAGCGGTTCAACGCACTGGTCTTCGGGTCGGTGCCCATGATCGCGCCACCGTTGAGGTGGGTGGTCTGGTACGACGCGGTGTTGAAATGCTCGCCGACCTTTTTGCCCAGCACGGCAATCGCCTTGGGGTTCATCGCCTCGGCAACCTTGCCCATTTTCTCGACCATGAAGCGGTTCATCTTGATGTCGTTTTCCTGCCAGTCGAACGTCATCCGCAGCAACGGCAGGCCGTAGGCATCGCGGAAAACCGGGTCTAGATCCAGGTAGTTGCCCCGGTAGGATTGATGGGCACCGTGGGCATCCATCGACACCTGGTGGGTGTAGTAATCGGCGGTGGCACGCTTCCACGCACTGCCCCAGGCCGGGGTGCCCGGCGGGTTGGACGTACCGGCAATCGGCCGACTGCCAGCCTGGTTGACCCACATCGGCGAGCCGCCAACGAAGCCATGGGGGCCATGGTCGAAGTTGTCGGCGTTGAAATCATCCATCGCCACGCCATTGCCGCCCGCACCGATGAAGTTGTTGGTGTGGGTGTCCTTGTCGAAGAACGCCTTGATAGTGGCCATGTTCTGGTAGGCAAAGTTCCGGCCCACCACACCCTCATTGGTAATCGGGTCGTAGGGTTTTCCGATACCCGACAGCAGCATCAACCGCACGTTGTGGAACTGGAACGCGCCGAGGATCACCAGGTCCGCCGGCTGCTCGATTTCCCGGCCCTGGGCGTCGACATACGTCACGCCGGTGGCCTTGCTCTTGGTGCTGTCGAGATTGACCTTGAGCACGTGGGAATTGGGCCGCAGCTCGAAGTTCGGCACCTGGCGCAGCGCCGGCAGGATGTTCACGTTCGGCGAAGCCTTGGAGTACATGTAACAAACGTAGCCGCTGCAAAACCCGCAGAAGTTGCATGGGCCCATCTGCGCACCGTAGGGGTTGGTGTAGGGCCCCGAGGTGTTGGCCGACGGCAGGTTGTAGGGTTTGTAACCCACATCGCTAGCCGCTTTCTGAAACAGCTGTGCGGAGACGGTGTTTTTCTGCGCCTCCAACGGGAATGGGTTGGAGCGATCCGGCGCATACGGGTTGCCGCCACGGCCTTCACCGACCAACTGGCCTTTGACGGTCCAGGCCTGGCCGGAGGTGCCGAAGACTTTTTCCGCGTAGTCGAAAAACGGCTCCAGCTCTTCATAGCTGACGCCAAAGTCCTGAATGGTCATGTCCTTGGGGATGAAGTTTTTGCCGTAACGCTCTTCGTAATGGCTGCGCATGCGCAGCTCGATCGGGTCGACCCGAAAATGCACGCCCGACCAGTGCAGGCCCGCACCGCCGACGCCATTGCCCGGCAGGAACGCACCCAGTTGGCGGTTGGGCAGGGCCACATCATTCACGCTATGGCGAATGGTCACCGTCTCTTTGGAGATGTCCTGGAAGAGTTTTTTACGCACGCTGTAGGTCAGTTCGTCGATGACCTGCGGATAGTTGCCATCCGGGTACGTGTCCTGCATCGGGCCGCGCTCGAGCGCTACCACGTTGAGGCCCGCTTCAGTCAGCTCCTTGGCCATGATCGCGCCGGTCCAGCCGAAGCCTACGATCACAGCGTCTACTTTCTTCATGATGGTCGCCACGTTTATGCCCTCTCGCCGCGGATGGAAACTGCCGGGAAGGGGTATTGCTCGTTGCGTTCAACCCAGTCCATGAAGTCGGCGCGAGCGCCGGGGAAGCCGATCATGGTCCAGCCGACCATGCCTTTGTTGCCACCGTGGATCGGGTCGCAGAAGAAGCCTTCCTTGGTGTTTTGCAGCAGCAGGTTGAAGAAAATCTTCGGCGGCACCGCGTCGAAATGCGCGGTCACCTCACTGCCCCCAGCCTCCAGGCGACGCAGCATATCGTCTCGGGTAGCGCTGTCTTGCGCAGCAAACACTTTACCGTTGAACGCTTTCGACCATGCATCCGTCGCGGCGATGCCCAGACGATAGATGTCCTTGGGCACCAGTTTGCTCTGCCAGCCCATCTCAGGCGGCGCGTCGGCATTGAACGGACCCTGCATGAACCACAACGCACCACTGGCGTAAGGCGTGTTCATCTGACGGTCGATGTATTCCGGCACACCGGCTTCCACGGCGCCTGGGCCCTGGGCATCGGTAGGAATCAACTGCGCGACGGCGGCGTTGATAAACGCCCACTCTTCGGCAGTGAAGTAACTTGGCTCGTAGGCCTTTTCGTTGACCAGCGCCTTAGCCGGGCTGGCCTGTGCCGGCTCGGGCGTAGCCATCAACATCGAGCCGCCAAGGCCGGTACTGGCAACCGTGACCACCGGGATCAAGGTCAAGGATTTGCGCAAAAAGTCACGCCGGGGGTTGTCTTGATCTTGATCAGACATGGGTGCACCTCATCATGTGGTCACGGGTTCGACAGCCGCTTCTTGGGAGCGGCTTGTGGTGTGCGGGCAGCGTGTTGGATAGAACGCAGCGGCAATCAATAGTTACAAATGATAGCAGCCTAACCATCAACAGAATCGTTTCAGCGACTAAAGACTGAGGATTCACGCTTTTTTGACGGGCGCCTCACGCCCCATTGACCCCCCGCAGACCAATCTGCGCGCTATCTACCCACAGCCCATTCGGTGACGTTGCCCATGTTCAAGAATCGCTGGCTGCCAGCGCTCGGCCTGGCACTTACGGCACTGTTCGCCACGGTTTATGCCCAAGCCGATGACAGCCCTTCCATCCGCTCAGCCGAGTGGGCACAGCCCGTGGGCAGCCAATACAACCTGCACCAGATGACGCCGACGCTGTATCGCAGCGCTCTGCCGGACAGCAGCGCCGTGCCACTCCTGCAAAAGCTCAAGATCGGTACCGTGATCAACTTCCTGCCCGAGTCGGATGGCAACTGGCTGAAGGCTGCGGGCATCCGTCAGGTCCAACTGAGTTATCGCACCAATCATGTGGATGATTCCGACGTGCTGGCAGCGCTCAGAGCAATCAAGGAAGCCGAGGCCAACGGCCCGGTGCTGATGCACTGCAAACACGGCTCCGACCGTACCGGCCTGATGGCAGCGATGTATCGCGTGGTGGTGCAAGGATGGAGCAAGGAAGAGGCGCTGAACGAGATGACCCTGGGCGGCTTTGGCACCAGCAATGGCTTCAAAGACGGCGTTCGCTACATGATGAAGGCCGATATCGACAAGTTGCGTACAGCACTGGCGAATGGCGATTGCAGCACCAGTGCATTTGCACTGTGCTCGATGAAGAGCTGGCTCAACACGGCTGGAACCGGCCGTGTTGAACCAACGAACGATACGGGATTGGCGATAAAACCCTGAATGGGCGTCAGTCTTTTTTCAGTTTCGGGTTAGGAAAAAACTGTACCGCCTGCACCTTCGGGTCCGGCGCCTTCAGCGCCGAGGTATTCACCCGCGTGCCCAATTCCTTGGGTACCGACAGACCCTGATCATTGAGCGTGTCGGTATAACCGCAGGCCACACACTCACGGTGCGGCACGCTGTCTTCAGTCCACATCTTCAACTTGTCCGGCTCGCTGCACGCCGGGCAGACCGCGCCGGCGATAAATTGCTTTTTGGTCACCACAGGTCCTTCACTCATGCTGCCGCGCCCTCACTCAGGCCGCTGTGGCGCAAGAGTGCGTCAATCGACGGTGCACGTCCGCGGAAGTCGACGAACAGCACCATCGGCGCCTGGGAGCCACCGCGTGCCAGGATCGCCTCACGGAATGCGCGGCCGGTTTCGGCATTCAGCACGCCGTCTTCTTCGAACTTGGAGAAGGCATCGGCGGAGAGCACTTCGGCCCACTTGTAGCTGTAGTACCCAGCCGCATAACCACCGGCGAAAATGTGCGCAAAGCTGTTCGGAAAACGGTTGTAGGCTGGCGGACGCATCACCGACACCTCATCGCGCACGCCTTCGAGCACCTGGGCCACACTGCGGCCGTCGCCGTGGGTGGCGTGCAGCTCGAAGTCAAACAGCGAGAACTCCAACTGGCGCACCATCATCAGGCCGGACTGGAAGTTTTTCGCCGCGAGCATTTTTTCCAGCAGGTCCTGGGGCAGCGGCTCACCGCTCTCATAGTGACCGGAGATCAGCGCCAGGCCTTCCGGCTCCCAGCACCAGTTCTCCATGAACTGGCTTGGCAACTCCACCGCATCCCAGGCCACGCCGTTGATGCCGGACACGCCAGCGTGCTCGACGCGGGTCAACAGGTGATGCAGGCCGTGGCCGAATTCGTGGAACAGCGTAGTCACTTCATCGTGAGTCAGCAGGGCAGGCTTGCCACTGTCGGCCGGGGTGAAGTTGCACACCAGGTTGGCCACCGGGCTTTGCAGCACGCCGTCGATCTTGCGGCGACGGTCGCGCGCGCCGTCCATCCAGGCACCGCCACGCTTGTTGGCGCGGGCGTACAGGTCAAAGAAGAAGCGGCCAACGTGCTGGCCGTTTTCCTTGATTTCAAACAGGCGCACATCCGGGTGCCAGGTGTCGAAGCCCTTCAGTTCGGCGATCTCGATGCCGTACAGGCGTTGCACGATGGCGAACAGGCCGCCGAGCACCTTGTCGATCGGGAAGTAGGCACGCAGCGCTTCCTGGGACACGCTGTAACGCTGCTCACGGAGTTTTTCGCCGTAGAAACCACTGTCCCAGCTTTGCAGGTCGGCACAGCCTTGCTCGGCAGCATAGGCCTTGAGCTGTTGCAGGTCCTGGGCGGCAAACGGCTTGCTGCGCTTGGCCAGGTCACGCAGGAAGCTCAGCACCTGGTCGCTGGACTCGGCCATCTTGGTGGCCAGGCTCAGTTCGGAGAACGAGGCGTAGCCCAAGAGTTGAGCAAGCTCCTGACGCAGGTCGAGGATTTCTTCCATCACCGGGCCGTTATCATTCTGACCGGCATTCGGGCCTTGGTCTGACGCACGGGTGCAGTAGGCCGCGTAGACCTCTTCACGCAGGGCGCGGTCCTGGGCGTAGGTCATTACCGCGTAGTAGCTCGGAAATTCCAGGGTGATCAGCCAGCCATCGAGGCCTTTGGCCTGGGCAGCGCCAGCCATCTGCGCCTTGGCCGAGTCGGTCAGGCCGGCGAGGGTGGCTTCATCGGTAACGTGTTTGGTCCAGGCCTGGGTCGCGTCCAGCAGTTGGTTGGAAAACTTGCTGCCCAACTCGGAAAGCTTGCTCTGCACTTCGGCGTAGCGTTTTTGCTGCTCCGGCGGCAAATCGATACCCGACAGGCGGAAGTCGCGCAGGGAGTGTTCCAGGATAGTTTTTTGCGCCACGTCGAAACCGGCCGCTTCCGGGCTGTTGGCCAGGGCTTCGAAAGCCTGGAACAGCTCGCGGTTCTGGCCCATCTCGGTGGAGTAGGCGCTCAACGCCGGCAGGCAGCCTTCGTAGGCTTCGCGCAGTTCAGCGCTGTTGCACACGGCGTTGAGGTGGCTGACCGGGCTCCAGGCGGCGCCCAGGCGGTCATTCAGTTCGTCCATGGCCAAGACCAGGCCGGCCCACGTAGGATTTTTCCCCTGGCTTTGCAGGATGCCTTCGATGGCGACACGGTTGTCGGCGAGGATCTGTTCGATGGCCGGCTGTACGTGCTCGGCACGGATCGCCGAGAACGGCGGCAGGTCGTAGGGCTGCAGAAGAGGGTTGTTCGCGCTCACGGTGGGTACCTTGGCTGAAGACATGTAAGAACAAAGATGGGGCCATCTTAATTACAATCAACGCCCACCGCAGCTATCAGCAGAAGAGAGAGAAGCTATCGTGACCCTTCGCACCTATCAAAACCACACGCCAGCCCTGGGCGCCGGGGCTTTTGTCGATATTTCGGCGGTGGTGATCGGCGATGTCGAAATCGGCACCGACAGCTCCGTATGGCCACTGACCGTGATCCGTGGCGACATGCACCGCATCCGCATCGGTGCGCGCACCAGCGTGCAGGACGGCTGCGTGTTGCACATCACCCACGCCGGGCCTTTCAACCCGGACGGTTTCCCGCTGCTGATCGGCGATGACGTGACCATCGCCCACAAGGTCATGCTGCATGGCTGCACGGTGGGCAGCCGGGTCCTGATCGGCATGGGCAGCATCGTGATGGACGGTGCCGTGGTGGAAGATGACGTGATCATCGGCGCCGGCAGCCTGGTGCCGCCAGGCAAAAAACTGCAAAGCGGCTTTTTGTATGTGGGCAGCCCGGTTAAACAAATCCGCCCACTGACTGACAAGGAACGCGCGTTTTTCACCTACAGTGCAGCGAACTACGT
Organism: Pseudomonas sp. RP-B7; assembly: GCF_059803535.1. NCBI lineage: Bacteria > Pseudomonadati > Pseudomonadota > Gammaproteobacteria > Pseudomonadales > Pseudomonadaceae > Pseudomonas > Pseudomonas sp. RP-B7. The sequence continues at coordinate 72,331 of NZ_JAPFHC010000009.1, forward strand.
GAAGCTCAAAGACCTGCACCTGGCTGAAGGATTCGATCAATGACCCTGCATTACCCAACCGTGCTGTTCGACCTGGATGGCACCCTCACCGACCCGCGTGAGGGCATTACCCGTTCGATCCAGTACGCCCTCGCCAAGCTCGGTATCGACGAGCCGGACCTGACCAGGCTCGAACACTTTATCGGCCCGCCATTGCTGCAAGCCTTCATGCAGTTTTACGGTTTCGACGAAGCCAAGGCGTGGGAAGCGGTGAACTTCTATCGCGAGCGCTTCAAGGTCACCGGCCTGTATGAAAACCGCGTGTTCGACGGCGTGATGCCGTTGCTGGAAGAATTGAACAGCCAGGGCCGCCAGTTGTACGTGGCTACCTCCAAGCCGTGGGAATTCGCCCGCGAGATCGCCCGGCATTTCGACTTTGCCAAGCACTTCAAAGTGATCTACGGCAGCGAGCTGGACGGTACGCGCACGAACAAAGTCGAGCTGATCGCCCATTTGATGCGCGAAGAAGGCCTGGACCCGGCGACCACCCTGATGATTGGTGACCGCAAGCACGACCTGATCGGTGCGCGTAGCAACGGGCTGGATTCGGCGGCGGTAGGCTATGGATTTGGCAGCTTTGAAGAGTTGCATGCCGAGGCGCCGACTTGGCACTTCGAGACGTTGGCCGAGATGCATCAGGCGTTTTTGCAGCAGCCTTGAAACCGCTATCGCAGGCAAACCAGCGCCCACATCCGACTGTATTCACACATCAAAATGTGGGAGCGGGCTTGCCCGCGATGAGGCCCTAAAGCCCCTCCATCTCCAACTGCCTCAACGCCACCTTGCGCTGCTCCACCGGCAACGCCCCCATCCGCTCCACCGCCGCATAAAACCTCAGCCAATCCCCACCTTCTTGCCGAAACAACGCCGCAAACGCCGGCACCCACTGGTCATACAGCCCGAATGGCAACAGCCGCGCATTGTTCATCGGCTGGTTGATCCAGGCGTCATAACGCTTGTCGCCCGCCCACTGGCTGTCACGCATCTGCCGGTAATCGCTGCGCAAGCGCTCAAACTCAAGCGCTTTGGCCGCCCGCATCGCCTCCTTCGACAGCGGTTGGGCGTAGAGCTTTTCCAGACGCTGGCGAGTATCGAGAATCAGCCGGATAAACTGGTCACGTTGCTGCAACGCCCCATCGCCGAGCGGCGCCAGCCCTCGTGCGGCACGCCACTGGCGCGTGCCTTCCTGCTCGACGAAGTTGGCAAATGACTCGTTGAATTCGGTGTCGTCCTTCACATAGAAACGCTGGTGCGCCAGCTCATGAAAGATCAGCGTGGCCAGGCGCTCGTCACCCCAGTTCATCATCGAATTCAGGATCGGGTCGTTGAACCAGCCCAGGGTCGAGTAGGCCTCGACGCCGCCAATCGACACGTCCATGCCTCGCTGGCGCAACAACGCCGCTTCACCCCGTGCAGCGCCCTGGTTGTAGTAGCCGCGATAGGCGACGCAACCGGCGATGGGAAAGCAGTGGGTTTCAGGCGACAGGGAAAATTCTGTCGTGGCGAAGACATTCCACACCACATAGGGCCGGCCAATGTCGGCGTACAACCTGTAGCTCTGGTTGTCAGGCAAATGCAGTTGTTCGCTGGCAAAGGTCCGCGCCTTTTGCGCTTGCGCCAGGTGTTCACGCAGCAGTTGGGGGCGAGAGGGGTCGGCAATGACCGTGGAAACCGGCTCGCGAGCGCGCAGCAATTGCCACTGGCCGCTAGCCAACTGGCCGTAATAGCTGACACTTGAGCAGCCGCTGAGCAGCAGCACCATCAACCCCGGAAGAAAACGCCTGACCATGCCCCAACCGCTCCTGGGTGATTTGCTCGCAAGACTATCGCGCCGGCACGGAATTTTTCCATGGCCTGCGGTGTTTATACTCATGGGGAGCCTGCAGCGTCAGGCTCAATTCATTTCTTTCATTGAGTGCCCGCCATGCGTCAGCTCTTGCTTCCCGTCGCCGTCCTGCTGCTCAGCGCCTGCACCTCGACGCCGTTACCGGCAGTCGATCCGCAACAGGCCTGGGTCGATTTCACCACCCCGACACCGGGCGCCAAACTGCTCATGGCGCAGCGCCTGGACGGCAAAAACCTCAACGATGGGCGCTTCTTCCAAGTGCCGCCCGGGCGCCACGAGCTGATGGTGCGTTTTGATTTCGAGGTGCCGACTGGCGGCGGTTTCGGCGGGTTGGGGCAGACTGCCGAGCGCACCTGCTTCATAACGTTGCAGTACGACCACTTCCAGGCAGGCCAGCGCTATGTGCTGGAAGGGCGCTCGCTGGCGTACACCCCGAACATCCGGCTGTACAACGCCGCGCGCAAGCTGCTGGCCGAGGAGCGCAGCGTCAACTGCCTCTGATCAGTCGTTGTTCTTCTGGTAAATGATGGCCTTGGTGCCGTTCTCACAGCTGCCGACGACCATGGCTACATCGTGCTTGTCGGCTTCTTCCTTGGTCACGATCTCCAAGGTGTAGGACGGCACGGCGTTCGCCTGGATCTTGATCTCGATCTCTTTCCTGAGCTCTTCACAATCTTTGGGGGCGGCCACGGCCGAAGTGGCCAACACACCGCAGATGATCGCCAAAGCAAAACGTTTCATGTGTGAAGCTCCCTGAATGCATTGCGCACGGGTGTGCGCCTAGGCTGCAATGGCTATAGGACCATAGTTTGCCCACGCAGGTTCTGATTTAACGCAAAACCAATATGGAAACGGGCCTGCTCGCGAAGGCGCGGTATCAGAAACACATTCAGTGGCTGACACTGCGCGTTCGCGAGCAAGCCCGCTCCCACATTTTTTGACCCGCGGTATCAGCTAACCAGCGTCGCATCCAGGCTGATTTTCGCATTCAGTACCTTGGACACCGGGCAGCCTTCCTTGGCCTTTTTGCTCAGTTCTTCGAACTGCGCCTGGCTCGCGCCCGGGATCTTGGCCTTGAGGATCAGATGCACCGCCGTGATCGCAAAGCCGCCATCGACTTGATCGAGGGTCACTTCAGCCTGGGTGTCGATGCTGTCAGCCTTGAGCCCGGCATCGCCGAGAATCATGGAGAACGCCATGGAGAAACATCCGGCGTGGGCCGCGCCGATCAGCTCTTCCGGATTGGTGCCCTTGCCACCTTCAAAACGCGCCTTGAAGCCGTAAGGCGCTTCGCGCAGTACCCCGGTTTCCGTGGAAATGGAACCCAGGCCCGTCTTCAAATCACCTTCCCAATGTGCAGATGCTTTTTTCACGATACTCATAGCGGTCTCCTCGAACGATGGTTTTGCGTCAGTAAGGGTTCTGAGGATAGTCGGACAGGCAAAGTTCATCCTGTCGGAGAAACCTAGCAATTAAGTAGGAAATTTCCTGCCGTGCTATTGAATCTCGGGTATATGCCCTCATTGCATAGAACATGCACATGAAGCGCCAGGTCTTGGTTCGTCTACACAGCCTGCGCGCCCCCTTGGAGAAGCAGGCTTATGAAATCGCTGTCCGACGTGAAATTCTCGACCCTCGACCTCGTGCCCGTGCGGGCCAACGGCAGCCCGGCGCAGTCGTTGCGCAATTCCCTGGACCTGGCCCAGCACGTGGAAAAGTTCGGCTACAACCGTTTCTGGGTGGCGGAACACCACAATATGGACGGCATCGCCAGCTCGGCCACCTCGGTGTTGCTTGGCTACCTGGCCGGCGGCACCTCGACGATTCGCGTCGGCTCTGGCGGCGTGATGCTGCCCAACCACGCGCCGCTGGTGATTGCCGAGCAGTTCGGCACCCTGGAAAGCCTCTACCCCGGCCGTATCGACCTGGGCCTGGGCCGCGCGCCCGGCTCCGACCAGATGACCGCCCGCGCCCTGCGCCGTGAACGCTCCGGCAGCGCCGACGAGTTCCCCGAGGACGTTGCCGAACTGATGGCGTACCTCGGCCCGCGCACCCCGGACCAACGCATCATCGCCGTACCCGGCACCGGCACCAATGTGCCGGTGTGGCTGCTCGGTTCCAGCCTGTTCAGTGCACAACTGGCTGGTGAGCGCGGTTTGCCCTACGCCTTCGCCTCCCATTTCGCACCGCGCTTGATGCACGAGGCGATTCGCGTCTACCGCAATCACTTCAAGCCTTCAGCCGTGTTGGATAAACCGTACGTGATGCTCGGCATTCCGCTGGTGGCGGCGGACACCGATGAGCAAGCCGACTATCTGGCCACCTCGGTGTACCAGCGCATCCTCGCGCTGATGCGCGGGCAAAGCCTGGTGCAGCGCCCACCCGTGAACAGCATGGACGGCCTGTGGCTACCCCATGAAAAAGATGCCGTCGGCAGCTTCCTTGGCCTGGCGATGGTCGGCAGCCCGGCAAAAATCCGCGCCAAACTGGAAGTGCTGATCGAACAAACCGGTGCAGACGAGTTGATCTTTACCTGCGACCTGTACGAACACGCCGACCGGATTCATTCCTACGAACTGCTGGCGCAGTTGATGAAGGGCTGAAGAACGCACTTATGGCGAGGGAGCTTGCTCCCTCGCCACAGGTGCCGGCAACACGGGGTCAACCGCGTTTGTAGACGATTTCCTTGGTGCCGGCTTCACACGAGCCAACCACTTTGGCGTCGCCCGCAGCACCTTTCTCCACAACGTCCAGGGAATAGTGCGCAACGCCCTTGGCATCCAGTTTCGCTGCAATCTCGCTCTTCAGCTCGTCACAAGGCTTGCCCGCCGCCAGGGCCGTACCCGCAATGCTCAACAAACCTACCGCTAGCAGAAACTTCTTCATCCGTTACCTTCCTTGCGCTGTTCAAAAAAAGCGTGCCGACGCTCATGGCGTCGGCACCCATTGGTTGTAGCGCAGGTTATGGCAATCGGCCAGTCGGCAAGTTCAACCGCGGCGATCAACTACTGGCGATTCGGAACCCTACCTTGAGCGTGACCTGAAAGTGTGCGGCCTTGCCATCCTTGATATGCCCACGGGTATCGACCACCTCGAACCACTCCAGGTGCTTGATGCTCTTGTTGGCCTCGGCCAGCGCATTGTTGATGGCGTCTTCGATGCTGGAGGTGGACGAGCCCACCAATTCCACTTTTTTGTAGGTGTGATGATCAGACATGGTGTTTCTCCTGAGGGTCGTCAATAAAGCCTAGCAGTCAATGTTCATACTGCTTCTGGCGACCGTTCCTACGCGAAAGTTCAGATTTACTGCACTTTCTGAAAGCGCTGGAGTCGGTATCTACACACGCCACTCAATCACTTCAGGAGAATCCACATGGCCAACACTTCTTTACGCAAAGCGTCGCTGGAAAGCATGGAAGCCGAGATTTCGAGCCTGCTCAAGTCTCTGGAAAGCCTCAAGGACGACGCGTCCGACGAGTCGCGCAAGACCTTGAAGGCCCTGAAAAGCAACGCCGAGAATGCCCTCAAGCATTCCCGCCACCTGATCAGCGATGCCTACGAAGAAAGCAAAGTGAAAATCCGCGAAACCGGTGTTGCAACCCGGGACTACGCGCAGGAGCACCCATGGACTACAGCCGGTGTGGCGGTAGGTGCATTGGGTCTGCTGGCTGCTTACTTGCTGTGCAAACGCGGTGACTAAACCGGCGGGTGCTCAAGCTCAGCCTTGAGCCACTGCGCCAGTCTCCCGGCGCGCCCGTCTGCGGCGCGCTTGGGCAGCCACAACGCCAGGTGCGCCGGGGTTTCGCTGAAACCCCACGGCGCCACCAGGCGACCCGCGCGCAAGTCCTCGGCCACCAGCGGCTGCGGCGCAATCGCCACGCCCAACCCGGCCACCGCTGCTTCCAGCAAATAATACAAATGCTCAAACCCCTGGCCGTGTTTCAACGCACCGGGCTCAATGCCGTGTTGCTGTGCCCAACTGGGCCAGGCTTGCGGGCGCGAAGTCGTGTGCAGCAAGGCTTCGCCGCACAAGGCCGAGGCGGGCGCATGCCGCAGCCGCTCGTAGCCGGCAAAGCGTGGGCTCAGCACCGGGCCGATGCGTTCGCTGGCCAGTTCATACACTTGCATGTCCGCCGGCCACGGTGGTTCGGCGAACACCAGCAAGGCGTCCAGTCCCGGACGCCGTGGGTCAAGATCACCGTCACCCGCCGACAGGTGCAGACGCAAATCCGGCAGGTCTGCATTCAGGCGGCCCAGGCGCGGAATCAACCAGCGCGCCAGCAAACTGCCTGAACAACCGAGCACGAACGGCGCGTCGGCGCTGGCCTGGGTCAACTCTGCACACACATCCCTCAAGTGCTCGAACGCCTCGGCACTCGCGTCACGCAGGCGCACACCGGCATCTGTGAGTTTAAGGCCACGCCCATCCTTGACGAACAGGCTCACGCCCAAGTGCTCTTCCAGCACCTTCAACTGGCGACTGACCGCGCCGTGGGTCACATGCAATCTCTCGGCTGCCTGGCTGACGCTGTTCAATCGCGCAGTGGCTTCAAACGCACGCAGGGCGTTAAGGGGCGGAAGGTCGCGGCTCATATGTGAGTTTTCCTGACATGTTGCAGCGATCTTATCGGTTTTCAGGCCACTGCGTCAGGGGTAGAGTGGCCGTCATTGTTTCCTACACCCATTCCTTCCTGGAGCGTCCTATGACTCAGTCCCAGACCGACCTACGCAACGGCCCAGACGCCAACGGCCTGTTTGGCGCGTTCGGCGGCCGTTACGTCGCTGAAACCCTGATGCCGTTGATCCTCGACCTGGCCCGCGAATACGAAGCGGCCAAGATCGATCCGGCGTTCAACGAGGAATTGGCCTACTTCCAGCGCGACTACGTCGGCCGTCCGAGCCCGCTGTATTTCGCCGAACGCCTGACCGAATTCTGCGGCGGCGCCAAGATCTACCTCAAGCGCGAAGAGCTGAACCACACCGGCGCGCACAAGATCAACAACTGCATCGGCCAGATCCTGCTGGCGCGGCGCATGGGCAAGAAACGCATCATCGCCGAGACCGGCGCGGGCATGCACGGCGTGGCCACCGCCACCGTGGCGGCGCGCTTCGGCCTGCAATGCGTGATCTACATGGGCACCACTGACATCGAGCGCCAGCAAGCCAACGTGTTCCGCATGAAGCTGCTGGGGGCTGAAGTGATCCCGGTGGTCGCCGGCACCGGCACCCTGAAAGACGCCATGAACGAAGCTCTGCGTGACTGGGTAACCAATGTCGACAGCACCTTCTACCTGATCGGCACCGTGGCCGGCCCCCACCCGTACCCCGCCATGGTGCGCGACTTCCAGGCCGTGATCGGCAAAGAAACCCGCGACCAGCTGCAAGCCCAGGAAGGCCGCCTGCCGGACAGCCTGGTGGCGTGCATCGGCGGTGGCTCCAATGCCATGGGCCTGTTCCACCCATTCCTTGACGACAAGAGCGTGGAAATCATCGGTGTTGAAGCGGCCGGCCACGGCATCGAAACCGGCAAGCACGCCGCCAGCCTCAACGGCGGCGTACCTGGCGTATTGCACGGTAACCGCACCTTCCTGTTGCAGGACGACGACGGCCAGATCATCGACGCTCACTCGATCTCCGCCGGCCTCGACTACCCGGGCATCGGCCCGGAACACGCGTGGTTGCATGACATCGGCCGCGTCCAGTACACCTCGGTGACTGACGATGAAGCCCTCGACGCCTTCCACAAATGCTGCCGCCTGGAAGGGATCATTCCTGCGCTGGAAAGCGCCCACGCCCTGGCCGAAGTGTTCAAACGCGCACCGACCCTGCCGAAAGATCACCTGATGGTGGTTAACCTTTCCGGCCGTGGCGACAAAGACATGCAAACCGTGATGCATCACATGGAACAGTCGCAGCAGGAGAAACACTGATGAGCCGCCTGCAAACCCGCTTTGCCCAACTCAAAGAACAAAACCGCGCCGCCCTGGTGACCTTCGTCACCGCCGGTGACCCTGGCTACGACACCTCACTGGCGATCCTCAAAGGCTTGCCTGCCGCTGGCGCCGACGTGATCGAGCTGGGCATGCCCTTCACCGACCCGATGGCCGACGGCCCGGCGATCCAGCTGGCCAACATCCGCGCACTGCAAGCCAAGCAGAACCTGCTGAAAACCCTGCAAATGGTCCGCGAGTTCCGCAAGGACAACCGCGACACCCCGCTGGTGTTGATGGGCTACTTCAACCCGATCCACAAATACGGCGTGCCGAAGTTCATCGCCGATGCGAAAGAGGCGGGCGTCGACGGCCTGATCGTGGTCGACATGCCGCCGGAGCATAACGGCGAGCTGTGCGACCCGGCCCAGGCTGCAGGCATCGACTTTATCCGCCTGACCACGCCGACCACCGATGACGTGCGCCTGCCGACCGTACTCAATGGCAGCTCCGGCTTTGTGTACTACGTGTCGGTAGCCGGTGTGACCGGTGCCGGTGCCGCCACCCTGGAACACGTTGAAGAAGCCGTGACCCGCCTGCGTCGGCATACCGACCTGCCGATCAGCATCGGTTTCGGTATCCGCACCCCGGAACAAGCAGCGGCGATCGCCCGTTTGGCGGACGGCGTAGTGGTGGGTTCGGCGTTGATTGATCACATCGCCACTGCGAAAAATGATCAGCAAGCCATCGACGGCGTGCTCGGCCTGTGCGCGGCATTGTCGGAAGGCGTCCGTAACGCGCGTAAGTAAGCGGCTCGTAAGTGGTAGGTAAAGTTCCTGATACACAGGAATCAAACTGAAAACTCAGTACCTAAACTGACAAGACCAAGGGATTTCGAACCTCGTTCGAGATCCCTTTTTTGTTTGTGTGCCCTGAGGAATACCCGATGAAAATGCCTAAATCCGTGATTGCCGGCCTTGGCGTGCTGGTGCTTGGCGCCAGTGCCCTGGTGCAAGCCGCGCCGAATGACCAGGGCGGCCCTGAGCGTGGCGGCCCGCAAGGCCAGCATGAGCAGCCGCGTGGCGACGACCATCGTGGCCCGCAGGACAACCGTCGCGGCGGCCCGCCCCAGGATTTCGGCCCGGTACGCCAGGTGATCCGCGACAACCACGGCCAGTTCTCCCGTGGCGCACCGCCGCCGCCGAATGTGCGCCTGGTACGTGGCAAGCCGCTGCCCCATGGTTACTACGGCGAACGCCTGGACAACCGCGCGCTGGCACGGCTGCCGGTGTACCAGGGTTATGAATGGCGCCGTTCGGGGCCGGACATCGTGTTGATCGCGGTAGGCACCGGCATCGTCTACGAGATCCTCGACGGCGTCCTCAACTGACCCGGGTCTTGTAGTGAGCGGGCTTGCCCCGCGCTGGGGGACGAAGCCGCCCCAAATCCAGACACCTCGGTCTCTCTGAAACACCGCGGGGGCTGTTTGGGACGGCTTGCCCCCCAGCGCGGGCAAGCCCTCTCACTACGGGGGTTACAGTTGGATGCGTTCGACTTTGCCGACCAGCAGCACGTAGGAAAGCGCACCCAGCAACGCCAACACGGCGATGTAGGTAATCGCGGGAGCAAACGAGTCACCGCTGGCCAGGAAGCCAATCACGATCGGCGTGGCGATTGCCGCCAGATTGCCGATGAAGTTGAACACACCACCCGTCAACCCGAGCAACCGCGCCGGGGCCAGGGTCGAGACCAGCGACCAGGTGATCGATGCCAGCCCGTTGCCAAAAAACGCCAGCGCCAGGAACGCAATGACCCACGCCGTCGAGTCCACATAGTTGGCACCGATGATTGCCGTGGAAATCAGCAGCCCGCCAATGATCGGCAACTTGCGCGCAAAGCCCACCGAGGCTCCCCGGCGAATCAGCCAGTCGGAAAAGATCCCGGAACACAACACACCCACAAATGCGGCGAGAAACGGCAGCGACGCGAGCAGGCCAGACTTGATGAAGTCCATGCCGCGATATTTCACCAGGTAGGTCGGGAACCACGTCAGGAAAAACCACAGCGTGGAGTTCAGGCAGAACTGCCCCAGGTAGATGCCCCAGAGTTTGCGCTTGCTCAGCACTATCCCCAGGTCGACCCAGCTGAACGGCGTCTTCGCGGTTTTTTCCTGCATATCCACCAGGCCGCCGCCTTCACGGATCAGCTCGATTTCTGCGGTGTTGGCACCTTTGAAATCCTTTGGCTCGCGGTATACCGCGTACCAGATTGCCGCCCACAAAATACCCACGCCACCTGTGACCACAAACACCATGTGCCAGCCGAATGCGTGTTGCAGCCACGCCAGCACCGGCGTCAGGAACGCCAGCCCGACAAACTGCCCGGAGGTGTAGAAACCAATCGCGGTGGCGCGCTCGCGCTCGGGGAACCAGGTGGTGACCACGCGGCTGTTGATCGGGTAGGCCGGGGCTTCCAGCGCGCCCACCGCCATGCGCAAGACGAACAGCGCGATAAAGCTGGCGGCAAAGCCGAGCATCACGGTGGCGATGGACCACAACAACAGCGCGGCGGTGTAGAGAATGCGCGGCGGCACGCGATCTACCAGCCAGCCGCCGGGGATCTGCATGGCGGCGTAGGTCCAGCCGAACGCAGAGAAGATCAGGCCGACGTGTACCGGGTCGATCCCCAGTTCGCTGGTCAGCGCGGGGGCGGCAATCGACAGGTTGCTGCGGTCGAGGTAGTTGATCACCACGGTGATGAACAGCAGCACCATGATGAAAAAACGCTTTCTGGTAGGCGTGACTAAAGAAGCCTGCCCGGTGAAGGATTCAGGATGCATGAGGGGGTTGCCTCTTCTTATGTTTATTGAGGACGGGTCTTACTGACGGATCCGGATCAAAATGTGGGAGCTGGCTTGCCAGCTCCCACATTGTTGACCGTGTTCCTTCAGTCAGGAATCACCACTCGGCAAAGCTACCGTCGGCGTGGCGCCAGATCGGGTTGCGCCAGCGGTGGCCGATGGCCGCGCGTTCGATCACATATTCCTCGTTGATCTCGATGCCCAGGCCTGGCCCGTTGGGGATCTTCACGAAGCCCTGGTCATAGTCGAACACACCCGGATCACGCACATAGTCGAGCAGGTCATTGCTCTCGTTGTAATGAATGCCCAGGCTTTGCTCCTGGATAAACGCGTTGTAGCAAACCGCGTCCAGTTGCAGGCACGCCGCCAGGGCAATCGGGCCCAGTGGGCAGTGCAGGGCCAGGGCCACGTCGTAGGCTTCGGCCATGTTGGCGATCTTGCGGGTTTCGGTGATGCCGCCGGCGTGGGACGCATCCGGCTGGATGATGTCGACGTAGCCTTCGCTGAGCACGCGCTTGAAGTCCCAACGCGAGAACAGGCGCTCGCCGAGGGCAATCGGGGTGCTGGTCAGCGGCGCCAGTTCCTTGAGCGCTTCGTAGTTTTCGCTGAGCACCGGCTCTTCGATAAACATCAGCTTGTACGGGTCCAACTCTTTCATCAGCACTTTGGCCATGGGCTTGTGCACGCGGCCGTGGAAGTCGACGCCGATGCCGACGTTCGGGCCCACCGCGTCACGTACGGCGGCGACGTTGGCCAGGGCCAGGTCGACTTTTTCGAAGCTGTCGACGAACTGCAGCTCTTCGGTGCCGTTCATTTTCACCGCGGTGAAGCCACGGGCCACGGCCTCTTTGGCCGCGCGGGCGGTGTCGGCCGGGCGGTCGCCACCGATCCACGAATACACACGGATCTTGTCACGCACCTGGCCGCCGAGCAGGTCGCTGACCGACACGCCGAGGGCCTTGCCCTTGATGTCCCACAGCGCCTGGTCGATGCCGGCGAGGGCGCTCATGTGCACGGCGCCGCCGCGGTAGAAGCCACCGCGGTAAAGCACGGTCCAGATGTCTTCGATGTTGCGCGGGTCTTTGCCGATCAGGTAGTCGGACAGTTCTTCAACCGCAGCCGCCACCGTGTGGGCGCGGCCTTCGACCACGGGTTCGCCCCAGCCGGTCACGCCCTGGTCGGTCTCGACTTTCAGGAAGCACCAGCGCGGTGGGACGATAAAGGTCGTCAGTTTGGTGATTTTCATCTGTTATCTCTCTTATAGATGCGGCGCCTGTGGGCGCAAGACTTGATCTCAGCTCAGGGCTTTCCAGGCGGCGACATAAGCCTGGGCGCGGCTCGCTACCTGATCCACTGTCATACCCGGTTTGAACAACCCGGAACCCAGCCCGAACCCCTTGGCGCCGGCGTCGATAAACACCTGCATGTTGTCCGGGGTAATGCCGCCCACCGGCAGCAGCAGCGTGCCCGCCGGCAGTACCGCCAGCCACGCCTTGATCACCGCCGGGCCCATTTGCTCGGCGGGGAACAGTTTCAATACGTCGGCCCCTTCGGCCAGGGCGGCAAAGGCTTCGGTGGGCGTGGCAACGCCCGGCGACAACAACAGCCCTGCCGCTTTTGCGGCACGCAAGACCTTGGCGTCACTGTGGGGCATGACGATCACCTGGCCGCCGGCAGCTTTCACCTGCTCGACCTGTTCCGGCGTCAGCACCGTGCCGGCACCGATCAGGCAATCGGCGGGCAGGCTGTCGCGCAGCGTGCGGATGCTGGTGTAAGGGTCCGGCGAGTTGAGCGGGACTTCAATGACGCGAAACCCAGCCTGGTACAACACCTGGCCGATGGCCTGGGCTTCGTCCGGGCGGATACCGCGCAGGATGGCGATCAAACCGTTTTGTGCGAGTGCGTGCTTGAGCATGTCAGACCTGCAATGCTGGTTGAGTGAGCCCGGCGGCCACGGCCAACTGCCACAGGCCGCGCGCGGTGGCCTCCTGCGCGAGGCTGACGTGGGCGAAACCGCAGAGGGCGAGGGCGCGTTGGTAGCGGGCACACAATGGCGCTGCGCCCACCAGGATGATCGGCTGCTGTTTGGCGCGCTCCGGCAGCCCGATCAGTTCATGGCCGATCAGCAGGCCGGACAGGTAGTCGGGCTGCTGCTGCGGCGAAAGTTCGGCCGTGAGCCCCAGGGTGCGGGCGCTGAACAGGGTCGACAGCACACCGCGCCGGCCGTCCTCCGACAGCGCCACCTGCACGCCACGGTCGAAGGCTTCGGCCTGGAACTGTTCGGTGATCTGCTGGGTGCGCCCTAGGATGCTGTGTTTGCTCAGCACCGCAAAGACTTCCCCGGTCATGAAGGTATCGAAATGGGTGATGCAGCCATCGACCACCTCGACCCACTTGGAATGGCTGCCCGGCAGGCCGATCAGCACGTCGGCGCCGAGCCCTTGCAGCACGCCCAGCACCTGAGTTTCTTCGCCGCGCATCACGTTGGGCAAGCCGGCCTGCTCGATCACGCCCGGCACGATATGCACGTCCACCCCGCGCAGGCTGCGCACGCGGTGCAAAGCCTGTCCGAGGCTGGCGACGTCGACGGGGGTATTGCGATAGGCCGCTTCGCTCCAGCCCTGGGCGCTGCCGACCATGCCGCAGGCGATCACCGGCACGCCTGGCTGGGCGTCGAGCCAATCGCCGCAGGCCGTGTCGAAGGCCAGTTCGAAGCCATCGCTGCAGCGCACACCGGCAATGTCCCGGGGCTTGTCAGGCAAATGCATGATCCCGCACGCCAGCGCGCGGTGTTCCAGCACGACGCCTGCCGGGCCGAGTTTGTAAGCACGAAGGGAGCTGGTTCCCCAATCGAGCGCGATCAATTGCGCCTGCATCGCTTCACCTGAGTTCTGAGCGGATGCGACGAATATAAACCTACGCGGAGGAAAGTCTCAATATATAAATATCAATCCCATATTTAGGGATTTGATTTAAGAAAATGCCGACAAATTCAACTCTCGCATCGCGCCCATCCAGACCGCGTAGTCGGTGTGATCCTTGAGGTCATCGCCGGTATCGGGGTGCAGGAACACCACCAGACCGTTGCGATGAATCACCAACCACGGCAGCACCACGCCGATGTATTCGGGATCGAACGCCAGCTGGCAGCTCCAATCCGGGTGCGGGCCCACTGGCCGTTCATGCACGCGGCCCATGCGCAGCGGAAAAAGTTTGGCGGCGTCTTCGCACAAGGTGCGCGCCTGTTCGAGGGTGCTCGCGTCGAAGTAGACATGGGCGTGGTAGCCCTTGATACGTTGCATGACGGCCTCCGGATCCAGTAAGCGCCAAATCCTAGACCGCAATCGACGGGAGGGCCAGCCCGGTCAATGACTGCGCGCTGCTGGCCTGTTCGGCCAATAGCCACTGGACAAAGCGCTCGACAAACTGCCCGCGACGTTTGCGCTGGGGCTGCACCACGTAGTAGCCGAAGCGCGAGACCACCGTGTCGCCGAACGGTCGACACAGCCAGTTCTGCTCCAGCAGGTTGTCCACCAAGTGGCGCCAGCCGATTGCCACGCCCTGGCCGGCAATGGCCGCCTGGATCAGCAGGGTGTAGTTGTCGAAACGCAGTTGCCCGGGCGTCGGCGCTGCGCTGATGCCCAGCTCGCGGAACACGCCGCTCCAGTCGAACCACTGGCTGTTGTTTTCCTGGCGCAGGTGCAGCAAGGGAAAATCGTGCAGATTCTGTACAGTCAGCGGCGTGGCCTGGGCCTTGAGCCACTGCGGGCTGCACACCGGGAACACTTCCTCGTTGAACAGCCACAGGCTTTCGCCCTGCTTGAAGCGGCCGTCGCCGAACAGCACCGCCACGTCAATGTCACTGCGCAGGCTGGCGTGGTTGCGCTCGCTGGTGACCAGGCTTACATCGACCTGCGGGTTGGCCTGGTGGAAGCGATGCAGGCGCGGCATCAGCCAATAGGCGGCGAAAGCGAAGTCGGTGGCCACTTGCAGCACTTCGTGCTGATCCTGCTGGGTGATCGCGTTCAAGCCCTGGTTGATGTTCTGCAAACCGCCTTGCACGTGCTCAAACAGCAGCGCGCCGGCGTCGGTCAGTTCGATGCCGCGATAGATACGATCAAACAGGCGGGTTGCCAGCTGTTCCTCCAGGCGCTTGATCTGCTGGCTGATGGCCGGCTGGGTGGTGCCCAGTTCCATCGCGGCAGCGGTAAAACTGCGGTGACGCGCGGCCGCTTCAAAGGCGCGCAGCAGGTCGAGGGACAAATCCCCTAGGGCTTCATACATAAGCTGTGCTTATCCTAGACATTGCTTTTCATGGGCTTTACCCCAATTTCCATGGGCTGCATGCTCATTCGCATAAACACCGCCTATGGAATGCCGAGAACCCATGAAGCGCAAGAACATTCTTTTCATCATGGCCGATCAAATGGCCGCACCGTTGCTGCCGTTCTACGGTTCTTCGCCGATCCAATTACCGAATTTGAGCCGCCTCGCCGCCCAGGGCGTGGTGTTTGACGCCGCCTATTGCAACAGCCCGCTGTGCGCACCGTCGCGTTTCACCCTGGTCAGTGGCCAGCTGCCGAGCAAGATCGGCGCCTACGACAACGCGGCCGATTTCCCCGCCGATATACCGACGTATGCCCACTACCTGCGTCGCCTCGGCTACCGCACGGCGCTGTCAGGCAAGATGCACTTCTGCGGCCCCGACCAGTTGCACGGCTATGAAGAACGCCTGACCAGTGACATCTATCCCGCCGACTACGGCTGGGCGGTGAACTGGGATGAACCGGACGTGCGCCCCAGTTGGTTTCACAACATGTCCTCGGTGCTGCAAGCCGGGCCATGCGTGCGCACCAACCAGCTGGATTTCGACGAGGAGGTGGTGTTCAAGGCCCAGCAATACCTGTTCGACCACATTCGCGAAGATGGCGACCGGCCGTTCTGCCTGACCGTGTCGATGACCCATCCCCATGATCCGTACACGATTCCCAAACCGTTCTGGGATTTGTACGACGACGCCGAAATCCCCTTGCCTGCAACGCCTGCGCAGGAGGACCTCGACCCGCACTCCCAGCGTCTGCTCAAGGTCTACGACCTGTGGGGCAAGCCGCTGCCGGTGGATAAGATCCGCGATGCACGGCGTGCCTACTTCGGCGCGTGCAGTTACATCGACAGCAATGTCGGAAAACTGCTGCAAACCCTGGAAGACACTGGCCTGGCCGATGACACCATCATCATCTTCTCCGGCGACCATGGCGACATGCTCGGCGAGCGCGGCCTCTGGTACAAAATGCACTGGTTTGAAATGGCCGCCCGGGTGCCGCTGTTGGTCAGCGCGCCGGGGCAATTTGCGCCGGGGCGGGTCAGCAACGCCGTGTCCACTGCCGACCTGCTGCCCACGCTGGTCGAACTGGCCGGCGGCGCGCTGGACCCACGCTTGCCACTGGACGGCCGCTCACTGGTCCCGCACTTGCAGGGGCAGGGCGGGCACGACGAAGTGTTTGGCGAATACATGGCCGAAGGCACCATCAGCCCGCTGATGATGATTCGCCGCGCCAGCTTCAAATTCATCTACAGCGAGGACGACCCGTGCCTGCTGTTTGATGTGCACAACGACCCGCACGAGCGGGAGAACCTCAGCCAGTCGCCGGAACACCGGCCGCTGTTCGAGGCGTTTTTAAGTGAGGCGCGGGCCAAATGGGACATCCCGGCGATCCACCAGCAGGTGCTCGCCAGCCAACGCCGCCGTCGCCTGGTGTTTGACGCACTGACCCAGGGCAAGCTGAAGAGCTGGGATCACCAGCCACTGGTGGACGCCAGTCAGCAATACATGCGCAACCACATCGACCTCGACGATCTGGAGCGCAAGGCACGTTATCCACAACCCTGCCAAAACCAATAAATAGACAGAGGGAAGGCCATGCAAAAGTTGACTGCGGTGCTGGGCATCTTGGCGTTGAGCAGCGCCAATGTGTATGCGGACACCCGTTGTGACACGGTGAAAATGGCCGATCCGGGCTGGAGCGACATCGCCGCCACCAATGCCATCACCAGCTTTCTGCTGACGGGCATGGGCTACAAGGCCAAGGTCGACACCCTGGCGGTACCGATCACCTTTGGCGGGCTCAAGGACGGCCAGGTGGACGTGTTCCTCGGTAACTGGATGCCGGCGCAGCAGGGGTTCTATGACAAGTTCATCGCCAATGGCGAAGTGGTGCAGTTGGCGAAAAACCTCGAAGGCACCGAGTTCACCCTTGCCGTGCCGGACTACGTGTGGGCCGCCGGTGTGCATGAGTTTGCCGACTTGAACAAGTTTGCCGACAAGTTCGACAAGAAAATCTACGGCATCGGCTCCGGCGCGCCGGCAAATATCTCGTTGCAGGACATCATCAAGAAAAACGACTTCGACCTCGGCCAATGGAAACTGATCGAGTCCAGCGAACAGGCGATGCTCGCCGAAGTATCGCGGGCGGTTAAGAAGCAGAAATTCGTGACCTTCCTCGGCTGGACCCCGCACCCGATGAACGTGCAGTTGAAAATGCATTACCTCAAGGGCGGCGAGAAGTACTTCGGCGACACCGGCAGCGTGTACACCCTGACGCGCAAAGGCTACGCACAAGCCTGCCCGAACGTAGGAAAACTGCTGACCAACCTGAGTTTTACCCAGGAGATGGAGAACAGCATCATGGCCGAGGTGAGCAACAACAAGGTCAGCAATGCGGATGCGGCGAAGGCGTGGATCAAGGCCAATCCGGCGGTGTTGGATAAGTGGCTGGAGGGGGTGAAGACCGTGGATGGCAAAGATGCACTATCGGCAGTAAAAGCAAAACTCTAAGACCTGATGCAATCCAAATGTGGGAGCGGGCTTGCTCGCGAAGGCGGTGTGTCAGCCAACGATTGCTTAGCTGAACCACCGCATTCGCGAGCAAGCCCGCTCCCACAAAGTCCAGTGTGTGCTGATATTCTGCGCCAAACTTCAAGACCGAGACCCTGATGCCCCGGCCCAACCGCCACACACTTTTCCCCTTCCTCAGCTGGCTCCCGCGCCAGACTCGCGCGAGCGTCGGCCGGGATGCGATGGTGGGACTCAGCGGCGCCGTACTGGCTTTGCCGCAGTCGATTGCCTACGCACTGATTGCCGGCCTCCCACCGGAATACGGGCTCTACGCCGCGATCATTCCGGTGCTGATCGCCTGCCTCTGGGGCTCATCCTGGCACCTGATCTGCGGCCCGACGGCGGCGATTTCCATCGTGCTGTACGCCAGCGTCAGCCCACTGGCCGTGCCGGGTTCCCAGGACTACATCACCCTGATCCTGCTGCTCACATTCCTTGCCGGGGTTTTCCAGTGGTTGCTGGGCATGCTGCGCTTCGGCGCGCTGGTGAATTTCGTGTCCCACTCGGTGGTGCTGGGTTTCACCCTGGGCGCCGCCGTGGTCATTGCCCTGGGGCAACTGCCGAACCTGTTGGGGCTGGATCTGCCCAGCCAGGCCACGGCGATCAAGAGCCTGATGGCGCTGGTGGATCACAGCGGGGAATGGGACCACGCCTCACTGGCCCTGGGCCTGGGTACATTGTTGGTGGGGGCGCTGCTGAAATACCGGGTACCGCGCTGGCCGACGCTGTTGATCGCGCTGGCACTGGGCAGCCTGGTGGCCTGGCTGTGGCCGGCGATGTTCGGGCATGTGGCGCGGGTCAGTTCGTTTATCGGCAAGCTGCCGCCGTTCAGCCCGTTGCCGATGGACCTGGATATGATCTTGCGCCTGCTGCCCAGCGCCGTGGCGGTGGGCATGCTCGGGCTGGTGACCAGCCTGTCGATTGCACGCTCGCTGTCGGCGCGCTCGCAGCAGTTGCTCGATGCCAATCAGGAAGTCCGGGCGCAGGGTTTATCCAATATCGCCGGCGGATTTTTCTCCGGGTACTTGTCAGCCGGTTCCTTTACCCGCTCTGGCCTAAGTTACGAAGCCGGCGCCTGCTCGCCGCTGGCCGGGGTGTTTTCGGCGTTGTGGGTGGCGCTGTTTGCGCTGTTTGGCGCGGCCTTGATCGCCCATATCCCGATCCCGAGCATGGCCGCGAGCATTCTGTTGATCAGTTGGGGGCTGGTGGACCGTCGCGGCATTCGCGCCTTGTTCCGGGTGAGCCGCGCCGAATTCCTGGTGATGGCTCTCACGTGCGTCGCCACCCTGCTGCTGGAACTGCAAACGGCGATTTATGCGGGGGTGCTGGCGTCGTTGTTTTTCTACCTCAAGCGCACCTCGCAGCCACGGGTGCAGCATTGGCGCGACGGTGATGAGGATGTGCTGCGGGTGGGCGGTTCGATCTTCTTTGGCGCCAGCCATTACCTGCAAGTGCGCCTGCAACGGCTGCAGGGCGAGCGGGTGGTAATCGAGGCGCAGCAGATCAACTTTATCGACTACTCCGGGGTGGAGATGCTGCACCAGGAGGCGCGCAGGTTGCGGGGGTTGGGGAGGAGTTTGACCTTGCGTCGGGCAAGGCCTCAAGTCGTGGAGGAATTGAAGAAACTGGAAGGGGCCGACAGGTGCCCCATTCACTTCGAAGACTGAATATGGTCAGTGTGGGAGCTGGCTTGCCTGCTCCCACACTGACCGTGCCCACATTGGGTTTGTGTCAAGCCAGTTGGCGGCGTAGTTCAGCCAATACGGGCGCCGATTCCGGGCGCACACCGCGCCACAGGAAGAACGCTTCCGCCGCCTGTTCCACCAACATACCCAGGCCATCCATCGCCACAGACGCGCCTTGTTCAGTCGCCCAGCGGCAGAATGCCGTCGGCTCCTTGGCGTACATCATGTCGTAGCAAAACGTCTTGCCCGGTTCGATCAGGCTGCCGGCAATCGGCGGTACATCGCCTGACAGGCTGGCGGAGGTGGCGTTGATGATCACGTCCACCGGCTCACGCAACCAGTCGAAACCGCTGGCAGACACGGGGCCCAGGTCGTCGAACAGCTCGGCGAGCATCTCGGCCTTTTCCACGGTGCGGTTGGCGATGATCAACGATGCCGGCTGCTGCGCCAGCAACGGCTCCAACGCGCCACGTACCGCGCCACCGGCGCCCAGCAGCAGGATACGTTTGCCTTGCAGGCTCAACCCGGCGTTGACCGTAAGGTCGCGCACCAGGCCGGCGCCGTCGGTGTTGTCCCCCAGCAGCGTGCCATCGGCGAGCTTGCTCAGGGTATTCACCGCGCCAGCACGTAGGGCGCGTTCGGTGAGAGTGTTGGCCAGGCGGTACGCGTCTTCCTTGAACGGCACGGTGACGTTGGCACCACGGCCTTGCTGAAAGAACTCACGGGCGCAGCCGATGAAATCATCCAAGGGTGCGAGCAAGGTGCTGTAGTCCAACTGCTCGCCAGTCTGTTCGGCGAACATCCGGTGAATCAGCGGCGACTTGCTATGCCCGATGGGGTTGCCGAATACCACATAACGATCCATCAGACCGCCGCCTTTGGCGCGGCAAGGCCCAGCCAGTCACGGTCTTGCAGGAAGTAGTCGGTGAGGCGCGCCTCTTCGCTGCCGGCTTCGGCTTTCCAGTCGTAGCTCCAGCGCACTTGGGGCGGCAGCGACATCAAGATCGACTCGGTACGCCCGCCCGATTGCAGGCCGAACAGCGTGCCACGGTCGTAGACCAGGTTGAATTCAACGTAGCGGCCACGGCGGAATTCCTGGAATTCACGCTGTTGCTCGGTGTAGGCGGTGGCCTTGCGGCGCTGCACGATCGGCAGGTAGGCGTCGATGTAGGCGTCGCCGATGGCACGGATGAAGGCGAAGCAGGTGTCGAAGTCCCACTCGTTCAAGTCGTCGAAGAACAGGCCGCCGATGCCACGCGGTTCATTGCGGTGCTTGATGTGGAAGTAGGTGTCGCACCAGGCCTTGTAGCGCGAGTACACGTCCGCGCCGAATGGCGCGCAAGCCTGCTCGGCGACGCGGTGCCAGTGGATGCAGTCTTCTTCATTGGCGTAGTAAGGCGTGAGGTCGAAGCCGCCGCCAAACCACCACACCGGCTCTTCACCTTCTTTTTCGGCGATGAAAAAGCGCACATTGGCGTGGGAAGTCGGAACATGAGGGTTATGCGGGTGGATCACCAGCGACACGCCCAAGGCTTCAAAACCGCGACCGGCCAGTTCAGGACGATGGGCACTGGCGGACGGCGGAAGACCGCTGCCGAACACGTGGGAAAAGTTGACGCCGCCTTTTTCGATCACCGTACCGTTCTCGATCACACGGGTGCGACCGCCGCCGCCGGCAGGCCGGGTCCAGGCGTCTTCGATAAAGCGAGTGTCCGCCTCGAAGGTTTCCAGGGCGCTGCAAATGCGGTCTTGCAGGTCAAGCAGGTAGGCCTTTACAGCCTCGGTGCGGGTAGTCATGGCATCACCTTGAATCGGGCAAAGCTACGCGAGGCCATTGGGCGTCGGCGGCAAATGGGCGCACAGGATACCACCGCACCCGGTTGCACCGCAGTTGACGAAGATCAAGCTTAGGAGTTCGATAGCCGACTACGCGAATTCGACCAAAGGAGAAGGCAGATGGCAAAACGTATCCAGTTCAGCGCCCATGGTGGCCCCGAAGTGCTTGAGTATGTGGACTACACGCCAGCGGAACCCGGCCCACAGCAGGTTCGCGTACGTAACGAGGCGATTGGCCTGAATTTTATCGACACGTATTTCCGCAGCGGTTTGTATGCACCACCCGCGCTGCCATCGGGGTTGGGCGCGGAAGGCGCGGGGGTTGTCGACGCTGTCGGCAGTGAAGTCACCCAGTTCAAGGTCGGCGACCGCGTGGCCTACGGCAGCGGGCCGCTGGGCGCGTACAGCGAACTGCATGTGCTGCCGGCCGCCAACCTGGTGCACCTGCCGGACGAGATCAGCTTCGAACAAGCCGCCGGGGCCATGCTCAAGGGCCTGACCGTACAGTACCTGCTGCGTCAGACCTATGAGTTGAAGGGTGGTGAAACCATCCTGTTCCACGCCGCGGCCGGGGGCGTGGGTTCGTTGGCCTGCCAGTGGGCCAAGGCCTTGGGCGTAAAGCTGATCGGCACCGTGAGTTCGCCGGAAAAAGCCGCCCTGGCCAAATCCCTTGGCGCATGGGAAACCATCGACTACAGCAAGGAAAACGTCGCACAGCGCGTGCTGGAATTGACCGACGGTAAAAAAGTGCCAGTGGTGTACGACGGCGTCGGCAAGGACACCTGGCTGACCTCGCTGGACAGCGTGGCACCCCGCGGGCTGGTGGTGAGCTTCGGCAATGCCTCGGGCGCAGTGGAGGGAGTGAACCTGGGGATTCTGTCGGCGAAAGGCTCGCTGTACGTGACCCGCCCAACCCTGGCGACCTACGCCAACAACCCGCAGAACCTGCAGGCGATGGCGGATGATCTGTTCTCGATGATCAAGAGTGGCAAGGTGCGCATCGACATCAACCAGCGCTATTCGCTGGCAGATGCGGCGAAGGCGCAGACAGAGTTGTCGGCACGGCGCACGACCGGCTCGACGATTCTGTTGCCGTGAGACTTTAGATCTCTAGAACTTCAAGGGCCTCTTCGCGAGCAAGCCCGCTCCCACAGGTTGATCGGGTTCCAACTGGAACGACTCGGTCAAGTGTGGGAGCGGGCTTGCTCGCGAAGGCTGCGCCTCGGTTTCAGGACGGGCGCACCACCTGACCCGTGGCCAGATCGCGAATCAGGCTCGGGTTCTTGCGCCCCCCCAAGGCCCCACCCAATATCAGGTCCACCTGGCCACGGAAATACTGCTCCACGCGAATCCGCGTACGCGCCGCCGGGCGGCCCTGCGGGTTGGCCGAAGTGGAAATCAGCGGCCCCACTTGCGCGCACAAATCCCGCACCAGCGGGTGATCGCTGACCCGCAACGCCACGGTGTCATGCACACCGGTGACCCACTCCGGCAGCAAGCCCTGATGGGGCACCAACCAGGTGTTCGGCCCCGGCCAGGTACTGGCCATGCGGTCGATCCAGTCTTGCGGGAAGTCCTCGAACAAAAAGTCGAACTGGCGGATGTTATCCGCCACCAGGATCAAGCCCTTGTCCACCGAACGGTTCTTGATCGCCAACAGTCGATCCACCGCTTCTTCATTCCAAGGGTCGCAGCCCAGCCCCCACACCGCCTCGGTTGGATAGGCAATCACCGCGCCTGCGCGAATTTCTCGTGCGGCTTCCAGCACACGCCACCTGTTGGCCATTGTTTACTCTCCAGACTAAAGCTCTGGGCAGTTTACCGATCTCTGTTACAAAACCTAGCGGCGCGCGAGCCAGCGCCCGCTTTCGCAGATCACCCGGCCGTCCAGTTCCAGCTCGGTGAGGGTCGCCAGCACTTGGGACAACGGCTGCCCGCTGGCCATCGCAAGGGCTTCGCTGGTGTGGGGCGCCGCGTGCAACAGTGCCACCAATGGGTGTGTCACCGGCACCGGCGCCGGGCGCGACAGCGCCTGCCAGCCGCGCAAGCCTTCAAGGATATGCTCGATGGTTTCCACCAGCACCGCGCCCTCGCGGATCAACTGATGACAACCCTTGGCGCCGGGATGGTGGATCGAGCCCGGGATCGCATACACCTCGCGGCCTTGCTCGGCAGCGAGTTTGGCGGTGATCAGTGAACCGCTGGCCATGCTGGCTTCCACCACCAGCACGCCGAGGGACAGGCCGCTGATGATGCGGTTGCGTCGCGGAAAGTTGCCGGCCTGGGGCGCAGCGTCCAGCGGAAACTCGGAAACCACCGCGCTGCCCTGCTCAATCATCGCCGCTGCGAGCCGCCGATGACGCTGTGGATAAAAATTTTCCAGCCCGGTGCCGAGCACGCCGATTGTCTGCCCCCCCACCTCCAGAGCGGCCTGATGCGCAGCACCGTCGATGCCCAACGCCAAGCCGCTGGTGATGACAAAACCGGCACCGGCCAGGCTTCGGGAAAAAGCGGCCGCCGTGTCCATCCCAGGACGCGAAGCACGCCGGCTGCCGACGATCGCCAGTTGCGGTTTTTCCAGGATCGAGGGGTCGCCGGCGACGAATAACAACGGCGGCGCATCGTCGATCTGGGCGAGCAAGGCGGGGTACTCGGGTTGGTCCCACATCAGCAATTGCTGGGCTGGAGCCGCCAACCAGGCCAATGCCGCACTGGCTCCGTCGCGCACTTCATGGTTGCGCCGCGCATCCGCGCTGATGGCCGGCAAGCCAAGGGAGCGCCACGCACTGGCGGGGGCGCTGATGGCCTTTGACGCGCTGCCGAAGGCTTCGATCAATCGGTGAAATCGCTTGGGACCCAGTTCCGGCAGCCTGTGCAAGCGTAGTCGCGCTTCCAGTTCTGCCGGGGATATTTCATGGCTGTTTGTCGGATACATCTGATCATCCTTGATCGGAACAAGCTGTGGATAACTCTGTTGGTAACTTATTTAGCAGGCTATTTATTGCCTTTGATGGGCAGTCTCGAAACGGTCCAACACCGCCAGTGCTCGCGAGGCGTTGAGCACCAGGCCGTAGCTGAGTTTTTCGTAGGTGCGAAACACCAGTAGGGTGCCGGCGCGTTCATCGGGGAGTTTTTGTGGGGCACCGCTGAGGGGATCGCGCACGGTGGCGCCGGTCTTGATCACCGCCAGCAATCGGCCCTCGACCAGGCCGTCGCGGCGGCCTTTGTTCAGGGTCACGGCGTCCAGCACGCCGATCTGGGTGACGCCCCTGGGGACGTCGATGATTTTTCCTGCAATGAACGGGGCCGATTGCTGCACTGGCAGGCTGGCCGGATCGACCGGTGGCTGGGCGCGAAGCAAGCGGTCGCCGGGACGGACCTCCTGGGTGACCTGCTGCACCGCCAGGGTGGTGAGGTCGCCCGCCGTCACAAAGCGCGCAGTACCGATGGCGTCGGCGTTGATGCCCAGCAGTTCGCGGGTGTCGGGGTCGGTGTAGGCCTTGCCGCGGCGAAAGATGCCGTAGTCCGGCTGGGTCGGGTCGAGGTCGCCCCGGGCATGCACGCGCTCACCATTGGCGCCCAGCACGCGCCCGGTATCGGCGGCGACAATGTAGGGCGCAGTGTCCAGATCCTGCGGTGTATCAAGAATGCGGTTGTTCAGTAAAAAACGCTGGATGGCCTGCTGTGTCGCCTGATCCAGGCGCTGGCCGGACGAGGGCAGCAGGGCTGTTGCGAACGGGGCCCACAGCAGCAAGACGAGTAGCGATTTCCTCATGGGGTGAATCTCCTTTATTATGTGCGTTCGCGTGAAATGCCTTGGCCTTCGCGGCTTTTGGGCGTTTCACACCGGCTGGCTGGGTCCATCCCACCGCCGATTTGCCTTTACCTCACATGTGCAGCAATTACGCTTATGGCTATTTTGAACATCCTCGAATTCCCCGACTCGCGCCTGCGCACTGTCGCCAAACCGGTGGCCGTAGTGGACGACAAGGTTCGTCAGTTGGTCGATGACATGTTTGAAACAATGTATGAAGCCCCGGGCATCGGCCTCGCCGCGACCCAGGTCAACGTGCATCAGCGTGTCGTGGTCATGGACCTGTCGGAAGATCGCAGCGAACCGATGGTGTACATCAACCCCGAGTTCGAACCGCTGACCGAAGAGATGGGCGAATACCAGGAAGGCTGCCTGTCGGTGCCGGAGTTCTACGAGAACGTCGAACGCCCGCTGCGCGTGAAGATCAAGGCGCTGGACCGCGACGGCAAGCCGTTCGAGCTGATCGCCGAAGGCCTGCTGGCGGTGTGCATCCAGCATGAATGCGACCACCTCAACGGCAAGCTGTTTGTCGATTACCTGTCCACGCTCAAGCGTGACCGGATCAAGAAGAAGCTGGAAAAAAAGCATCGCCAGCAAGCTTGATGCCCTTCTTCCAAAGGCTTGCTGCGGCAAGCCTTTTTCTTTTGTGACTGCTTTTAACCGAGACCTCCCATGACCGAGCCACTGCGCATTGTTTTTGCCGGCACTCCCGAATTTGCCGCCGAACACCTCAAGGCCCTGCTTGCCAGCCCTTACGACATCGTCGCGGTGTACACCCAGCCGGATCGCCCGGCCGGTCGCGGGCAAAAACTGATGCCGAGCCCGGTCAAGCAACTGGCGCTTGAGCACAACATTCCTGTGCTGCAACCGCCGACCCTGCGTAATGCCGAAGCCCAGGCCGAGCTGGCCGCGTTGCAGCCGGACCTGCTGGTGGTGGTGGCCTACGGCTTGATCCTGCCGCAAGTGGTGCTGGATATTCCGCGCCTGGGCTGCATCAACAGCCACGCCTCGCTGCTGCCACGCTGGCGCGGTGCGGCGCCGATCCAGCGTGCCGTTGAAGCGGGCGACAGCGAAAGCGGCGTGACCGTGATGCGCATGGAGTTGGGCCTGGACACCGGCCCGATGCTACTCAAGGTCGCCACCCCGATCACCGCCCAGGACACCGGCGGCAGCCTGCACGACCGCCTCGCCGAACTGGGCCCGCCCGCCGTACTCCAGGCCATCGTCGGCCTCGCTGCCGGCACTCTGGACGGTGAAGTGCAGGACGACAGCCTGGCCACCTACGCCCACAAGCTGAACAAAGACGAAGCGCGCATCGACTGGAGCCGCCCCGCCGTAGAACTGGAGCGCCTGGTGCGTGCCTTCAACCCGTGGCCGATCTGCCACAGCACCCTCAACGGCGAAGCCCTGAAAGTGCTGGCTGCGAGCTTGGCCGACGGTAAAGGCGCCCCCGGTGAAATCATCGGCGCCAGCAAGGACGGCCTGCTGGTCGCTTGCGGGGAGCAGGCGTTGTGTCTGACCCGTCTGCAATTGCCTGGTGGCAAGGCGTTGAATTTCAGCGACTTGTTCAACAGCCGTCGTGAGAAATTTGCCCTTGGCACCGTCCTCGGGGCCGCGCAATGAACCCACGTCTGGCCGCCGCCAAGGCGCTCGCCGCTGTCCTCAACGGCAAGGCTTCGCTGAACAGTTCGCTGCCTACGCAGATGGACAAAGTCGAAGACCGTGATCGCGGTTTCACCCAGGACCTGGCCTTTGGCACTGCCCGCTGGCAGCCGCGCTTGTCGGCGCTGGCGGCCAAGTTGCTGCAAAAGCCGTTCAAGGCAGCGGACGCGGATGTGCAAGCACTGCTGCTGGTCGGCCTCTATCAGTTGCTCTACACCCGCGTGCCGGCCCACGCCGCCATCGGCGAGACGGTCGGGTGCGCCGACAAGCTGAAAAAGCCCTGGGCCAAGGCCCTGCTCAATGCGGTGCTGCGCCGCGCCCAGCGTGAAAGCGAAGCGCTGCTGGCCGAGTTGGAGCATGACCCGGTGGTGCGCACCGCCCACCCGCGCTGGCTGCAAAAGTCCCTGAAGGCGTTCTGGCCAGAGCAGTGGGAAGCCATTTGCGCCGCCAACAATGCGCACCCGCCGATGATCCTGCGGGTCAACCGCCGCCATCACAGCCGTGACGCCTACCTGCAATTGCTCACGGCCGCCGGCATCACCGCCACGCCGTGCGTGTACAGCGTCGACGGCATCGTGCTCGAAGCGGCTACCGATGTGCGCGGCCTGCCGGGCTTTGTCGACGGCTGGATCAGCGTGCAGGACGAAGCGGCGCAACTGGCCGCCGACCTGCTCGACCTCGCACCGGGACAGCGTGTACTCGACGCCTGCTGCGCGCCTGGCGGTAAGACATGCCACATCCTGGAGGTCGAAAAAGACCTCGCCGGTGTAGTCGCCGTCGACCTGGAGGCCAAACGCCTGGTACGTGTGCGTGAAAACCTCGCCCGCCTGGGTCTCAGCGCCGAGTTGATCGCTGCCGACGGCCGCGATACCGCCAGCTGGTGGGACGGCAAACCCTTCCAGCGCATCCTGCTCGACGCACCGTGCTCCGCCACCGGCGTGATCCGCCGCCATCCGGACATCAAGCTCACCCGCCAACCCGACGACATCGCCGCCCTAGCCGTGCTGCAAGGCGAGTTGCTCGACGCCCTGTGGCCAACCCTGGAAGTCGGCGGCATCCTGCTCTACGCCACCTGCTCCACTTTGCCGACGGAAAATACCGAAGTGATCGAAGCCTTCCTCGCCCGCACCAGCGGTGCACGGGAGCTGGACCTCGCCACGTCGGCTGGCATCAAGCAGCCCCACGGCCGCCAGTTGCTGGCGCAAGAAGGCGGACACGATGGCTTCTACTACGCCAAACTGATCAAGATCGCCGCCGCGCGCGGCTGAAACGGGTTTAAGGGAGTGACCGGATGAAAATCATCATCCTCGGGGCAGGGCAGGTCGGCGGCACGCTGGCCGAGCATTTGGCCAGCGAAGCCAACGACATCACCGTGGTCGACACCGACAGCGAACGCCTGCGCAACCTTGGCGACCGCCTCGACATCCGCACCGTGCAAGGCCGTGCGTCGTTCCCGACGGTGCTGCGCCAGGCCGGTGCCGACGACGCCGACATGCTGGTGGCGGTGACCAACAGCGACGAGACCAACATGGTCGCGTGCCAGGTTGCCCACACCCTGTTCCACACTCCGACCAAGATCGCCCGCGTGCGCGAAGCCGCCTACCTGACCCGCGCCGGCCTGTTCGACAACGACGCAATCCCGGTGGACGTGCTGATCAGCCCGGAACAAGTGGTGACCCATTACATCAAGCGCCTGATCGAGATCCCGGGGGCCTTGCAGGTGATCGACTTCGCCGAAGGCAAGGCGCAATTGGTGGCGGTGAAGGCGTACTACGGCGGGCCGCTGGTGGGCCAGCAACTGCGCCAGTTACGGGAGCACATGCCGAACGTGGAGACCCGCGTCGCCGCGATTTTCCGGCGCGACCGGCCGATTTTGCCCCAGGGCGATACGGTGATCGAGGCCGACGACGAGGTGTTTTTCATCGCCGCCAAGGCGAATATTCGTGCAGTCATGAGCGAAATGCGTCGGCTCGATGAGAGTTACAAACGCATCGTCATCGCAGGTGGTGGGCAGATTGGCGAGCGCTTGGCCGAGGCGATTGAAAGCCGCTATCAGGTCAAGATCATCGAGATGAGTCCGGCGCGTTGCCGGCATTTGTCCGACACCCTCGACAGCACCGTCGTCCTGCAAGGCAGCGCCTCGGACCGCGACCTGTTGATGGAAGAGAACATCGCCGACGCCGACATCTTCCTGGCCCTGACCAACGACGACGAGGCCAACATCATGTCGTCGCTGCTGGCCAAGCGGCTGGGGGCAAAGAAGGTGATGACGATCATCAACAACCCGGCCTACGTCGACTTGATCCAGGGCGGCGACATCGACATCGCCATCAGCCCGCAACTGGCGACCATCGGCACCTTGCTCGCCCACGTGCGCCGCGGCGACATCGTCAGCGTGCACTCCCTGCGCCGAGGCGCGGCGGAGGCGATCGAGGCGATTGCCCACGGCGATGCAAAATCGAGCAAGGTGATCGGCAAGGCCATCCGCGATATCGGCCTGCCGCCGGGTACCACCATCGGCGCGATTATTCGCGATGAAGAGGTGATCATTGCCCACGACGATACGGTGATCGAGACCGGGGACCATGTAATCCTGTTCCTGGTGGATAAAAAACATATCCGCGATGTGGAGAAACTGTTCCACGTGGGGCTAAGTTTTTTCTGATTTGACGGAGTGACCAACATGCTCGAATCCCTGGAAAAAATGCTCGCCAAGGGTGTGGATAACTCGTTGCTGCGCTTCGGCTTGGGCAAGGGGTATCTGGATTTGAAGGACAACGCCAAGGCGGCGGAGCATTTGCAGAAATGCGTCGAGTTCGATCCGAAGTATTCGGCGGCGTGGAAGCTGTTGGGCAAGGCGCAGGCGGGTTCAGGTGATGTGGCGGCGGCGCGACTGGCTTGGGAGAAGGGGATTGAAGCGGCCCAGGCCCACGGCGACAAACAGGCCGAAAAAGAAATGACGGTGTTCCTGAAAAAACTCGACCGCCAGGCCTGAAGTAATTCCTGTGGGAGCTGGCTTGCCTGCGATGCTGGCAACTCGGTCTGTCAGTTACACCGAGGTGATGCTATCGCAGGCAAGCCAGCTCCCACATTCGACCTCCATTGGCAGAGAGGTCAGCGGCTAGTCAGTACCATCGCTCCTCACCCGGCGGGCGCTTCTTGAAGCGTTTCATGCTCCACATGTACTGGCTCGGATAAGCGCCGACATACCGCTCCACCACCTTGCTCATCGCCGCACAGGACGTGGCGGTGTCGGTGCTGTACATGTCTTCCGGTGCCGCTTCCAGAATCACTTTGTAACCCGAACCGTCCGGCAGCCGCAGGGCATGCAGGAATACGCCCACGGCCTTGTGGCCGGCAAGCATGTTCGGCACGAACTTGCTGGTCAGCGCCTGGGTGGCGAAGAACGGCACGAAGATCCCGGCGGATTCAGCCGGCTCAGGGTCGGCAGGAATGCCCACCTGGCCACCCCGGCGCACCTCCTTGATCACACTGAGGATGCCTTCCTTGGTCGACGCCGCCACACGGTTGCCCAATTGCACGCGTTGTTTGCGCAGCAGTTCATCCACCGCCTTGAGCTTGGGCGGACGGTAGAAAATGATCGGTTTGCACTGGCTGCAATAGAAGTGGTTCAACACTTCCCAGTTGCCCAGGTGGCTGGTGATGCCGACCACGCCTTTGCCCGAGGCCAGGGCTTCATGCAGCACGTCGAGGCCTTCGACTTCGCGGACCAGGTCAATCGAACGCTGGGCCGGCCAGATCCAGGCGCAGGCGCTTTCGGTCAGGGACTTGCCGATGTCCATCAAGCTCTGGCCGACCAGGCGCTCGCGGGCGGCCGGGTCCATGTCCGGGAAGCACTTGGAGAGGTTGATCCGCACGGTGTCGCGAGAGCGGTTGGGGGTTTTCCACATGATCCAGCCAATCGCGGTGCCGACGGCCTGGACAGCGCGCCAGGGCAGCAGGGCGAACAACCGCAGAGCCCCTACCAGCAAGGCGCCTTTTAACTTTTCCACAGGTCACTCCTGATCGTGTGTGGTGCGCAAAGCGGGCATTCTAACCGGCGTTGGCCAAGTCCGCGTAACGGTCGCAGTCCTGGGTGTGGTCCATGACCATGCCGGACGCCTGCATGAACGCGTAGCAAATGGTCGGGCCGACAAAGGTGAAACCGGCCTTTTTCAGCGCTTTGCTCATGGCCTGCGCCTCGGGGGTGATCGCCGGGACTTCGCTGCGGTCCTTGAAGTGATTGACCTTGGGCGCGCCGCCGACAAACGACCAGAGCAACCCCACCGGGTCTTCCAGCGCCAGCCAGGCCGCGGCATTGCGCCGGGTGGCGTTGAGCTTGAGGCGATTGCGCACGATGCCCGGGTCCAACATCAACGCTTCGATTTCGGCATCGCTCAGCCGCGCCAGGCGCTGGGCATCAAAACCGAACAAGACCTTTCGATAATGCTCGCGTTTGCGTAAAACGGTGATCCAGGAAAGGCCTGCCTGGAACCCTTCGAGTAAAAGCAACTCGAACAAACCCTGCGCATCGCGCAGCGGCGTTCCCCACTCCTGATCGTGATAAGCCATGTACAGCGGATCTTCAGAACACCAAAAGCAGCGTGGCATAAGGCTCCAGGGAGTGGTGGCAGGGCCGAATCGGGTATACTCCCGCTCTTTAAATCGCAGCCCAAGTAACAGGTGAATTTCGTGAGCCAGCCTACGCCAGCCGTGCGTACCTTCCAAGACTTGATCCTCGCCCTCCAGCAGTACTGGGCCGAGCAAGGTTGTGTGGTACTTCAGCCCTACGATATGGAAGTAGGCGCCGGCACTTTCCACACCGCAACATTCCTGCGGGCCATCGGCCCGGAAACCTGGAACGCCGCTTATGTGCAGCCCAGTCGTCGCCCGACTGACGGCCGCTACGGCGAGAACCCGAACCGTCTGCAGCACTACTACCAGTTCCAGGTGGTACTGAAGCCGAACCCGGACAACTTCCAGGAACTGTACCTGGGCTCGCTCAAGCATGTCGGCCTGGACCCGCTGGTCCACGACATCCGCTTCGTCGAAGACAACTGGGAATCGCCGACCCTGGGCGCCTGGGGCCTGGGCTGGGAAGTCTGGCTCAACGGCATGGAAGTCACGCAGTTCACCTACTTCCAGCAGGCCGGTGGCATCGAGTGCTACCCGGTCACCGGCGAAATCACCTACGGCCTGGAGCGCCTGGCCATGTACCTGCAAGGCGTGGACTCGGTCTACGACCTGGTCTGGGCTGACGGCCCGTTCGGCAAGGTGACCTACGGCGACGTGTTCCACCAGAACGAAGTGGAGCAATCCACTTACAACTTCGAACACGCCAACGTCGACAAGCTGTTCGAACTGTTCGACTTCTATGAAAGCGAAGCCAAGCGCCTGATCGAACTCGACCAGCCGCTGCCGTTGCCAAGCTATGAAATGGTGTTGAAGGCGTCCCACACCTTCAACCTGCTGGATGCGCGCCGGGCGATCTCGGTGACTGCGCGTCAGCAATACATCCTGCGTGTGCGCACCCTGGCGCGTTCCGTCGCCCAAGCCTACCTGCTGGCTCGCGCCAAGCTGGGCTTCCCGATGGCTACCCCGGACCTGCGTGATGAAGTGTTGGCTAAGCTGGAGGCTGCACAATGAGTGCTCAAGATTTCCTGGTTGAACTGGGCACCGAAGAGCTGCCACCCAAGGCACTCAACACCCTGGCCGACGCGTTCCTGGCCGGTATCGAAAAAGGCCTGCACAGCGCTGGCCTGAAGTTCGCCGCGAAAAAAGTCTACGCCGCGCCACGTCGCCTGGCGGTGTTGCTGACCGCGCTGGAAACCCAGCAGCCGGACCGCAGCATCAACCTCGACGGCCCACCGCGCCAGGCGGCTTTTGATGCTGAAGGCAACCCGACTCAAGCCGCACTGGGCTTCGCCAAGAAGTGTGGCGTCGAGCTGAGCGAGATCGACCAGAGCGGCCCGAAGCTACGCTTCAGCCAGGTCATCACCGGCAAGCCGACCGCCAGCCTGTTGCCGACCATCGTTGAAGATTCCCTGAACGACCTGCCGATCCCCAAGCGCATGCGCTGGGGTGCACGCAAGGAAGAGTTCGTGCGTCCGACCCAATGGCTGGTGATGCTGCTCGGTGACCATGTCATCGATTGCACCATCCTCGCCCAGAAAGCCGGTCGTGATTCCCGTGGCCACCGCTTCCATCATCCTGAAGCCGTGCGCATCACTTCGCCGGCCAACTACGCCGCCGACCTGCGTGCCGCCTACGTGCTGGCCGACGCCAACGAGCGTCGCGAACTGATCAGCAAGCGCACCGAAGAACTGGCGCGCCTGCAGGAAGGCACCGCCATCGTGCCGCCAAGCCTGCTCGACGAAGTGACCGCCCTGGTGGAATGGCCGGTGCCACTGGTGTGCTCGTTCGAAGAACGCTTCCTCGATGTGCCGCAAGAAGCGCTGATCACCACCATGCAGGACAACCAGAAGTATTTCTGCCTGCTGGACGTGGACGGCAAGTTGCTGCCGCGCTTTATCACCGTGGCCAACATCGAGAGCAAGGACCCACAGCAGATCATCGCCGGTAACGAAAAAGTCGTGCGCCCGCGCCTGACCGACGCCGAGTTCTTCTTCAAGCAAGACAAGAAGCAGAAGCTGGAAGACTTCAACCTGCGCCTGCAGAACGTGGTGTTCCAAGAGAAACTCGGCAGCGTCTACGACAAGGCCGTGCGCGTATCCAAGCTGGCTGCCTACATTGCACCGCGCATCGGCGGTGATTCCGCCTGGGCCGCACGTGCGGGCCTGCTCTCCAAGTGCGACCTGGCCACCGAAATGGTCGGCGAGTTCCCAGAGATGCAAGGCGTTGCCGGCTACTACTACGCCCTCAACGACGGCGAGCCGGACGATGTGGCCCTGGCCCTGAACGAGCAGTACATGCCGCGCGGTGCCGGTGCCGAGTTGCCAAGCACCCTGACCGGTGCGGCCGTGGCCATCGCCGACAAGCTGGACACCCTGGTCGGCATCTTCGGTATCGGCATGTTGCCTACCGGTAGTAAAGATCCGTATGCCCTGCGCCGTGCGGCCCTGGGCGTGCTGCGTATCCTGATCGACAAGAAACTGGACCTCGACCTGACACAGGCCGTGGTGTTCGCCGTCGGCCAGTTCGGCGCCAAGGTCAAGCAAGCCGGCCTGGCCGAGCAAGTGCTGGAGTTCGTATTCGACCGCCTGCGTGCACGTTACGAAGACGAAGGCGTGGACGTGTCGGTGTACCTGGCAGTGCGTGCCCTGCAACCGGGTTCGGCGCTGGATTTCGACCAGCGCGTACAAGCCGTGCAGGCCTTCCGCAAGTTGCCGGAAGCCGACGCCCTGGCCGCCGTGAACAAGCGTGTGTCGAACCTGCTGAGCAAGGCCGAAGGCCTGGGCAATGCAGACGTCGATCCTGGCCTGTTTGCCGACGCCAAGGAGTTCTCGCTGAACTCGGCCATTGCCAAGGCAGAAACTGCGGTGAAGCCGCTGATCGCCGAACGCAACTACGCCGAAGCCCTGGCGCGCCTGGCGACCTTGCGCGACCCGGTAGATGCGTTCTTCGAGGCTGTGATGATCAATGCCGAAGATGCAGGTGTGCGTAAAAACCGCTACGCCATGCTGGCGCGTCTGCGCGGTCTGTTCGTCAATATCGCCGACATCTCGACGCTGAGCTGATCATGTTGAAACTGCTGATTCTCGATCGGGACGGGGTGATCAATTACGACTCC
Organism: Pseudomonas sp. RP-B7; assembly: GCF_059803535.1. Taxonomy (NCBI): domain Bacteria; kingdom Pseudomonadati; phylum Pseudomonadota; class Gammaproteobacteria; order Pseudomonadales; family Pseudomonadaceae; genus Pseudomonas; species Pseudomonas sp. RP-B7. The sequence goes on from NZ_JAPFHC010000009.1 coordinate 106,648, forward strand.
GACGCTTACATCAAGTCGGTGGCGGAGTGGGTTCCACTGCCCGGTTCGATCGAGGCCATCGCGCAGTTGAGCAAAGCCGGCTGGACCGTGGCCATCGCCACCAACCAGTCCGGCATCGCTCGCGGTTACTACGACATCGCCACCCTGGACGCCATGCATGCGCGCTTGCGCACGTTGGTGGCCGAGCAGGGCGGTGAGGTGGGGCTGGTGGTCTACTGCCCCCACGGGCCGGACGAGGGCTGCGATTGCCGCAAGCCCAAGCCTGGCATGTTGAAAATCATTGCAGAACATTACAAGGTGCCATTGGCTGGGATATGGTTCGTCGGGGACAGCCTCGGTGACCTGGAGGCGGCCAAAGCCGTCGACTCTCAGCCAGTTTTGGTTAAGACCGGGAAAGGCGAAAAGACCCAGGCGAAAAACCTGCCGGTGGGCACCTTGATTTTTGACGATCTGGCGGCGGTTGCCGCAGAACTTATCAACAACTAGCCGCCCTCGACTTCCTGACCAAGGAGTGTTCGGGAGTGCGCTTTTAACAGGCGGGCCATGCCCCGCAACGGTAAATGCCGCCATGTCGATCTTGCAGGCCATCAGAACCTTTTTCTTTTACCTGCTGCTGGGCACCAGTTCGTTTCTCTGGTGCACCCTGAGCTTTTTTATTGCGCCGTTTTTGCCGTTCAAGGCGCGCTATCGCTTTATCAACGTTTATTGGTGCCGCTGTGCGTTGTGGCTGTCCAAGGTGTTCCTGGGCATTCACTTCGAAGTCAAAGGCGCTGAAAACGTCCCGGACCAGCCCTGCGTGATTCTGTCGAACCACCAGAGCACCTGGGAGACGTTCTTCCTCTCTGCGTACTTCTCGCCCCTGAGCCAGGTGCTCAAGCGCGAACTGCTGTACGTGCCGTTCTTCGGCTGGGCCATGGCCATGTTGCGTCCGATCGCGATCGACCGTGACAACCCCAAGGCCGCACTCAAGCACGTGGCCAAGAAGGGCGACGAGCTGCTCAAGGACGGCGTGTGGGTGCTGATCTTCCCGGAAGGTACGCGGGTGCCGTTTGGTACCGTGGGTAAGTTCTCCCGGGGCGGTACGGCATTGGCGGTCAACGCCCAACTGCCGGTGTTGCCGATTGCGCACAACGCCGGCAAGTTCTGGCCCAAGGAAGGTTGGGCCAAGCGTGCGGGCACCATCACCGTGGTGATCGGTGAGCCGATGTACGCCGAAGGCGAAGGCCCACGGGCTATCGCTGCGCTGAATGACCGTGCTGCGGCGTGGAATGAGGCTCAGCAACGCGCCATGGGTTCGCTGCCGCCAGAGCCGGTTGTAGTGGAGACGCCGGTGGCGTGAGCATCTGTGGATAACCTGTGCACGGATTGTTGGCGAATTGGCATTTTTGCTTCATAACAACCTGATTTACTTGCATATTTCCCGAGCGCATAAAATCCGGAAAAAGGTGCATAAGTTTTTCCCCGTATAAAAAAACCGGTCCTTGTGACCGGTTTTTTATGCACAACGAAAAATACGTTTTTCAGTCGTCCAGCAACGGCAATTGCAGGCTGAACGTGGTGCCCTTGCCCAGCGTGCTTTCGCAGTTGATCCGCCCACCATGGCGCTCCACGACGGCCTTGACCATGGTCAGCCCCAACCCCAAGCCCTCGCTGCCCTGAGCCGACTCAAAGCGGCGGTATTGGCTGAACAACTCCGGCAAGTCCTCGGCGGCGATACCGGGGCCCTGGTCGCTGATGCGGCATTCCAACCAGCCCTGCGCGGTGTGGTGGCGCAACCTGACGGTTGTTCCTGAGGGCGAATACTTGATGGCGTTTTCCAACACGTTGAACAACGCGCGGGTCAGCAGCGATTGATCGGCTGACACCATGCCCTCGTCGGCTTCGTCCAGATCGTGCACCAGGTGAATACCCTTGAGCTGGGCAATCAACGCCACTTGGTCAAACGCGTCCATCACCAGCATGGCAAACAGCGTCGGCTGGAACTGGTAACCGTCCGCCTCGGCCTTTGCCAACTGCACGAAAGATTCGGTAAGGCTCAAGGCCCGGCGTACCTGCTGCTCGACCTGGGCAAACACCGGCGACTCGCTGCCATGCACATCCAGCAACGCGAGGATCGCGGAGTGGGGCGCACGCAGGTCGTGGGAAAGAAAGCGCAGCATGGTTTCGCGATGTTGCTGGGCTTCACGTTCCTTGCTCAGGTCCGTCAGGCTCAGCAACCAGCCAAGCGCCACGTCGCCTTCAGCCGGCAGCAGAGGCGCCAGTTCCATGCGCAGGCTACGCTGGCGGATGTCCCGGAACTCAACCAGTTCCAGCGCCGAGAGGGCAGGGCGCACGCCGTTGTGCAGGGGTGGATAACCCAGGTCGGCCAGTTGCTCCAGCAGGTTATCGGCGACCAGATCATTGCCGAACACTTCTCGGGCGATGCGGTTGGCCAGCAGGATATTGCCCCTGGGATCGGTAATCAGCGTCGCCACCGGCAGGCACTCCAAGCCATCGGCCATGAAGCGCCGGGTATCACGCGTGCGGCTTACAGCTTGTTCCAGGGCGAAGATACGGCCCTGCAACACATCGCCTTTGCTGGCAGGCGCTCGGCGGCGTTCGGGCAGCACTTTGGGCTCGTTGTCCAGGCGGGCCAATTCCCAGCCGAAGTAGGCGAGGATCACGCTCAGGCGCCGCCAGTTCCAGATCAGGTAGCTGAGCAGCAAACCGATCAGGCATGCGGCTGGTGACCACCAGTGGCCCAGGCGCAACAAGGCCCACGCAGTGATCAACGCGGTGGCCATGCAGCCTAAGGTCATCCACAGCGCGTAGCGGGGGCGATAGAGCAGCAAACCCAGCAGCAAGGCCACCAGGGAGGACGCCATCAGTGCCGCCAGCCAGCCGGGCAGATCAACAATGCTGCGACCCTGCAGCAGGCCGTTGAGCACATTCGCCTGCACCTCCACACCCGCCGTGGTGCCGATCGTGGCGGAAATGGGCGTGACAAAACGATCCCCCATGCCGGACGCGGTCGCGCCGACCAGTATCAGACGATCACGCAGTAGCTCGGGGGCCACTTCACCCCGTAACACGCTGGCGTAAGACACACTCGGGAAATGACTGTCGGTCGCGATAAACGGGATGCGGATGCCGTGTTCGCGATGCCATTGTTCGGTGATCTTCCCGTGGGACGTTCCCGGCATAGGCCCGGGTTCAGGGGTGCTCATTGTGTACGCCAGCCAGGCCAGTTGCGGCACCTTCGCGCCCACCGGGCCTTCACGCAGGTACAGGTTGCGCACCACACCGTCGCTGTCCGCCTCGACGTTAATGTGCCCCAGCCCCTTGGCGCATTTGAGCAGCGGTAGCATTTGCGGCCCTGGTTGGCTGTAGCCCCCCGGACCTTCACGCACCAGCGGCAGCAAGACGTTGCCGGCGTTGCAGACCGCGTCGGCCAGGCGTTTGTCATGGGTGGGGTCAGCGGGCTCGCTGAAGATCACATCGAACAGAATCGCGGCCGGCTGGGCGGCGCTCAAGCGATCAATGAGATCGGCATGCAAACTGCGCGGCCAGGGCCACTGGCCTAGTTTTTTGAGACTCGGGCCGTCGATGGTCACCAGCAGAATGCGGGGGTCTACTGGCAACGGTGCGAGGCGGCGCAGGCTGTCGTAGAGCGGGTTGTTCAAGGCCAGACCGGGGCTCAACGACAGGTAGGCGGTGATGGGCAGCAGCAGCAAACCAATCCATAACCACTCGCGCACCAGACCGTGGAACAAGCGCTGGGCATGGGTGGGTTGGCGTTTCTCGGGCTTGCCCCAGAGCATCATAGGTCAGCGCGCCTGTGTGGTTGATGGGTGGTAAAGCCAGTGAAGCTCATTTTCGGCAGGTTGGAACAGTTCCACTGCTGGGTGTTCATAAGGAAAGGCATCCGACATCGACGCACAGGAGTTTACGGCAGCTCACGCGTCGGCTGATCCTTTTCCTTACGGTCGGGAGTCGGTATCTTTCCCACATTGGTACCGAGGGTGTTCATGGGTTTAACCGCCCACTGATCTCAGCGTACCGAGAGATCCAAGGGGTCGATGAATCCAGGCACAATTCTTCAGATTCAACGGCTGGCATCTGCGCAGTACGTACCCTCAGACGACTGCCGTACTCTCCACAAAAAAGGACTACCCATGCGTGTCGCAATACTGGATGACGAGCCCGCCGAGCTGCGTCGGGTGGAACAGACACTGCGACAAATCCCCAGCACCGCCGAACAGCCTTGGACCCTGCATTGCTTCGAGCGCGGTGAGGACCTGCTGCGCCAATTGCGTCGGGAAACTTTTGACCTGCTGATCCTCGACTGGCAGCTCCCGGACATCTCCGGCATTGCCCTGTTGCGCTGGACCCGTGAACACATGGAGTCGCCACCCGCCGTCATTATGCTCACCAGCCGGGATGCCGAGAGCGACATCGTCACCGCGCTGAACAGTGGCGCCGATGATTACGTCAGCAAGCCGTTTCGGCCCAATGAGCTGAAGGCACGGGTAAGTGCAGTTCTACGTCGCCATGGCCTGCAAAAATCTGCGGCCAATGAAGTGCAGAGCTTCAACGATCTGACCTTTGATGACGCCGAATTGACCGTGACCCGCGCGGGTAAACCGATCAACCTCACGGAACGTGAATACCGCCTGGCCAGTTGCCTGTTTGCCAACCTGGCGCGGCCTCTGTCCCGAGAGTACCTGTATGAGCGGTTTTGGACCCATGAAGAGATGGTGTCGTCGCGACCCTTGGATACGCATATCTACCGACTGCGCAACAAGCTGGGGCTCACGGCAGACAGGGGTTGGCAGCTGTTGACGATCTATGGGTATGGGTATCGGTTGGAGAGTGTGGCGGCAACTTCACAGGGTTGAAAGTTGGGATGTTCCACGTGGAGCATTTTAAAAACCGTAGTTTTACCCAATAAAAAAGGCCAACGCATAGCGTTGGCCTTATTGGTTTAGCGGTAGCCTGGATCAGAAATCCAGGTTGGAAACCGCCAATGCGTTGCTTTCGATGAAGTCACGGCGAGGTTCGACCGCATCACCCATCAGGGTGTTGAAGATCTGGTCTGCGCCAATGGCGTCTTCGATGGTCACGCGCAGCATGCGACGCTGGCTTGGGTCCATGGTGGTTTCCCACAGCTGATCCGGGTTCATTTCGCCCAGACCTTTGTATCGCTGGATAGTGTGACGCTTGGTGCTTTCGGCCATCAGCCAGTCGAGGGCTTCTTTGAATTCCTTGACTGCCTTCTTGCGTTCGCCACGCTGAATGTATGCGCCATCGTCCAGCAGGGTGCTCAGTTGCGCGCCCAGTGTGACCACGGTTTTGTAGTCGTTGCTGCCGAAGAAGTCGCGGTTGAAGGTGACGTAGTTCGACAGGCCGTGGGAGATCAGTTCGACCTCTGGCAACCAGACGTTACGCTCACGGTCTTCGCGCAGGCTGGCCTTGTAGACCAGGCCAGACTTCTCGACAGTGCGCAGACGCACTTCGTACTGGGCCAGCCAATCCTGCATCGCTGCGTGATCGCCCAGCTGTTCCAGGCTAACGGCTGGCAGGTAGATGAAGTGCTCGGTCAGTTCCTGAGGGTACAGGCGCGACAAACGCTTGAGGGTCTTCATCACCATGCGGAAGTCGTTGACCAGGCGCTCCAGCGCCTCACCGGAGATGCCCGGGGCTTCGTCGTTCAGGTGCAAGCTGGCATCTTCCAGGGCCGACTGCGTCATGTACTCTTCCATGGCGTCGTCGTCTTTGATGTATTGCTCTTGCTTGCCCTTTTTCACTTTGTACAACGGCGGCTGGGCGATGTAGATGTAGCCGCGCTCGATCAGCTCCGGCAACTGACGGAAGAAGAAGGTCAGCAGCAGCGTGCGGATGTGCGAACCGTCGACGTCAGCATCGGTCATGATGATGATGTTGTGGTAGCGCAACTTGTCGATGTTGTACTCATCACGGCCAATACCGCAGCCCAATGCCGTGATCAAGGTGCCGACTTCCTGGGAAGAAATCATCTTGTCAAAACGGGCTTTCTCGACGTTGAGGATCTTACCCTTCAACGGCAGGATGGCCTGGGTGCGACGGTTACGACCCTGCTTGGCGGAACCGCCAGCAGAGTCACCTTCCACCAGATACAGTTCGGAGAGGGCAGGGTCCTTCTCCTGGCAGTCCGCCAGTTTGCCCGGCAGGCCGGCGATGTCCAGCGCGCCTTTGCGGCGGGTCATCTCACGGGCCTTACGCGCGGCTTCACGGGCACGTGCTGCGTCGATCATCTTGCCGACGACCAGCTTGGCTTCGTTCGGGTTCTCCAGCAGGAAGTCGGAGAAGTACTTGCCCATCTCCTGTTCCACTGCGGTCTTCACTTCGGAAGACACCAGCTTGTCTTTGGTCTGGGAGCTGAACTTAGGGTCCGGCACTTTTACCGAGATAATCGCGGTCAGGCCTTCACGGGCATCGTCACCGGTAGTGGCAACTTTATGCTTCTTGGCCAAGCCTTCGGCTTCGATGTAGGTGTTCAGGTTACGCGTCAGTGCGGAACGGAAACCCACCAGGTGAGTACCGCCGTCGCGCTGTGGAATGTTGTTGGTGAAGCACAACAGGTTCTCGTTGAAGCTGTCGTTCCACTGCAGGGCGATTTCCACGCCGATGCCGTCTTCGCGCTGGATGTTGAAGTGGAACACCTGGTTGACCGCAGTCTTGTTGGTGTTCAGGTATTCAACGAACGCACGCAGGCCGCCTTCGTACTTGAACAGCTCTTCCTTGCCGCTGCGCTCATCCTTGAGGACGATACCCACACCGGAGTTGAGGAAGGACAGTTCACGAATACGCTTGGCCAGGATGTCCCAGCTGAAGTGGATATTCTTGAAGGTTTCAGCCGATGGCTTGAAGTGGATCTGCGTACCAGTGGTTTCGCTGTCGCCGACAATTTTCATCGGTTCTTTCGGAACGCCGTGGATGTAGGTCTGTTCCCAGATCTTGCCGCTGCGGCGAACGGTCAGGATCAGTTCTTCGGACAGTGCGTTCACTACGGATACGCCTACACCGTGCAAACCGCCGGATACTTTGTAGGAGTTGTCATCGAACTTACCGCCGGCGTGGAGCACGGTCATGATGACCTCTGCCGCCGAAACGCCTTCTTCTTTATGCACATCGACCGGAATGCCGCGACCGTTGTCGCGTACGGTGATGGATTCATCCGGGTGGATGATAATGCTGATGTCGTCGCAGTGACCGGCCAGCGCTTCGTCGATGGAGTTATCGACCACCTCGAACACCATGTGGTGCAGACCGCTACCATCATCGGTGTCGCCAATGTACATACCGGGACGTTTGCGTACGGCATCCAAACCTTTCAGCACTTTAATGCTGGTCGAGTCGTACGTGTTTTCTTCGCTCATGCCTTCACTCCCGATGGTCGTGGGTCTGGGTGATACGGCCCTGTTCCACGTGGAACAAAGCGACTGGCGTTTCCGTCTGCCAGCCTTCCCTCAATAATTCGTGGTCTACACAGGTGATAAACACCTGGCAGCGTAAGTCTTCCAACAAGCGGCATAGCGCGCGGCGATGCTGCTCGTCGAGTTCAGACGGCAAGTCATCCACCAGATAAATACACTGACCGCGTCGGGCTTGGCTAACCAAATGCCCCTGAGCGATACGCAGCGCGCACACCACCAACTTCTGCTGGCCACGGGACAAGATGTCTGCGGCATTATGAGCGCCTAATCTAAGGCGCAAATCGGCACGTTGGGGGCCGGCCTGGGTATGGCCAATTTGCTGGTCCCGCTGCAAGGACGTCGCGAGTACGGCACTCAGTTCTCGCTCTTTATCCCAGCCACGGTAGTAGCTCAGCGTCAGCCCTTCGAGATCCAACAACTCACTCAAGGTCTGCTCAAAGACTGGTTTCAAGGCTTTGATATAGGCGCGGCGGTATTCATCAATTTCGTCGCTGGCCAGGCACAGTTCCCGGTCCCAGGCCGCTTGCGAAGCGGCGTCAAGTGTACCATGCCGCAGCCATGAGTTCCGCTGCCGCAGGGCCTTCTGCAAGCGCTGCCAGGTGGCCATAAAACGCGGTTCCACGTGGAACACTCCCCAATCGAGGAACTGCCTGCGGATTTTTGGCGCACCTTCCAGCAAACGGAAGCTGTCTGGGTTGATCAATTGTAGCGGCAGGATTTCCGCCAGCTGTGCTGCGCTACGCGCATTTTGACCATCAATACGGATTTGAAACTCACCACCGCGATCACGGGATATGCCCAAGGCGCTATGTCCCCCTTCAGCCAATTCGACTTGGCCAAACACCGTGCAGGCCAGTTGCTCGTATTGGATCACCGGCAACAGGCGGGCACTGCGAAAGGAACGGGCAAGCCCCAGCAAGTGGATGGCTTCCAGCACGCTGGTTTTGCCACTGCCGTTGGCGCCATGGAGGATATTGATGCGGGGGGAGGGGGAGAAGGTCACCGGGTGCAGATTGCGCACCGCGGTGACCGAGACGCGACTGAGGGACATCTAGCTTCTATTACAGGCGCATCGGCATAACAACGTAAGCCGAGTCGTCGTTGTCGGATTCCTGCACAAGGGCACTGCTGTTGGAGTCCGACAGAATCAGGCGAACCTGTTCAGTGGTCATCACCCCCAGCACGTCCAGCAAGTAGCTCACGTTGAAGCCGATCTCCAGGGAACCGCCGTTGTAGTCGACGCCCACTTCTTCCTCGGCTTCTTCCTGCTCCGGGTTGTTGGCCTGGATTTTCAGCTGACCGTTGGCCAGTTGCAGACGGATACCACGGTACTTTTCGTTGGAAAGAATCGCGGTGCGGCTGAAGGCTTCACGCAACGCCTGGCGGTCGCCGAGCACCAATTTGTCACCGCCCTTGGGCAGTACGCGCTCGTAATCCGGGAACTTGCCGTCAACCAGCTTGGAGGTAAAGGTGAACTCGCCGGTGGTCGCGCGGATGTGGTGTTGGCCCAACACGATGCTGACATTGCCATCCGGCTCAGTGAGCAGACGCGCCAGTTCGAGGATACCCTTGCGCGGCACGATGACCTGATGACGGTCCGGCTGGCCGATGTCGGCTTTCATCGAGCACATGGCCAGGCGATGGCCGTCGGTGGCTACGGCACGGATGATGCCTTCGGATACTTCCAGCAGCATGCCGTTGAGGTAGTAACGCACGTCCTGTTGCGCCATGGCGAAGCTGGTGCGCTCGATCAATCGACGCAGCTTGCTCTGCTCCAGGCTGCAGGTCAGCGAGCCCGGGCCTTCTTCCACGGTTGGGAAGTCATTGGCTGGCAAGGTCGACAGGGTGAAGCGGCTACGACCAGCCTTGACCACCAACTTGGCTTCATCAACCTTGATGTCGATCAGCGCGTCGTTCGGCAGGCTCTTGCAGATGTCCATCAGCTTGCGCGCTGGAACGGTGATCTCGCCAGGTTCGGCAGGCTCTTCCAACTGCACACGACCGACCAGTTCGACTTCAAGGTCGGTACCAGTCAGGGACAATTGCTGGCCTTCGACCACCAGCAATACGTTGGAAAGCACCGGCAAGGTCTGTCGGCGCTCGACGACGCCTGCGACCAGTTGCAGGGGTTTCAACAGGGCTTCGCGTTGAATGGTGAAATGCATGGTCTAGTCCCTTGCCTTAATAAGCTGCGCTGGTGTCATCAAGTGGTCAGTGTACGCAGCAGGTTCTTGTAGTCCTCGCGAATATCCGCGTCGGATTCCTTGAGTTCGTTGATTTTGCGGCACGCGTGCAACACGGTGGTGTGGTCACGACCGCCAAATACATCGCCGATTTCCGGCAGGCTGTGGTTGGTCAGCTCCTTGGAGAGCGCCATGGCCACTTGCCGTGGACGTGCCACCGAGCGCGAACGGCGCTTGGACAACAGGTCGGAAATCTTGATTTTGTAGTATTCGGCAACAGTGCGTTGGATGTTATCCACACTCACCAATTTGTCTTGCAGGGCCAGCAGGTCTTTCAGGGACTCGCGAATCAGCTCGATGGTGATGTCGCGACCCATGAAGTGCGAGTGCGCGATAACCCGCTTGAGTGCGCCTTCCAGCTCACGCACGTTGGAGCGAATGCGCTGGGCAATGAAGAACGCTGCATCGTGGGGCAGGTCGACTTTCGCCTGGTCGGCCTTTTTCATCAGGATCGCGACGCGGGTTTCCAGTTCCGGCGGCTCTACCGCAACGGTCAGACCCCAGCCGAAGCGCGACTTCAAGCGTTCTTCCAGGCCTTCGATTTCCTTCGGATAGCGGTCACTGGTCAGGATGACCTGTTGGCCGCCTTCGAGCAGGGCGTTGAAGGTGTGGAAAAACTCTTCCTGTGAACGTTCCTTGCGTGCGAAGAATTGAATGTCATCGATCAGCAAGGCATCAACGGAACGGTAGAACCGCTTGAACTCGTTGATGGCGTTTAGCTGCAAGGCCTTGACCATGTCAGCCACGAAGCGCTCCGAGTGCAGGTACACAACCTTGGCATTCGGGTTCTTCTTTAATAGGTGGTTACCCACAGCGTGCATCAAGTGAGTCTTACCCAAGCCGACGCCGCCATAAAGGAAGAGCGGGTTGTAACCATGCTTGGGGTTATCGGCGACCTGCCAGGCGGCCGCTCGGGCCAGCTGGTTGGATTTACCTTCGACAAAGTTCTCGAAGGTGAAGGTGCGGTTCAGGTAGCTGGTGTGCTTGAGCGCGCCTTCAACTTGCACGGTGCGCTGTTCGGCGCGAACCGGTGCTTGCTGGGAGCTGGCACCGGCCATCGGGTCGAAGCTGTCGCGTGACGGCTCTTCGTTCTCCGGCGCGCTTTTCTGCGCGGAAGCCTTGGATGGCGCGGGAGCTGGCGCAGGCGCCGGCGGTGCCGTCACGGCCTGGGCTTGCGAGGCAGCGGCAGCCAACGGCGCATTCGGTGCAGCGCGAGGCGCGGAGCTGCGCTTGCTTCCTATTAATAAGGAGAGCACAGGGGCAACACCGTTGCCATGTTCGTCGAGCAATTCGAGAACGCGGCCCAGGTACTTCTCGTTGACCCAGTCGAGAACAAAACGATTGGGTGCGTAGACACGCAACTCGTCGCCTTCGGCTTCGACTTGTAGCGGACGGATCCAGGTGTTGAATTGCTGGGCAGGCAGCTCCTCGCGCAAAAGCTCCACGCACTGCTGCCAAAGTTCCACTGACACGGATATCCCCTAAGTTGAAAGCCGGTGAGGCAAAAACAGCCGCCATTGTAGCGGCGAGCCGCCCACTTATCCACATGTAGGTTGCGCACAGGGCAGCCAAAATCAACGTGTTAAGCACAAAAAATGCGACCAATGGTCTGTGCATAAGCTCTGTGGATAAGCGTGCCTAAGCTCGTTGTACAAGTGGGGGCGAAAGTCTGTGGGTAACTGGCCTGTGGATAACAACCCATTCCACCCACAGCTTATCCGACAGTGCAGCACAGGCAGAGCCCAGTTTCTCCCCCGTGTTGTCATTCTCTGTACATCAGGTGGAATATGGCCTGGAGGCAGTTATCCACAGAGGAGGGCGTGCCTAGCTTTTATAAGCTTTACAGAAAAGCTTTAAATAACTTCCTTCTTTATTTTTATATCTATGGCATTGCTCATGAACGCCTGGCGAACAAGAAACGGCGAATTGGCCTATAGAGATCTAATTGAAGGAAAAGCTGGTTGGAAATTGACCTAGAGGCTTGCTTTCTCTAGAATCGCCGGTCTCTTAAAACGGGGGCCATTCCGGCCCGTTGTGGACGAACCAGGTAACAACGCCATGAAACGTACTTTCCAACCAAGCACCATCAAACGCGCCCGCACCCACGGTTTCCGTGCTCGCATGGCTACCAAGAACGGCCGTGCTGTCCTGTCGCGTCGTCGCGCCAAAGGTCGTGCACGTCTGGCAGTTTGATAATCCGGTACCTGCGGTGAGTCAGGACTTCAGTCGGGAAAAGCGTCTGCTTACCCCCCGGCACTTCAAGGCAGTCTTTGACTCCCCCACCGGCAAGGTTCCGGGGAAAAATCTCCTGCTCCTTGCGCGTAACAACGATCTGGATCACCCCCGTCTCGGGTTGGTGATCGGCAAGAAGAGCGTAAAGCTCTCCGTTGAGCGCAATCGCCTCAAGCGTCTGATGCGCGAATCGTTTCGCCTCCACCAGGACACTCTGGTTGGTTGGGATATTGTTATCGTCGCGCGCAAAGGCTTGGGGGATGTAGAAAACCCCGAATTGATTCAGCATTTCGGCAAGCTCTGGAAACGTTTGGCTCGCACCAGCAAGCCAGCACCAGCAGTCAGCACCGAAACTGTAGGGGTAGACAGCCTTGATGCGTAAACTGGCAATCGTTCCGATCCAGTTTTATCGCTATGCCATTAGTCCTCTGATGGCCAACCACTGTCGTTTCTACCCCAGTTGTTCCTGCTACGCGTTAGAGGCCATAGAAAATCATGGTCTTCTGCGCGGTGGCTGGCTGACCTTTCGTCGTTTAGGTCGCTGTCATCCGTGGAATGCCGGTGGTTATGACCCGGTTCCACCTATCCCTACCTCCCGTTCTTCTTCGATGGCCGAGTAATCATGGATATTAAACGCACGATCCTGATCGTCGCCCTGGCAATCGTGTCCTACGTCATGGTCCTTAAGTGGAACCAGGACTACGGCCAAGCTGCCCTGCCGACTCAGAATGTTGCTGCCAATGCTGTTCCAGCGGGGCTTCCCGATACAGTGAGTGGCACCAACACTGCCGCCAGTGATGACATTCCACGTGCCGCGGGCGAAACCAATGCCCCTGCCGAAGTGCCAGTTGCCGCTAGCACGGACCTCATCCAGGTCAAAACGGATGTATTGGACCTGGCTATCGACCCGCAAGGTGGCGATGTTGCCAAGCTGACACTTCCGCTGTACCCACGCCGTCAGGATCACCCGGAAATTCCATTCCAGTTGTTCGATAACGGTGGCGAGCGCGTTTACCAGGCTCAAAGTGGCTTGATCGGCACCAACGGTCCCGATGCAAGCGCTACCGGTCGTCCGGTTTTCTCCTCGGAGAAGAAGAGTTATCAACTGGCCGATGGCCAGGACCAATTGGTCGTTGACTTGAAGTTCAGCAAGGACGGCGTCAACTACATCAAGCGGTTCACACTCAAACGTGGCCTGTACGACATTGTTGTCACCTACCTGATCGACAACCAGAGCGCTCAACCTTGGACCGGTGCGATGTTTGCCCAGCTCAAGCGTGATGCCAGCTCCGATCCGTCTTCCAGCACCGCGACTGGCACCGCGACTTACCTGGGCGCTGCCCTGTGGACAAGTTCGGAGCCGTACAAAAAAGTGTCGATGAAAGATATCGACAAGGTAGCCGAAGACAAGCAAAAGGCGCCGATCACCTACAACGTGAACGGTGGCTGGGTTGCATGGCTGCAACACTACTTCGTGACCGCGTGGATTCCCCAGCCTGGCCAGAACAACCTGGTCGCAGCGCGCAAGGACACCAAAGGCAACTACATCATTGGCTACACTGGCCCGGCGTTGACCGTCGCACCAGGTGCCAAGGCTGAAACCAGCGCCACTCTGTACGCCGGGCCGAAAAGCCAGGCTGTACTCAAAGAGTTGTCCCCAGGTCTGGAACTGACTGTGGACTACGGCATCCTGTGGTTCATTGCCCAGCCGATTTTCTGGCTGCTGCAACATATCCACAGCATCGTCGGCAACTGGGGCTTCTCGATCATCTTCTTGACCATGCTGATCAAGGGGATCTTCTTCCCACTGTCGGCAGCCAGCTACAAGTCGATGGCGCGCATGCGTGCCGTGGCCCCGAAACTGGCCGCGTTGAAAGAACAGCATGGTGATGACCGGCAGAAAATGTCGCAGGCCATGATGGAGCTGTACAAGAAAGAGAAGATCAACCCGCTGGGTGGTTGCTTGCCGATTCTGGTACAGATGCCGGTGTTCCTGTCGCTGTACTGGGTTCTGCTGGAAAGCGTGGAAATGCGTCAGGCGCCGTTCATCCTGTGGATTACTGACCTGTCGATCAAAGACCCGTTCTTTATCCTGCCGATCATCATGGGCGCGACCATGTTCATCCAGCAGCGTCTGAACCCGACTCCGCCGGACCCGATGCAGGCCAAGGTAATGAAAATGATGCCAATCATCTTCACCTTCTTCTTCCTGTGGTTCCCAGCTGGTCTGGTGCTGTACTGGGTGGTCAACAACGTATTGTCGATCTCTCAACAGTGGTACATCACGCGTAAAATCGAAGCGGCTACCAAAAAAGCCGAGGCGTAATTTACTCTGTGGATAACCACTCAAGACGCCCCCTAGTGGGGCGTTTTGCTTTCCGTCACTTTTGTTCTGGAACCTGCCGATGAGCGCTCCTCGTGAAACCATCGCTGCTGTCGCTACCGCTCAAGGTCGCGGCGGCGTCGGTATTGTGCGTATTTCCGGGCCACTCGCTGGCGTGGCGGCCCAAGCCATCAGCGGGCGGGAGCTGAAACCGCGTTATGCCCATTACGGTCCGTTCCTGGATGCTGACAGCAGTGTGTTGGACGAAGGCCTGGCGCTTTACTTCCCGGGGCCGAATTCGTTCACCGGCGAGGATGTCCTGGAATTGCAGGGCCACGGTGGCCCGGTGGTGCTGGACATGCTGTTGCAACGCTGCCTGCAATTGGGTTGCCGATTGGCCCGGCCGGGGGAGTTCAGCGAGCGTGCGTTCCTGAATGACAAGCTCGACCTGGCCCAGGCCGAGGCGATTGCCGACTTGATCGAGGCCAGTTCTGCACAGGCGGCGCGCAATGCGCTGCGCTCGTTGCAGGGGGCGTTTTCCCTGCGTGTGCATAACTTGACCGAGCAATTGATCAGCCTGCGCATCTATGTCGAGGCAGCGATTGATTTCCCGGAAGAGGAAATCGACTTTCTTGCCGATGGCCACGTATTGGCGATGCTGGATAAAGTCCGTGAAGAGTTATCCACAGTGCTGCGCGAAGCCGGGCAGGGCGCCTTGCTGCGTGATGGCATGACGGTCGTTATCGCGGGGCGCCCGAATGCGGGCAAATCCAGCCTGCTGAACGCCCTGGCCGGGCGCGAAGCAGCTATCGTCACCGAGATCGCCGGCACTACCCGCGACATCCTGCGTGAACATATCCACATCGATGGCATGCCGTTGCACGTGGTCGACACTGCCGGTTTGCGTGATACCGATGACCAGGTGGAAAAGATCGGCGTGGAACGGGCGCTCAAGGCCATCAGTGAAGCAGACCGCGTGTTGCTGGTTGTGGATGCCACCGCGCCTGAAGCTGTGGATCCTTTTGCACTGTGGCCTGAATTCCTCGAACAGCGACCGGACCCGGCCAAGGTCACGTTGATCCGTAACAAGGCCGACCTCACGGGTGAGGCGATTGCCATGGAAACCAGCGAGGATGGCCACGTCACTATCAGCTTGAGCGCCAAGTCGGCGGGTGATGGCCTCGAGTTGCTACGCGAACATCTCAAGGCCTGCATGGGCTACGAGCAGACCTCCGAAAGCAGCTTCAGCGCGCGCCGCAGGCACCTGGAGGCGTTGCGCCATGCAAGCGCGGCGTTGGAGCATGGTCGCGCGCAGTTGACCCTGGCGGGTGCCGGAGAGCTGCTGGCCGAAGATTTACGCCAGGCGCAGCAGCTGTTGGGGGAAATCACCGGCGCATTCAGCTCCGATGATTTGTTGGGACGGATCTTTTCCAGTTTCTGCATCGGCAAATAGCCGAGTTATCCACAGCGGTTTACCAGTTATAGGACACCGTACCGAGCAAGGTACGGCTGTCACCCCAATAGCAACGCCCCGCATCGTTGCAACCCGACACATATTCCTTGTCGAACAGGTTCTTGGCGTTCAGGTCCACCGACCAGTGCGGGTCGATCTGATAACCCACAACCGCATCCACCAATGTGACGCTTCCAGGGTCGAGCTTGCCGTACAAGCTCGGCTTGCTGTAGGAAAACGCGCTATCGAAGTAACGCACACCGCCACCAAAGGACAGGCCTTTGAGCTGGCCATCGAGGACGCGATATTTACCCCACACCGAGGCTTGATTGCGCGGAACACCCGTCATCTGGCGCCCCTCTACCAGCGAACCGGCGAAATCCTTGGTAATCCGTGCATCGGTATAGGTGTAGGCCGCTGTCACGTTGAGGTTGGGCGTTATGTTGCTGTTGATCTCGACCTCGGCACCTTTGGCACGGCTTTCACCCACCTGGCGGTACGTGTTGGTGGTGGAGTCGAGGTAGGTATCGTCCTCCTTGCGCAGGTCATACACCGATAATGTCATCGCCGTATCCCAGCCAATCGGCTCGTACTTCACACCCACTTCGTATTGGCGACTGGTGATCGGCTTGAGCGGTGAGCCCGCCACCGAGATCTGCTGCACCGGTACGAATGCTGTGGAATAGCTGACATAGGGCGTCAGGCCGTTGTCGAACTGGTACATCACGCCACCCTGGTAGGTGAACTTCTGTTCCGTGGTGCTGGAGTCGGTCGAGGGCTTCACCTTGTCGCGGAAATCACTTTCGACCCAGTCCTGACGGCCGCCGAGCAAGAACAACCAGTGGTCATACTTACTCTGGATCTGTGCATAAACCCCTTTCATCTGCTGTTCCAGCAAGGTGTTCTGGATGGCGAGCGGTGTGGTCGGTTCGCGCAGGTACACCGGGTTATACACATTGATGGTCCCGGCAAACCCGGCGTCCCAGTCCTGGTTGAACGAGGTGCGATCGTAGCTCGCGCCGAACAGCACAGTATTTTCCAGGTCGCCCAGCTGGAATTTCCCCTCCAACTGGTTATCCAGGGAATACACCATCGACTTGTTGTAGCGGTCGTAAGCATTCATGTTCAACTGGGTGCCGAAGCCGCGGTTGTTCAACTCTCCGGGCCAGGTCTCATGACGGTTGATGCGTGACTGCATGTAACGCGAGTTCTGGCGGAACTGCCATTCGTCGTTGAAGCTGTGGCTGAATTCGTATCCGGTGCTCCAGGCTTCCCGCTCAAACGTGTTCCAGTCCGGATCGCCGAGCAGGGTGTGCTTGGACAATTTCCCATTCGGGTTGGTCAGCAAAGTGCCGGCGGCGGGTAGGCCAAGTTCCAGGTTGGTGTGGTCTTTCTGGTAGTTGGCCAACAGCGTCAGGGTGTTGTAATCGTCGAAATTCAGGGTCAGGGACGGCGCAATGTAGAGGCGATCATCTGGCACATGGTCGGTCTGGGTGTCGGACTTGCGACCAAGCATCACCACGCGCCCCAGGATATTGCCGGCGTCAGTGAGTGGGCCGGAAATATCCACACCCAGTTGGCGGCGGTTATTCGAACCGTAACCCAGTTGCACCTCGCCCTGTGGCGTGGCGGTTGGATGTTTGCTCACCAGATTCACCAGGCCGCCGGGGGCGTTTTCGCCGTAGAGCAGGGAAGAGGGCCCCCGGAAGATTTCCACACGCTCCAGGCCATAGGGCTCGCTGGTGGTGTCGTACCGATTGCCTTGTACGCGCAGGCCATCGCGCAGCAAGCCGTAGCCGTAATCGGTGGCGTTAAACCCGCGAATGAAGAACAGGTCACCCGCCAGACCATCGCCTGCGGCAAAGGGCGGCGCGAAGATACCGGGTACATAACCGAGGACTTCAGTCAGGGTCTGGGATTTCTGGTCCTTGATACGTTGGCCGGTGACCACCGATACAGAACGCGGCGTTTCCGACAGAGGCGTACTGGTCTTGGTGCCGATTCGACTGTTTTGCGCTTTGTAACCGACGTCTCCGGCAATCTCCTGATAAAAACCACCCTGTTGATAAGTACTGACGGTGGTAGGCGCCAACGTCAATTCCCCGGTCGGCGCGGCTTGTAATACATAACTGTCAGGCGCTTGCGCGACGGCCTGTAGGCCAGATTCGCGGAGTAACAGTGCAAAACCCTGTTCTGTTGAGTAATCCCCATCCAATCCAGGGCTGCGCAAATGCGCAGTCTGTTGCGGGGAGAAAGAGAGAATGACATTGGCCCTGGCGGCAAATTGGCTCAAGACGTTATCCAGCGGGCCAGCGGCAATGCTGTAGTGCTGCGTCGCGCTCGCGGCCATCACACAGGTAGGCAGGAAAACACCGACGGCACTGGCAGTACTTAACAGTAAACCGCATGAAAAGCCGTGGCGGGACAGTCGCTGGCGAAGCTGGGTAGGAAGGCGCATGTGTGGGTAAGCCCTGAAGGTTGCGTCGTAATTACCTGTAGGGCCGCGACAGATTGAAAAAAGATAACCCCCTTGTGGATTATTTTTCAGTCAGCCGATTCGCTGCACCGACACCCAATACCGGGTGAAGTACTTCACTTGGATCGGCAATGTCGCCTGCAGGTTAGCCAGCACTGCGTCGGTGGCATCCAGTCGGAAAGCCCCGGAAACGCGCAGGTGTTGCGAGGCCAAATCGCATCTGATGACACCGGATCGATAGCGGGCGAGTTCGTCGATGACGTCACCGAGCCGTGCGTCCAAGACGACCAACTGGCCGTCGACCCAAGCGGTCTGTGCACGAAGATAGCGTTGGTTGGGTCCGACATTTTGTCGATCGAAGTCAGCGCTTTCGCCGGCGCCAAGTAATCGACTGTGTTCAGGCTGATCCGCAGGCGAGATGTTCACCTTGTCCTCCAGCACACCGACTCGTGTGGAGCCCGCCAGTTGGCGCACGGTAAATCGCGTCCCCAATGCCTGCACCCGTCCTTGGCGGGTTTCAACATAGAACGGTGTCTGCCCACCCGACTTGCCGGTGTTGATAAGTACTTCACCTTCGCGCAGGCGAATCAAACGCTGGCGCCCATCGAATGCCACATCAATGGCGGTGCTGGTATTGAGATCGATCCGTGTGCCGTCAGCCAGTTCGATACGCCGCCGGCCGCCCACGGCCGTACGGTAGTCGGCCCAGATATTCCGCAGGTCAGTGTGTTGCTGAACGTTCCAGCCGACATACCCCGTACCGCCAAGTACCAGCATCCACTTGAGCACCTGTCGCCGTTGTTCGAGGGTCGACAATGCGCGGTGGCTAACGTCCTGGGGCAGGGCACCGAGGCTGCGTTGTAACCGTTCCATCTGGTTCCACGCGGCCTGGTGGGAAGGATCGCCATTGAGCCATTGTTGCCAGGCATGTCGTTCACTAGGGGTCGGCGGCTGTGCCTGAAACTGCACATACCAACTGGCGGCTGCCTCGAAGGCTTTGCGGTCGGGGGCGGACATCAGAGGCTGGCCATGATCAGCGCGCACTCGGTCAGCGCACGGATCATGTGCTTTTTCACAGTGGTCAGGGAAACCTGCAGTTGATCGGCGATCTGTTGATAAGTCAGGCCCTGTATTTGTGACAGCATGAAAATCCGACGTGCTCGCTCCCCCAGGCCAGACAGGGCTTTATCCACAGCCACCAGGGTTTCGATGATGATTGCCTTGTCTTCTTCACTGATTGCGAAGGTTTCAGGGCGTTCGGCCAGGCTTTGTTTGTAGGCCTGTTCGATGGCGTGGCGGCGATAACGATCGATCACCAAGCCCCGTGCGATGGTCGCCAGATAGTCTCGCGGCTCCAGGATCTGTGCCGCATGCCGTCCACCCAGAATACGCACGAACGTATCGTGTGCCACGTCGGCCGCATCGCAGGCGTTATGCAATTTGCCTTTGAGCCATCCCTGCAACCACGAGTGGTGCTGCTCGTAGATGTGTTGGACGGCGGCCATGTGTGAAGGAGGGGACATAGGGCGCGACAGGGCAGGTTAATGATAATCGCTATTATTAACTGCACTATGGTTTCTCACAATAGGTCTCTTTTTCCAGAACTCTCATCGAATCGAAAGATTTCGGTGGCTTCCCCATGCGCCAAATATGCCGCGATTCGTCTGTTTCTGTGGATTAAGCCCTGTGAATAACCGCCCCTGTGCCCAGTTGATAACAGGGCCTGAAAACTGAAGATAAACCCATCTGTGGATAACCACCTGTTTAATCCACAGGCTTAAAGCACTTATCCAACGGCCTCATTGGCACATGACCACAGACTTTTGAATCGCTGTACACAAAGTAAATAAAGGCCTGTAGAGATCTATCCACAGAAATGTGGCTCAGTAGAAATAAACATAAAAACAAAGATTTAATAAATTTCTCTCTTTTAATTTCTATTGTCTGTGATTCATCCACAGCTGGTTAAATTTTGTGCAAAGGGTTCTTTAGGAAGGGCTAAGTCCCTATACTTGCCGCCAAAGCTCTAAATCTCTTTCAACAGACAATTCCTGATTACCTACATAAGCAGGCACGAGGTGCGTGGTGGATTTCCCTTCCCGTTTTGAAGTGATCGTCATCGGCGGCGGTCATGCCGGTACCGAGGCAGCACTGGCGTCAGCACGTATGGGCGTAAAAACCCTGTTGCTTACGCACAACGTGGAAACCCTCGGTGCCATGAGTTGCAACCCCGCCATTGGCGGGATCGGCAAAAGCCACTTGGTCAAAGAAATCGACGCCCTCGGCGGCGTGATGGCCATGGCTACCGACAAGGGTGGTATTCAATTTCGCGTGCTCAACAGCCGCAAAGGCCCGGCCGTGCGTGCTACCCGGGCACAAGCCGACCGCATCCTGTACAAGGCGGCCGTGCGCGAAACCCTGGAGAACCAGGCGAACCTGTGGATATTTCAACAGGCCGCGGACGACCTGATCGTCGAGCAGGACCAGGTGCGCGGTGTTGTCACCCAGATGGGCCTACGTTTCTTCGCAGAATCCGTGGTGTTGACCACTGGTACGTTCCTGGGCGGACTTATCCACATCGGTATGCAGAACTATTCCGGTGGTCGCGCCGGTGATCCGCCGTCGATTGCCCTGGCAAAACGCCTGCGTGAATTGCCGCTGCGTGTCGGTCGCCTGAAAACCGGGACCCCGCCGCGTATCGACGGGCGTTCTGTGGATTTCTCGGTGATGACCGAACAAGCCGGTGATACGCCGATACCTGTGATGTCGTTCATGGGCTCCAAAGAGCAGCATCCGAAACAGGTGAGCTGCTGGATTACCCATACCAATGCCCGTACCCACGAAATCATTGCTGCGAACCTCGACCGTTCGCCGATGTATTCCGGGGTGATCGAAGGCATCGGCCCGCGTTATTGCCCGTCGATCGAAGACAAGATCCACCGCTTTGCCGACAAGGAAAGCCATCAGGTCTTCATCGAGCCCGAAGGTTTGACTACCCACGAGCTTTACCCGAACGGCATTTCCACTTCGCTGCCTTTCGACGTGCAGATCCAGATCGTGCAATCGATTCGCGGCATGGAAAACGCACACATCGTGCGTCCGGGCTACGCCATCGAGTACGACTACTTCGACCCGCGTGACCTCAAGTACAGCCTCGAAACCAAAGTCATCGGCGGCCTGTTCTTCGCCGGCCAAATCAACGGCACCACCGGTTACGAAGAAGCCGGCGCCCAGGGTTTGCTGGCCGGAACCAACGCTGCGCTGCGCGCGCAGGGCAAAGACAGCTGGTGCCCGCGTCGCGATGAGGCATACATCGGCGTGCTGGTTGACGACCTGATTACCCTCGGTACCCAGGAACCGTACCGGATGTTCACGTCCCGGGCGGAATACCGTCTGATCCTGCGCGAAGACAACGCCGACCTGCGCCTGACCGAAAAAGGTCGCGAGCTGGGCCTGGTCGATGACGCGCGTTGGGAAGCCTTCTGTAAAAAACGCGAAAGCATTGCGCTGGAAGAACAGCGTCTGAAAAGTACCTGGGTTCGCCCGGGTACCGAGCAGGGCGACGCAATTGCCGAAAAATTCGGCACGCCGCTGACCCACGAGTACAACCTGCTGAACCTGCTTTCCCGTCCGGAAATCGACTACGCTGGTCTGGTCGAAGTGACGGGCGGTGGCGCAGAAGATCCACAGGTCGCCGAGCAAGTCGAGATCAAGACCAAATACGCCGGTTACATTGACCGTCAGCAGGACGAAATCGCTCGTCTGCGCGCCAGCGAAGATACCAAGCTGCCTGTGGACATCGACTACACCGGGATTTCCGGGCTGTCGAAAGAAATCCAAAGCAAGCTGGGGATAACTCGCCCGGAAACCCTGGGCCAGGCTTCGCGTATCCCCGGTGTGACCCCGGCAGCCATTTCGCTGTTGATGATTCATTTGAAAAAACGCGGCGCGGGCCGTCAGTTGGAGCAAAGCGCTTGAGTTCGTCTGTCACCTCACAACATGCCGAAGAGTTATCCACAGGTGCGCGCCAGTTGGGTGTCGACCTGACCCCGGCCCAGCACGAATTGCTGTTGGGCTACCTGGCCCTGTTGATCAAATGGAACAAGGCTTACAACCTGACCGCAGTGCGCGATCCGGACGAAATGGTTTCGCGTCATTTGCTCGACAGCTTGAGTGTGATGCCGTTTATCGAAAACGGCCGCTGGCTCGACGTCGGCAGTGGCGGCGGCATGCCGGGCATTCCCCTGGCCATCCTGTTTCCCGAGTCGCAAGTGACCTGCCTGGACAGCAACGGCAAGAAAACCCGCTTCCTGACCCAGGTCAAACTCGAACTCAAGTTGGATAACCTGCAAGTTATCCACAGTCGCGTCGAAGCCTTCACGCCTGAACAGCCTTTCAACGGAATTGTTTCCCGGGCCTTCAGCAGCATGGACAACTTCAGCAACTGGACTCGCCACCTGGGCGACCGTGACACCCGCTGGCTGGCAATGAAGGGCGTCCATCCAAGCGACGAGCTGTTAGCATTGCCGGCAGACTTCCACCTCGATAGCGAACACGCCTTGGCCGTACCCGGTTGCCAAGGCCAACGCCATCTGCTGATACTGCGCCGCACGGCATGATTGGGAACACAAGCAAGAATGGCTAAGGTATTCGCGATAGCGAACCAGAAAGGTGGCGTGGGCAAAACCACCACCTGCATCAACCTCGCAGCATCCCTGGTCGCCACCAAGCGCCGGGTGCTGTTGATCGATCTCGATCCACAGGGCAACGCCACCATGGGTAGCGGTGTGGATAAACACGGCCTGGAAAACTCGGTCTATGACTTGCTGATCGGCGAGTGCGACCTGGCCCAGGCCATGCACTTTTCCGAACACGGCGGTTATCAACTGCTGCCGGCCAACCGCGACTTGACCGCGGCGGAAGTGGTGCTGCTGGAAATGCAGATGAAAGAAAGCCGTCTGCGCAGCGCCCTGGCGCCGATCCGCGAGAATTACGATTACATCTTGATCGACTGCCCACCGTCGCTGTCGATGCTCACGCTGAACGCACTGGTGGCCGCCGATGGGGTGATTATCCCCATGCAGTGCGAGTACTACGCGCTGGAAGGCTTGAGCGACCTTGTGGATAACATCAAGCGTATCGCTGAGTTGCTCAATCCGAACCTGCAGATCGAAGGCCTGCTGCGCACGATGTTCGATCCGCGCCTGAGCCTGATGAACGATGTGTCGGCGCAGCTCAAGGAACACTTTGGCGACCAGCTCTACGACACAGTTATCCCGCGCAACATCCGTCTGGCCGAAGCGCCAAGCTACGGCATGCCCGCGCTGGCGTATGACAAATCCTCGCGTGGCGCCATTGCCTACCTGGCCCTGGCCGGCGAGATGGTTCGTCGTCAACGCCGCAACTCACGCACCGCTGCAGCCCAGCCAACTTAAGGAATCCCCATGGCCGTCAAGAAACGAGGTCTCGGACGTGGACTGGATGCACTGTTGAGTGGTCCGACCGTCACATCGCTTGAAGAACAAGCGGTGCAGGCCGACGAGCGCGAGCTGCAGCACCTGCCCCTGGACCTGATCCAGCGCGGCAAATACCAGCCACGCCGGGACATGGACCCCCAGGCGCTGGAAGAACTGGCCAATTCGATCAAGGCCCAGGGCGTGATGCAGCCGATCGTGGTCCGCCCGATCGGTGGCGGACGTTTTGAAATCATCGCCGGTGAACGCCGCTGGCGTGCCAGCCAGCAGGCCGGCAAGGAGACCATCCCGGCGATGGTCCGCGATGTGCCGGATGAAACCGCTATCGCCATGGCCTTGATCGAGAACATCCAGCGTGAAGACCTCAACCCGATCGAAGAAGCGATCGCGTTGCAGCGTTTGCAGCAGGAATTCCAGCTGACCCAGCAACAAGTGGCCGAGGCCGTGGGCAAGTCCCGCGTGACCGTGTCCAACTTGCTGCGCCTGATCGCGCTGCCGGAAGTCATCAAGACCATGCTGTCCCATGGCGACCTGGAAATGGGGCATGCCCGCGCTTTGCTCGGTTTGCCCGAAAATCAACAGGTTGAAGGGGCGCGACACGTTGTCGCACGAGGGCTCACCGTTCGTCAGACCGAGGCCCTGGTTCGCCAGTGGTTGAGCGGCAAACCTGCACCGGTCGAAACGGCCAAACCTGATCCGGATATTGCCCGTCTTGAACAGCGCCTGGCCGAGCGGCTGGGCTCTGCGGTGCAAATTCGCCACGGCAAGAAGGGCAAAGGCCAATTGGTCATCGGCTATAACTCTCTCGATGAGCTTCAGGGCGTCCTTGCCCACATCCGCTGAAACATTTGCTTATGTAGCGTGTGATCGGAAATCACTACCCGACAGTTGAATAGGGGCAGAACCGCCCCTATACTCTGCGCGCATTTTGTCGGCACAAATTATGCCAAGTTATTGATTTCCGGCAGCCGACCATTGAGGAGCAAGAGTGATGGAAACCCGCACGCCAAACACGTTGCCGTTCCATCGCTTGGCCGTATTTCCGGTTTTATTGGCTCAATTTGTCATTTTGCTGATCGCCGCTTTGGCGCTTTGGTACTGGCATGGAGTCGTAGCCGGATATTCAGGACTCTGCGGAGGCCTGATAGCCTTGCTGCCCAATATGTATTTTGCTCACAGGGCCTTTCGGTTTTCCGGCGCCCGAGCAGCCCAGGCGATCGTCCGGTCATTTTATGCCGGCGAAGCAGGGAAACTGATTTTGACGGCAGTGCTGTTTGCACTGACCTTTGCAGGTGTGAAGCCATTGGCGCCGCTGGCTGTATTCGGCGTCTTCGTGTTGACCCAACTGGTCAGCTGGTTCGCTCCCCTGCTAATGAAAACAAGACTTTCGAAACCTTAGGGCGTTTGAGGCAACCATGGCAGAAACAACCGCTTCGGGCTATATCCAGCACCACTTGCAGAACCTGACCTTCGGTCAGCTTCCTAATGGCGGCTGGGGCTTTGCCCACTCCGCAGCAGAGGCCAAAGAAATGGGCTTCTGGGCTTTCCACCTGGATACTCTGGGTTGGTCGGTCGCATTGGGTCTGATCTTCGTCTTCATTTTCCGCATGGCGGCAAAGAAGGCGACTTCCGGTCAGCCAGGTGCTTTGCAGAACTTCGTTGAAGTATTGGTCGAATTCGTCGATGGCAGCGTGAAAGACAGCTTCCATGGCCGTAGCCCGGTGATTGCACCGCTGGCACTGACCATCTTCGTCTGGGTGTTCCTGATGAACGCCGTCGACCTGATCCCGGTCGACTGGATTCCTCAGCTGGCCATCCTGATCTCCGGCGATCACCACATTCCTTTCCGTGCGGTTTCCACCACGGACCCTAACGCTACCCTGGGCATGGCCCTGTCGGTATTCGCGTTGATCATTTTCTACAGCATCAAGATCAAGGGCATCGGCGGCTTCATCGGCGAACTGACCCTGCACCCGTTCGGCAGCAAGAACATCTTCGTTCAAGCGCTGCTGATCCCGGTGAACTTCCTGCTGGAATTCGTGACTCTGGTTGCCAAGCCTATTTCCCTGGCTCTGCGACTGTTCGGCAACATGTATGCCGGCGAGCTGGTGTTCATTCTGATCGCTGTGATGTTCGGCAGCGGCCTGCTCTGGCTTAGCGGCCTGGGCATTGTTCTGCAGTGGGCGTGGGCTGTGTTCCACATCCTGATCATCACCCTGCAGGCCTTCATCTTCATGATGCTGACCATCGTCTACCTGTCGATGGCGCACGAAGAGAACCATTAAGACCAGTCTCGACTAGTCTGATGTCCTTCCCGGTAAAACGGGAAGGTAGGCCCTACCGGGCTATGAAACGATTTGTTTTACCGCTTTAAAATCTAAAAAACCTAAACCATACGACGTAAAAGTCGGGAGGAAAGATGGAAACTGTAGTTGGTCTAACCGCTATCGCTGTTGCACTGTTGATCGGCCTGGGCGCCCTGGGTACTGCCATTGGTTTCGGCCTGCTGGGCGGCAAATTCCTGGAAGGCGCAGCGCGTCAGCCAGAAATGGTTCCAATGCTGCAAGTTAAAATGTTCATCGTCGCCGGCCTGCTCGACGCCGTGACCATGATCGGTGTTGGTATCGCTCTGTTCTTCACCTTCGCGAACCCTTTCGTTGGTCAACTCGCCGGTTAATCACTCGTCTTTTCGAGTGATTGGTGTGTTGTGCAACGAATGAGCGAGGTATTGGCGTGAACATTAATGCAACCATTATTGGTCAGTCCTTAGCGTTCTTGATTTTTGTCGTTTTCTGCATGAAGTTCGTATGGCCTCCGGTCATCGCAGCTCTGCACGAACGTCAGAAGAAGATCGCGGATGGGCTGGACGCTGCAGCACGAGCAGCTCGCGACCTGGAGTTGGCCCAAGATAAAGCGGGTCAACAACTGCGCGAAGCGAAAGCTCAAGCAGCCGAAATCATTGAGCAAGCCAAGAAACGCGGTAACCAGATCGTTGAAGAGGCTGTTGAAAAAGCCCGTATCGACGCTGACCGTGTGAAGGTTCAGGCTCAGGCCGAGATCGAGCAGGAACTGAACGGTGTCAAAGACGCGCTGCGTGCCCAACTGGGTGCTCTGGCCGTTGGCGGTGCTGAGAAGATCCTGGGTGCCACAATCGATCAAAACGCGCACGCGGAGCTGGTTAACAAACTGGCTGCTGAAATTTAAGCGAGGGCGATCATGGCAGAATTGACCACGTTGGCCCGACCTTACGCTAAGGCAGCCTTCGAGCACGCCCAGGCCCACCAGCAGCTGGCCTCTTGGTCAGCCATGCTCGGCCTGGCTGCAGCAGTGTCGCAAGACGACACCATGCAGCGCGTGCTCAAGGCCCCGCGACTGACGAGCGCAGACAAGGCCGCCACTTTTATTGAAGTGTGCGGCGACAAGTTTGATGTGAAGGCACAGAACTTCATCAACGTCATTGCCGAAAACGACCGTCTCCTGCTTCTGCCGGAGATTGCCGCTCTGTTCGACCTGTACAAGGCCGAGCAAGAGAAATCGGTAGACGTTGAAGTGACCAGTGCTTTTGCATTGAACCAAGAACAGCAAGACAAACTCGCCAAGGTTCTCAGTGCACGACTCGACCGGGAAGTGCGCCTGCAAGTTGCGGAAGACCCATCCCTCATTGGGGGTGTTGTCATTCGCGCCGGCGACCTGGTTATCGATGGCTCGATTCGCGGCAAACTCGCGAATCTTGCCGAAGCATTGAAATCTTGAGTTTGAAGGGGCAGCAGAGCAATGCAGCAACTCAATCCTTCCGAAATAAGTGAAATTATCAAGGGCCGCATCGACAAGCTCGATGTGACCTCCCAAGCCCGTAACGAAGGCACTGTCGTCAGCGTATCTGACGGCATCGTGCGGATTCACGGTCTGGCCGACGTAATGTACGGCGAGATGATCGAGTTTCCGGGCGGCGTCTACGGTATGGCCCTCAACCTGGAGCAAGACTCCGTAGGTGCCGTTGTATTGGGCGCGTACACCAGTCTGGCTGAAGGCATGAGCGCCAAGTGCACTGGCCGCATCCTGGAAGTTCCGGTTGGTAAGGAACTGCTGGGTCGCGTAGTCGACGCACTGGGTAACCCTGTTGACGGTAAAGGTCCACTGGGCAACACCGAGACCGACGCGGTCGAGAAAGTTGCTCCAGGCGTGATCTGGCGTAAGTCGGTAGACCAGCCTGTACAGACTGGCTACAAGGCTGTCGATGCCATGATCCCAGTCGGCCGTGGCCAGCGTGAGCTGATCATCGGTGACCGTCAGATCGGTAAGACCGCCCTGGCGATCGACGCGATCATCAACCAGAAGAACAGCGGCATTTTCTGCGTCTACGTAGCCATCGGTCAGAAGCAATCGACCATCGCCAACGTGGTTCGCAAGCTGGAAGAAAACGGCGCCCTGGCCAACACGATCATCGTGGCTGCCAGTGCTTCGGAATCTCCTGCGCTGCAATTCCTGGCACCGTACTCCGGTTGCACCATGGGTGAATACTTCCGCGACCGCGGTGAAGACGCGCTGATCGTTTATGACGATCTGTCCAAGCAAGCAGTGGCTTACCGCCAGATTTCCCTGCTGCTGCGCCGTCCACCAGGCCGTGAAGCCTACCCAGGCGACGTGTTCTATCTCCACTCCCGTCTGCTGGAGCGCGCATCCCGCGTTTCGGAAGAGTACGTAGAGAAGTTCACCAACGGCGCAGTGACCGGCAAAACCGGTTCCCTGACCGCACTGCCGATCATCGAAACCCAGGCTGGCGACGTTTCCGCGTTCGTTCCGACCAACGTGATTTCCATCACCGACGGTCAGATCTTCCTGGAATCGGCCATGTTCAACTCGGGCATCCGCCCTGCAGTGAACGCCGGTGTTTCGGTATCCCGTGTGGGTGGTGCCGCTCAGACCAAGATCATCAAGAAGCTCTCCGGTGGTATCCGTACCGCTCTGGCTCAGTACCGTGAACTGGCGGCATTCGCCCAGTTCGCTTCTGACCTGGACGAAGCGACCCGTAAGCAACTTGAGCATGGTCAGCGCGTTACCGAGCTGATGAAGCAGAAGCAATACGCCCCAATGTCGATCGCTGACATGGCGTTGTCGCTGTATGCCGCTGAGCGTGGGTTCCTGACCGACGTTGAAATCGCCAAGGTCGGCAGCTTTGAACAAGCGCTGATTGCTTACTTCAACCGCGATCACGCCGAACTGATGGCGAAGATCAACGTGAAGGGTGACTTCAATGACGATATCGACGCTGGCATGAAAGCCGGTATCGAGAAGTTCAAGGCCACCCAAACCTGGTAAGCCGCAGCGGGAGCCGCAAGGCTCCCGCTTGCTAACCTGATAGGTGTTACATGGCAGGCGCAAAAGAGATTCGCAGTAAGATTGCGAGCATCAAAAGCACGCAAAAAATTACCAGCGCCATGGAAAAAGTGGCGGTCAGCAAAATGCGCAAGGCACAAATGCGCATGGCTGCTAGCCGTCCTTATGCGGAGCGTATCCGCCAGGTAATTGGGCATCTGGCCAACGCCAACCCGGAATACCGCCACCCGTTCATGATCGACCGCGAAGTTAAGCGCGTCGGTTATGTGGTTGTGAGCAGTGACCGTGGTTTGTGCGGTGGTTTGAATACCAACCTGTTCAAGGCCCTGGTCAAGGACATGGCGGTAAACCGCGAAAACGGCGTCGAGATCGATCTGTGTGTTGTTGGTAGCAAGGGTGCGGCCTTTTTCCGTAACTTCGGCGGCAACGTCGTAGCAGCTATCAGCCACCTGGGTGAAGAGCCGTCGATCAATGATTTGATCGGCAGTGTGAAGGTGATGCTGGATGCGTACCTGGAAGGCCGGATTGACCGCCTCTCCGTGGTATCCAACAAGTTCATCAACACCATGACCCAGCAGCCAACCGTGGAGCAATTGATTCCACTGGTGGCGACTCCGGATCAGGAACTCAAGCACCACTGGGACTACCTCTACGAACCAGACGCCAAAGAGCTGCTTGACGGCTTGATGGTGCGCTACGTGGAGTCGCAGGTGTACCAGGCGGTGGTCGAGAACAACGCAGCTGAACAAGCGGCGCGGATGATCGCGATGAAAAACGCTACCGAC
The DNA here is from genome assembly GCF_059803535.1 of Pseudomonas sp. RP-B7. Classification (NCBI taxonomy): domain Bacteria; kingdom Pseudomonadati; phylum Pseudomonadota; class Gammaproteobacteria; order Pseudomonadales; family Pseudomonadaceae; genus Pseudomonas; species Pseudomonas sp. RP-B7. The sequence goes on from NZ_JAPFHC010000009.1 coordinate 136,425, forward strand.
AACGCCGGTGATCTGATCAGCGATTTGCAGCTGATCTACAACAAGGCGCGTCAGGCTGCGATCACCCAAGAGATCTCGGAAATCGTCGGCGGCGCTGCCGCGGTTTAACGGTTCAAATATTCAGAGGATCCAGCTATGAGTAGCGGACGTATCGTTCAAATCATCGGCGCCGTTATCGACGTGGAATTTCCACGCGACAGCGTACCGAGCATCTACAACGCGCTGAAAGTACAAGGCGCGGAAACTACTCTGGAAGTTCAGCAACAGCTGGGCGACGGCGTAGTTCGTACCATTGCGATGGGTTCCACCGAAGGCTTGAAGCGCGGTCTGGACGTTATCGACTCTGGCGCAGCCATCTCCGTACCGGTCGGTAAAGCGACCCTGGGCCGGATCATGGACGTACTGGGCAACCCAATCGACGAAGCCGGCCCGATCGACACCGAAGAGCGCTGGGGCATTCACCGTCCAGCACCTTCGTTCGCCGAACAAGCTGGCGGCAACGACCTGCTGGAAACCGGCATCAAGGTTATCGACCTGGTTTGCCCGTTCGCCAAGGGCGGTAAAGTCGGTCTGTTCGGTGGTGCCGGTGTAGGCAAGACCGTAAACATGATGGAACTGATCCGTAACATCGCCATCGAGCACAGCGGTTATTCCGTGTTCGCCGGTGTGGGTGAGCGTACTCGTGAGGGTAACGACTTCTACCACGAGATGAAGGACTCCAACGTTCTGGACAAAGTGGCACTGGTTTACGGTCAGATGAACGAGCCGCCGGGAAACCGTCTGCGCGTAGCACTGACTGGCCTGACCATGGCCGAGAAGTTCCGTGACGAAGGTAACGACGTTCTGCTGTTCGTCGACAACATCTACCGTTACACCCTGGCCGGTACTGAAGTATCCGCACTGCTGGGCCGTATGCCTTCGGCAGTAGGTTACCAGCCGACCCTGGCTGAAGAGATGGGCGTTCTGCAAGAACGTATCACTTCGACCAAGGAAGGTTCGATCACTTCGATCCAAGCGGTATACGTACCTGCGGATGACTTGACCGACCCGTCGCCAGCGACCACCTTCGCCCACTTGGACGCCACCGTCGTTCTGTCCCGTGACATCGCTTCCCTGGGTATCTACCCAGCGGTCGATCCACTCGACTCGACTTCGCGCCAGCTGGACCCGAACGTGATCGGCCAGGAGCACTACGACACCGCTCGCGGCGTTCAGTACGTGCTGCAGCGTTACAAAGAACTGAAGGACATCATTGCGATCCTGGGTATGGACGAGCTGTCGGAAGCCGACAAGCAGTTGGTAAACCGTGCTCGTAAGATCCAGCGCTTCTTGTCGCAGCCGTTCTTCGTGGCTGAAGTCTTCACCGGTGCCTCGGGTAAATACGTTTCCCTGAAAGACACCATTGCTGGCTTCAAAGGCATCCTCAACGGTGACTACGACCACCTGCCAGAACAAGCGTTCTACATGGTCGGCGGCATCGAAGAAGCGATCGAGAAAGCCAAGAAACTGTAATCCAAGCGCCCGGAAACGGGCGCTCATCAGGTTGAGGCAATCAGATGGCTATGACAGTCCATTGCGATATCGTCAGCGCGGAAGGGGAAATCTTCTCCGGTCTGGTAGAGATGGTGATTGCACACGGCGAACTCGGTGACCTTGGTATTGCCATGGGTCACGCGCCGTTGATCACCAGCTTGAAGCCAGGTCCGATCACTCTGACCAAGCAAGGCGGGGAAAAGGAGGTGTTCTACATCTCCGGTGGTTTCCTCGAGGTTCAGCCGAACATGGTCAAGGTACTTGCCGACACCGTGCAACGTGCTGGCGACCTGGATGAAGCCTCCGCTCAGGAAGCCGTCAAGGCTGCTGAGAAGGCCCTGAATGAAAAGGGTGCGGACTTCGACTACAGCGCTGCTGCTGTACGTCTGGCCGAGGCTGCAGCCCAGCTGCGCACGCTCCAGCAGATCCGCAAGAAGTAAGCGGCCCAGCCGTCATGCTTCATGTGTGATTTGATTAAAAAGGGTAGCCTCGGCTACCCTTTTTCTTTTTTTGCAAAACACTTCTTTGGTCTGACGCCGGACCGCCCAGGATTGGTAGCCATTCATGTCTCTTGAAATCGTCATTCTCGCCGCAGGCCAGGGCACCCGCATGCGTTCGGCACTGCCCAAGGTGCTGCACCCGGTTGCCGGCAACTCCATGCTTGGCCATGTTATCCACAGCGCCCGGCAACTTGATCCGCAGCGTATTCACGTGGTCATCGGCCACGGTGCCGATGTGGTACGTGAACGCCTGGCTGCGGACGACCTGAATTTCGTATTGCAAGACAAGCAACTCGGCACCGGCCACGCCACCGCGCAAGCCGTGCCGTTCATCACGGCCGACACCGTGCTGATCCTCTACGGCGACGTGCCCCTGATCGAAGTGGAAACCCTGCAACGCCTGCTCAAGCACGTGGTACCCGGCCAGATGGGCCTGCTCACAGTCGAACTGGCTGATCCCTCCGGCTACGGCCGTATCGTGCGCAACGCTGACGGCAAGGTCGCGGCCATCGTCGAGCATAAAGACGCCAGCGAAGCCCAGCGCGCCATCACCGAAGGCAATACCGGAATCATGGCGGTGCCTGGCAATAAGCTCGCCGACTGGATGAGCCGCCTGTCCAACAACAACGCCCAGGGCGAGTACTACCTCACCGACGTCATCGAGATGGCCGTGAGTGATGGTCTGCTGGTCGCCACCGAGCAACCCCACGACCCGATGGAAGTGCAGGGCGCCAACGACCGCAAGCAACTCGCTGAACTGGAGCGTCACTACCAACTGCGCGAAGGCCGCCGCCTGATGGCCCAGGGCGTGACCCTGCGCGACCCGGCGCGCTTCGATGTGCGTGGTGAAGTCACCGTGGGCCGCGATGTGCTGATCGACATCAACGTGATCCTCGAAGGCCGCGTAATCATCGAAGACGACGTGATCATCGGCCCCAACTGCGTCATCAAGGACAGCACCCTGCGCAAAGGTGTGGTGGTCAAAGCCAACAGCCATCTGGAAGGTGCAGTGATGGGCGAGGGCAGCGATGCCGGTCCGTTCGCACGCTTGCGTCCGGGCAGCGTGTTGGAGGCCAAGGCCCATGTGGGTAACTTCGTCGAACTGAAAAACGCCCACCTGGGCGAGGGCGCCAAGGCCGGTCACCTGACTTACCTGGGCGATGCCGTGATCGGCGCGCGCACCAACATTGGCGCGGGCACCATCACCTGCAACTACGATGGCGCCAACAAGCACCAGACTGTGTTGGGCGAAGACGTGTTCATTGGTTCCAACAACTCGTTGGTTGCCCCGGTGAGAGTCGGCGATGGCGCCACCACCGCGGCCGGCTCTACCATCAACCAGGATGTGGATAACTTGCAGCTGGGCGTCGCGCGCGCTCGTCAGCGCAACATTGATGGCTGGAAACGCCCGGTCAAAATCAAAAAGAGCTGAGTTATCCACAGCTCCCCTGGCCAGCGTTATCCCCTGTGGGAGCTGGCTTGCATGCGATAGCGGTCTATCAATAGCAAATCTGCAAGCTGACACACCGCTATCGCAGGCAAGCCAGCTCCCACATTTGATTGGGGATTTTTCCAGAAATTTACCACGCCCCGCTTGACGATCTTTCGCCAATAGGTTTTGATTGCCTTCGTTATCTTTCGAAACGAAACTTATCATCACCATGTCGAAACGAAATACCCCCCAACGCCGCCACAACATCCTGGCTTTGCTCAATGAACAGGGCGAAGTCAGCGTGGACGCATTGGCCAAGCATTTCGAAACGTCGGAAGTGACCATCCGCAAGGACCTGGCCGCTCTCGAAAGCAACGGCCTGTTGCTGCGTCGCTACGGTGGTGCCATCACCATGCCCCAGGAACTGGTAGGCGATGCCGCCCAGCCCATTTCGGTGTACAAGCGCGCCATCGCCCGCGCCGCCGTGATGCGCCTGCGTGAACACGCACGCATCATCATCGACAGCGGTAGCACCACCGCCGCGATGATCCCTGAACTGGGCCACCAGCCCGGCCTGGTGGTGATGACCAACTCCCTGCACGTGGCCAGCGCCTTGAGCGAACTGGAACACGAGCCCGTGCTGCTGATGACCGGCGGCACCTGGGACCCGCACTCGGACTCGTTCCAAGGCCAGGTCGCCGAACAGGTGCTGCGGTCCTATGACTTTGATCAGCTGTTCATCGGCGCCGACGGCATCGATTTGCAGCGCGGCACCACCACCTTCAACGAACTGCTGGGCCTGAGCCGTGTGATGGCCGAGGTCGCCCGTGAAGTGGTGGTGATGGTCGAATCCGACAAGATCGGCCGCAAGATTCCCAACCTGGAACTGCCCTGGAGCAGCGTCCATACCCTGATCACCGATGATCGCCTGCCGCTTGAGGCCCGCGACCAGATCCAAGCCCGCGGCATTACGCTGATATGCGCGGCAATCATCTAGGAGAAACACCATGTGTGGCATCGTAGGCGCAGTCGCTGAACGCAACATCACCCCGATCCTGATCGAAGGCCTCAAGCGCCTGGAATACCGTGGCTATGACAGCGCCGGTGTAGCCGTCTTCACCAACGCCGGCAAGCTGGAGCGCACGCGCCGTCCGGGCAAGGTCAGCGAGTTGGAACAAGCCTTGAACGGCGAGCCGCTGGTTGGTCGCCTCGGTATCGCCCACACCCGCTGGGCCACCCACGGCGCTCCGTGCGAACGCAACGCCCACCCGCATTTCTCCGGCGACCTGGCCGTGGTGCACAACGGCATCATCGAAAACCACGAAGTGCTGCGCGACCAACTCAAAGGCCTGGGCTACGTGTTCACCTCGGACACCGACACCGAAGTCATCGCCCACCTGCTCAACCACAAACTCAAGGACCACAGCGACCTGACCGCCGCCCTCAAGGCTACGGTCAAGGAACTGCATGGCGCCTACGGTCTGGCCGTGGTCTGCGCCAGCCAACCGGACCGCGTCGTTGCCGCCCGCAGCGGCAGCCCGTTGGTGATCGGTCTGGGTCTGGGGGAAAACTTCCTCGCTTCCGACCAACTGGCCCTGCGTCAGGTCACCGACCGCTTCATGTACCTGGAAGAAGGCGATATTGCCGACATCCGTCGCGAAAGCGTGCAGATCTGGGACGTAAACGGCAACTCCGTCGAGCGTGAAGCCGTGCAGTACCGCGACGGTGCCGAGGCTGCCGACAAGGGCGAATTCCGCCACTTCATGCTCAAGGAAATCCACGAGCAACCAGCCGTGGTGCAACGCACCCTGGAAGGGCGCCTGAGCCAGCACCAGGTGCTGGTCAACGCGTTCGGCCCGCAAGCGGCCGAGCTGTTCGCCAAAGTGCGCAATGTGCAGATCGTCGCCTGCGGCACCAGCTACCACGCCGGCATGGTCGCCCGTTACTGGCTGGAAGAACTGGCCGGCATCCCGTGCCAGGTCGAAGTCGCCAGCGAGTTCCGCTACCGCAAGGTCGTGGTGCAGCCCGATACCCTGTTCGTGACCATCTCCCAGTCCGGCGAAACCGCCGACACTCTGGCAGCCCTGCGCAATGCCAAGGAACTGGGCTTCCTCGCCAGCCTGGCGATCTGCAACGTCAGCATCAGCTCCCTGGTGCGCGAATCCGACCTGACCCTGCTGACCCAGGCCGGTCGTGAAATCGGCGTAGCCTCGACCAAAGCCTTCACCACCCAGTTGGTCGGCCTGCTGCTACTGACCCTGTCCCTCGGCCAAGTCCGTGGCACCCTTGCTGCCGGCGTCGAAGCCACCCTGGTCGAAGAGCTGCGTCGCCTGCCTACCCGTCTGGGCGAAGCCCTGGCCATGGACAGCACCGTGGAAAAAGTCGCCGAACTGTTCGCCGACAAAAACCACACCCTGTTCCTCGGCCGTGGCGCGCAATACCCGGTCGCTATGGAAGGCGCCCTCAAGCTCAAGGAAATCTCCTATATCCACGCTGAAGCCTACCCAGCCGGTGAGCTGAAACACGGCCCATTGGCCCTGGTAGATGACGACATGCCGGTGGTGACCGTCGCGCCGAACAACGAACTGCTGGAGAAGCTCAAGTCCAACCTGCAGGAAGTGCGCGCCCGTGGCGGCCAACTGGTGGTGTTCGCCGACGAAAAAGCCGGCATGACCAACGGCGAAGGCACCCACGTCATCAACATCCCACACATCCACGACATCCTGTCGCCGATCCTCTACACCATCCCGCTGCAACTGCTGTCGTACTACGTCGCCGTGCTCAAAGGCACCGACGTCGACCAGCCGCGCAACCTGGCAAAGTCGGTGACGGTGGAGTAACCCCGCGTAGCCTGGAGGCCCCTCGGGTCTCCAGGATCAGCACGACGAAAGGATTCGACCTCGATGCCAACCCCTCTTTCCCCAATCGGCGAGCGTTTGCACAATCGCCGGTTTGCGGTCGCAAACAACACCCAGGGCCTCTCCGGTGACGGTACGGTGTTCCATTATCAAGTCGAAGGCGATGCCATCTGGGGCACCTACCAAGGCGGGCGGATTCGTATCGGCCAGCAGGTCGGGCGTGTAACCGGCGAGGATACGATCGAGTTGCTGTTTCAGTGCGTGACCACACAGGGCGAGTTATCGGCCGGCTGGTCTCGCGGCACGGTCGGCGTTGATGCTGCCGGGCGCACTACGCTGGCGTTTGTATGGGGTTGGTTGTCGGGGGCGACGGGAGGTGGGGAGTCCAGCTACACCGAGCTTGTCACGTAGCCGCAGATCACGGCACAAACTCCACCCGCAACCCCCGGCTCGCACTGCGCCCCTGATCATCGCTGACCCGCAGCCGATACTCTCCCGACTTGCCCGGTCGCCAGTTCAGTGTGGTCTGCGGCGGGCCCTGGCCGATCAAGGTTTGATCGGCGAACCAGTACAGCGTCGCAGCATCGCTGGCCGCGTTGGCATTCAGCGGGATGCTTTCCTGGGGTTGCGACAGGCGCAGTTGATAGCTCACTTGGGTCAGCGGTGAGCGGATCTGCGGCGCTTCGCTTTGGTCGCTGATGCGGTTGGGTTGGCAGTTTTTCATCACGCTGGGCGGCGTTCGCCGGGGCAGGCCGGCGGCGCGGTACAGGCGCTGTATGTCGCTGGGCCAGAATTCGAAGACTTCTTCACGGGTGTACTGCGCCTCGAAGGGCGGGCACGCGGCCTTGCCGGTGCGTGTGTCGATCAGCACCGGGCGATGCAGGTTCGACACGCGAATCGGCGACACGCCGGGCAGATACCAGGTCTTGCGGGTTTGCGGGCACCAGCGGTTGGGCAAATCGCCGGAGGCGGCGCAGACGTCGATGCGTACCAGCCCGGCGGGCGGCTTGTCGGGTTTGATCACCACGTTGGGCAACGCCAGGGGCAGGGCGTCGGCGATGCGGAAGAACAGCGGCGCGGCGGTCTTGGCGCCGATAAACGCTGGGTTCGGCCGGCCGTCGAAGTTGCCCACCCACACCACCAGCACGTAGGGGCCGACCAGGCCGGCGCTCCAGGCATCGTGAAAACCCCAGGAGGTGCCGGTTTTCCACGCGGTGCGCCAATGGCGGCCGGGCAAGCCATCCGGGCGCGGGTTACGACGCAGCATGTCGCGCACCATGAACGCGGCCTGGGGCGTGAGCAGTTGCGCCCCGGTGGATTGCGGCTGCTCCTGCAAATAACGCAGCGGCCGCAAATGCCCGTCACCGGCCAGCATCACGTACAGCCGCGCCAGCTCCTCCGGGGTCATCTCGCCGCCGCCGAGGGCCAGAGCCAGGCCGTAATGACTTTCGTCACGCAGGCCCTTGATACCGGCGCGTTGCAGCAATCCATACAAGGACGGCGATTTCACCTGGCTGGCCAGCCATACTGCCGGGATATTGCGACTACGGATCAATGCATCGCGCGCCGTCAGCGGGCCGACAAAACTGCCGTCGAAATTTTCCGGCTGGAAGTAGCCGAAGTTACTGGGCAAGTCCTTGAGGATGCTCATGGGGTGGATCACCCCCTGGTCCAACGCCAATCCATACAGAAACGGCTTGAGCGTGGAGCCCGGCGAGCGACGCGACAGCACGCCGTTGACCTGACCGTGGATGCCTGTGGATAAGTAATCCGCCGAACCCACCAGCGCCTTGACGCTCTGGTCGCGGCTGTCGATCAGGATCGCCGTGGCGTTCTCCACGCCGGTGCTGCGTCGTTCGGCGATAAAGCCGCTGATCAGACGCTCGAGCAGTTGCTGCAACGGCAGGTTGAGGGTGCTGTTCAGCTCATTGCCGGGCTGGGACGCCAGCAGTTGCTCACTCAAATGCGGCGCTAGAAACGGGATCTGTTGGCGGTTACGCGCCTCCAGCGGCAAGTCCAGCAAACTGTCGTTACGCGGGTCTTGTGGATAAGTCTCGCGCCAGTCGGCCATCAAGCGCAGCCGCGCATTTTGCAGCGAGGGCCCGAAACGCGCGCGCCGCCCCGGCTGTTGCGGAATCACCGCCAGCGCCAGCGCTTCGGACAACGACAATTGTGCGGCTGCCTTGCCAAAGTAGATGCGGCTCGCGGCCTCGGCGCCTTCGATATTGCCGCCCATCGGCGCCAGGTTCAGGTAGGCCTCCAGGATGTCGTGTTTGCTGTAGCGCGCCTCCAGCCACAGCGCCAAGGCCATCTGCTGCAACTTGCCGGGCACCTGGCGGGTGTTCAGATCCCACAGGCGCCGCGCCAGTTGCATGCTCAACGTTGAACCGCCCTGGCGCTGGCCACCGCTGTAGGTGGCCATGGCCGCACGCAGCAAGGCCGGCGGGTTGATCCCCGGGTGCCAGTAGAAATTGCGGTCTTCCTTGAGCAGCAAGGCTTCGACCAGTGAAGGAGACATCCACTCCAGCGGTAGCCATAAGCGGTATTGGCCGTCGTCCGCCAAGGTCATGCGCAGCAGCGAGCCGTCGTCGGCCAGCACCAGCCGTGACGAGGTCACGGCCTGTTCCAGCGGGGCATGGGGCCACAGGCGCAGCCCCGCCAGCACCACCGCCGCTAGCAGCAGCGGCGGCGCCAGGCGTTTAAGGCTTGGTAATTTCAAGCTGGCCTACTTTGCCGCGCCCTTGCAGGGTGGTTTCGTACATGCCTTCGGCGTAGGCCGGTGGCGTATTGAACGTACCGGCATTGGTGGCGCGCACGCGGTACACGAAGGTGCCTACATCGCGCAGTGCAGTGCCGTACAACACCACTCGATCATCGCGTACATCCACGTAGTCCGGCTGCCAGTTGCTCAGCTCGGTTTCGCCGATGGGCGCTTGCCAGGCTTCTGCTTCCTGGCTGTCTTCTTCCACATACTCGGACTCTTCGCCCTCACTCTCTTCGCTGTTGGCCGCTTCCGGCTCAGGCGGCAAGTTATACACAGGCTCGACGCCACCCGGCAGCAGGTCGACCACCGCCACTTGCTGCACCTGGTCGCGATCGGTGGCGCGCAGACGCAAGCGCACCAGGAACTCATCGCCCACTGCGACCTTGCTCACCGGTTCGCCCTTGAGGTCGAGGTACTCGTGGATGATCTCCAGGCCGTTGTTGATCGGCTTGAGCTTGGCGCCCTTGTCGAAACCGGCTTCGCTGAGCATGTAGAAGGCCGCCGGGCCGTCGGATTTTTCCATGACCAGTTTTTGCGTGGCCCCGGGAACGGCGGCGCGCGGCGGCTGGCCGGCCATTTCCAGCAACTGTTGTTGCTTGTCGCCCAACCAGGCCGTGGCCTTGAGCGTCATGTCGCTTTGCGCACGCTGGCCGTAGTTATCCAAGGCCCGCAGCAACAGTGCCGCCGACAGCGAGTTGTAGCGCTGCTCGTTCAAGCGCTTGCCGAGTTTATCCAGCAGCGCCGTTGGCACGTCGTCCATCAGCTCCGGGAAATGCCGCGCCAGCAGGTGCAAGTGTTCGGCGTCGTGCACCAGCGGGTCGTAGTACATACCGTCGCTGGTCCACTTATCCACAAGGGCGCGCCAAGGGATCTTGCGGAACAACGTATCGGCCTGGCGATCCTGCTTGAGCAACTTGTAGCTGGCGGCCAGGTAAGCGGCGCCGAGGTCGTTCTGCCAGCTGTCCTTGAAGTAGCTCTCGTAGCGCTCGCGGATGTCACTCAAGGCACCGCTCACCAGAATCCCCTGACGGCTCAGTAGGTAACTGGCGTAGGCACGGTTGCGCAATTCCGACAGGCCTTCGCTAGGACCGTTGGCGAGGTCTGTCAGATACGCGTTCGAGCGCACCAGCAGGTCTTCCGGCACCGGCAACCCACGCTCCTTGGCTTCGATCAGGAAGTCGGTGGCATACAGGCTGGCGTACGGCGCCACATCCGGGTTGGCCGCCCACAAACCAAAGCCGCCGGCCTGGTTCTGGCGTTGGCGCAACATGCGCACCGCGCTGCTGAAGGCCTGCTCGGCTTCAGGGGCGTTGCCACCCCAGATCAGCGCGGGCATGGCCTTGGACACCAATTGCTCGGTGCAGGCGTAGCCGTAGTCATCCAGGTAATGCTTGAGACCGTTGGCCCACACCAGCGGCGAGGCGGCGACGCCCAGTTGCACGTCGCGCAGTTGGCTGAACAGCTCGCGGGTTGGCTTGAGCTCTTTGCTGGCGCTGTCGAAGCGGCCCAGGCTCAAGGCCACGCGGTGCTCACTCAGGGGGCGGATCGAAGTGGTTTCCGCCACCTGGATACGCTTGCCATCCGGCAGTACCGCGACAAAGCGCAGGTCGGCCGAACCCAGGGTTTCACCGACCTTGATCTTGAACTCGGCGGTGCCTTCCTTGCGCGGTTGCAGGGCCAAGGTGCTGCCCTTGTCGCCCTGCACCTTGAGGCCGTCGCTGGTTTGCACCTCAAACTTCACGTCGGCCGCGGCGTCGAGGTTGCTGAACACCCCGGCGCTGACATTGAACATATCCCCAGGCGCCACGAAGGCCGGCACGTTCGGTGTGATCACGATCGGCCCACGCACCTCGGTATTGGCCTCACTGACACCCACGCTGTCGCTGTCCACCGCCACCGCGAAGAGGTGCAGCTTGCCGTTGAAACTGTCCGGCACCTGGTAATGCAGCACAGTCTCACCGGCCGGCAGGTCCACCAACCCGGACCACCACGCCACGGGCGGCTGATGTTTACGCTTGAACGGGTTGAGGTGATTGGCCAGGGCGCCTTCCGTATCGCCACCGGGCGCTGCCCCACTGAGCAGGCGGCTGAATTCCGGCAGGATCAGGTCAAGGATCTGACTGGTGCCGACTTCCAGCGCGCGCTTCTGGAAGAAGAAACCCAACGGGTCCGGCGTCTGGTAGCGCGCCACTTGCAGGATGCCTTCGTCTACCGCATACACCACGGCGCGGCCCGGGCGGTCGGCGTTGACCTTGATGTCGAGCATTTGCCCCGGCTCGACCTTCGCCGGGCCCTCGACTTTCAGCGCCATGCGTCGCGCGTCCAGGTTGATACTGAAGGGCACCACGCCGTAGGACAGCGGGCTCATGTACACCTCGGCCGAGCCCATGTCCCGCACAAACTGCACGTTGACGTAGGCATTGCCTTCAAGCCCCGCAGGCACGCGGATATGTTGCACGCTGTTGGTGCTGTCAGCCTTGAACCACTGCTGGGTATAGACCTTGTCCCGTTCGATGGTAATCAAGCCGGCCCCGGTGTACGGCGCGCGGATACTGATGGCGATCTCGTCGCCGGTGGCGTAGCTGCGTTTATCCAGGCGCAGTTGCAGTTCGGCGTTGCGCTCCAGGGAGCGCGAGGTGTTGCCGCGCCCGGCCACGCTGTAGTCGATCTGGTTGAGCAGGTTGCCGTTGGCGTCTTTCAGTTGCAGGGTGTAATCACCCGGCGTGCCGGTGTTGAGGCTCTGCCTGGCGCCGTCCTGGGTCATCACCAGCTTGGATGCCGGCTGGCTGATGTTCTTGATGCGCGACTCGTACTTGTAGGTGCCGTTGGACTGTTTCACCAGCACCGACACATAGCGGTGCTCGACCACTTCGCTGGTCAGGCCCTCCACTGCCAGCGGCGAAAGGTCCGGCGCCACGGCCAGCCATTGCACCTCGCGTGGCGCATCCTTGGCGACGTACGACAGCGAGTCCTGACTTTTCACACCCACAAGGTAAGGCGCAGACGACACCAACAAGGCACTTTGCGCCGCCACGTTGCGCCCGCCTTCGGCTTCGAACACCTGGGTCATGACCTGCAGGCGATAGGTGCTGTTGGCGAAGCGTTGCAGGTTGAGGTCGAGCAGAGCCTGGCCGTTGTCATCCACGGTGGTTTCGGCGAGGTCTTCGGTGCTGGCGTCTTCCAGGGAGTCGTTGAGGCGGAAGCGGTAATCGGGATAGCGCTCGAATGCCGCGAGCGTTGGGCTCAGGGACATTTTCGCGGTCACCCGACGCCCGGCCGCCGGGGCGCCGAACAGGTGCATCGCGGTGACTTTGGCGACCACTTGGTCGGGTGGAATCCAGCCCTGCACGGGAGTGTCATGCAGGCTCAGGCTGACTTTCATGCGGTCCGGTTCAAAGTCGCGGACCTTGAAGCTGACGCTGCCCAGGTCGGTGCGAGTCTGTTTCTGGCCAATCAACTGCAAGGTCGCGGTGTAGTCCCCGGCGGGGGCGACTTCGCTGCTGGGGAAATCAAAGGTTTCAAAACCACTGGCGGACAGCTTCAGCGGCTGGCGAATCACTTCCAGGCCGCGTGGGTCGGTGATTTGCAGCTCTACCGGCAGGCCTTGCAGGGCACCTTTCCAGTTGCCGCTGCGCACGATCATGCCCAGGTGCGCGGTCTCGCCAGGGCGGTACAGGCCGCGGTCGGTAAACAGGTAGGCGCTGAGGCGATCAACCGCACCGTCTTCTTCCAAACCGCCTACATCGAAGCGCGACAAATCCAGTTGCTGGGACTGACGGGCAATCGGCAGGAAGGATTGGTCATTGCCGCGAGTGACGACATACATCAGCGGCGTTTTCTCACGGCGCAATTCATCCAGCTTGGCGAAATGCGCGTGGCCTTCGCCATCGGTGTGCCCGCTGCTCACGGGCAAGCCGTTGCGGCCGATGATGTCGACCTGTGCGTCGGCCACCGGCGAACCGTTGCCGATGGACTGTACGTACACATCGTGGCTGCCATCGCTGGAGCGCTTGGCGATGATGCCCAGGTCGGTCACTACGATAAAGCGCAGGTCGCTGGTGCTGCTGCGGTCGTACTCGAAGGTGCGCTCGACCGGCTCGTCCTGGGGGCTGAGCTTGAGTACAAAAATGCCACGACGGCCGCCGTTGGCGGTGAGGTAGTGGCTGAGGTCGACGTTGTCGTAGACGGTTTTCGCCGGGTCATTGGACGACAGTGGAATGTCCAGCGTCTGACGTTCCACCATGCGGTCGAAGTACTCGTTGCCGAAATTCGGCCGGGCAAAGCTACCGCTGCTCTGGTCCACCAGATGCTGCAATTGGTTGGGCAGCAGGCGGGCAATTTCCACATGGGCGCCGGGCACGCCACGGGCCATGAAGCCCAGGCGTTTTTCGCCGTTGAGGCTGAGCAGGGCGCCGTCAGACAGGAACTGCAACGTGCGCGGGTACGCCGGCATGCTGATCAGCGACGCCGTAGGATTCTTCGCCAGATAACCGCCGATGGCTTCCAGGTTGGCGGGCACGCGCACATAGATAGCCCGGCCGGCCGGGGCCTTGAACTTGAAGGCATGCAGGGTGTTCAACGGTTCGACGCTGGGCACGTGGGTCAGGTTGACCTTGGTGCTGCGGGCGAGCAGGGCATCGTCGATGTCGTTGCTGTTGTAGGGGCGCGTATCGTCCTCGGCTTTTTCCGGCAGCAGCCAGGCCTGCACCTTACCGGCGATGGTGTCATCGGCTACGGCGCTGGAGCTGCTGAACATCAGCACCGGCTCGGGTTCGCCGCGCTGGTTGTCGACAAAGCTGACTTCGGCGCCAGTGAATGTCAGGCGATAACGCCCGGGCACAGTGACTTGCGCCACCAGCGGCGCGGTGCTGGCGTTGCCGCCGTCGCGGGCCTTGAGGCCTTCGTCGAGCTTGGCGCTGACCGGGGTACTTTCCAGCGGTGTAGCCAGGGCGGCGGAGCGCACGTAGGCGTTGAGTTTTTTCTCGTCGAACGTCACTTCCGGCCGATTGGGCAACTGGGCGTCGCGGTAGGCCAGGCCTTTGCCAAGGGTCACTGTCACGCGTTTGCGTAGGCTGTCTTCATCCACTGGGTGGGAAAAGTGGAAGGTCGCTACTAGCTGTTTCAGCGTTGGATTGGACGGGTCCTGGTACAGCTCGTTTTGCGCCAGGGTGGCGCGGAACGGTTGGGTGGAGAACTGGGCACTGTATTGGTCGAGCAGTACGCCGTCGGCCAGCAGGTTTTTCTTCGCCAGGTCCAGGGTGTAACCGGCGTCGATCGGCCAGTCTTTCTCCGGCACGAACAGCAAGGTGCGGTCATCGGACCAGCGCCACGTACCCGCCACGCTCGGCTTGAGGGTGATGCCTTCGCTCACCGGCTTGCCAATCGCCGCCAGTGGGGCCACGGACTCGGCGAAACGCACCTGCAAGTTATCCACAACCGGCGTTGGCTGGGTGTAATCGGTGAGGTTGGGCTTGTGCAGCGAATACCCCACGGTGTGGGGCTTGGGCAGGTGGGAATACCACTGCCAGCCGTAGAACCCGGCGGCGCCCAGCAGCACCAGGCCCAACACGCCGGCCCCGGCCTGGCGCGGATAAGCGCGGGCCTTCTGACCGAGCGCCAGCACGCCATCACCGATGGCGCGCAGCCAGAGCGGCGGGCTCCATTGGCCGAACAGGGCACCCACCACAGTCGTTAATGCACCGTACAAACGGCGACAGATCGTTTTGAACGAGTCGAACATGGTGAGCATCCCTGGCTAAGTGCGGCGTATCTTACAGTGTCTTTGATACAAAAGATGACACCGATACGCCGCACTATTTGTGGCGAGGGAATGTTACGAAGGGGTCATACATTCCAGCGAGCGATCCACCATGACTTTGGCCATTTTCGCCAGATAGCTGGCGGCTTTGGGTGAGTCACCTAATGCTTCAGCGCACTGGAGCAGGTCTGAGGCGTAAGCCAGGGCGTCTTCGAAGCTGAGTTCGGGATGGGTGATGAAAAAGGGATGGGGTGGGTCGGGCCTTACTTTGCTCATTGCGTTAACTCCAATGTAGAAAATTGGAGCTGACAGCCATCGCTGCTAAACAATGGGTGGCAGCTGTACGCAGGTTAGCAGGCCGGAACATTGGGAATCCGACGCACCCGAAGGTGCCCTGCGCACAGCCACCATAAAGCGTTGGCAGAAAAAAACGCCATGCTTGAGATGGCGCTTGTGCGCCCAATGTTGAACATTCGAGCTGCTAAACCCGGTCACTGAATGGGCAGTGACGAACGCAGACTAGCTACCGAAAAGGCAGGGCACAAGCGGATGGGATTCTCTCGGAAATGTCCTGCGAAAGAAAGGGACGCGAGTGGTAGGAGTGCTTGTTTCAGACTTTGCCGCAGAACAAATGCACGCAGGTTTGCTGACGGGGTTTGGCACGATTTGTAAGCCTATAGGCTTACAAATTACCGACCCTTGTAAGCCTGTAGGCATACAAGTTTTTAGGTGTCACCGCAAAGCCTATGTGGGAGCGGGCTTGCTCGCGAAGACGGTGTGTCAGCCAACCTATCAAGTGGCTGAAACACCGTCTTCGCGAGCAAGCCCGCTCCCACATTTTTGATTTTTGGATGGCTGGAGAATGGTGGACTCAGGTCCACCAGAACCGCACCAGGTGAAAGAAAATCGGCGCGGCGAAACACACCGAGTCCAAGCGATCCAGCATCCCTCCATGCCCCTCGATCATGTGCCCCCAATCCTTCACGCCCCGGTCGCGCTTGATCGCCGACATCACGATGCCGCCAGCAAACCCCAGCAGGTTGATCAACAGCGCGATCAGGAACGACTGCCATGGGTTGAACGGCGTGGTCCACCACAGGGCTGCGCCGATCAGGGAGGACAGCAAGATCCCGCCGACAAAGCCTTCCACGGTTTTGGAGGGCGACAGGTTGGGCGCGATCTTGTGTTTGCCGAACAACTTCCCACACACGTACTGGAGCACGTCCGACAGTTGCACCACGATCACCAGGTAGGCGATCAGCAGCAGGTTGCGGCCCTCGTAGCCGGGAATGTCGAGGGTCAGCAGGGCCGGCACGAACGACACGCAGAACACGGCGATCATCAGGCCCCATTGCACCTTCGACGCCCGTTCCAAAAAGTGTGTGCTGTCGCCGCCGAGGGAGGCGAGGATCGGCAGCAGCAGGAACACGTACACCGGGATGAAGATCGAGAACAGCCCGTACCAGTCCGAGTAGATCAGCAGGTATTGCAGCGGCAGCGCCAGGTAGAACGCGGCCACCAGCGCCGGGTAGTCGCTGCGGCGGGTGGGGGTGAGGGTGAGGAATTCGCGCAGGGCGTAGAACGACACCGCGTAGAACAGCAGGATCACCGCCCCGGTGCCGAGCCAGAAGGCGATGCCGATGACCACCACCATCACCCACCAGGCGTTGATGCGTGCGTTGAGGTTGTCGATCACCGCGTTGGGCGTGCCACGGGTGCGCAGCTTGAGGATCAGGCCGATCAGCGAGGCGAGCACCAGGATCGCGCCGATGCCGCCGAACAGCATTATGGTCTGGCTATGCATATCAGGAATGCTCCGGGGCTAGGGCGAGCAGGGCGTCACGGGTGCGGGCGAGGAACGCGGTCTTGTCTTCGCCTTCTTCCAAATGCAACGGCGTGCCGAAGCTGGTGGTGCACAGCAGGGGCAGCGGCAACACGCGACCCTTGGGCATGACCCGGTTGAGGTTGGCTATCCACACAGGCACCAGTTCGGCCTGTGGGTAACTTTTTGCCAAGTGATACAAGCCGCTTTTGAACGGCAACAGGCCGTCTTCCAGATTGCGCGTGCCTTCGGGAAACAGGATCAGCGAGTCGCCGCCTTCCAATGCGGCCAACATGGGCTGCAACGGGTTATCCACAGGGTCCTTGCGCTCGCGGTCGATCAGCACGCCGTTGAACACACGGTTGATGATGTAGCGGCGCAAGGCGCTTTTGCTCCAGTAATCGCTACCGGCCACCGGGCGCGTGAATTTGCGCAGGTTTTGCGGCAATGAGGCCCACAGCAGCACGAAGTCGCCGTGGCTGCTGTGGTTGGCGAAGTAGATGCGTTGCACCGGCACAGGTGCGCAGCCCAGCCACAGGCTGCGGGCGCCGGTAACGGTGCGGGCCATGGAGGTAATCAGCGTGGCGACCACGGGTTCGAACATGGGAATTCCTTATCCGGCGAAAGGCAGCCAGGGGCTGGCGAGGATCGCGCCCAGGGTCAGCAGTGTTTGTGCACCCAGCAACCAGGCTTGTTTGCGCAGCAGTTTGAGAGCGCCGCGACGGCGTTCGGTCCAGGGCCGGCCGGCGCGTTTGGGCGCTTGCAGGCCAAGGGTTTGCAGGGCCAGGTCGAGGTCGGCGGTGCGTTCGGTGTCGCGGGCGAGCAGGGCGAACAGGTCGGCATCGAAGGCCACGCGCAGCGCCCAGTACTTTTGCAGCAGCCCAAGGATAATCATCCACAGGCTGAGCAGCAGGCAGATCGGCGTAATGCTGGCCATCAGCAGTTGGGCCAGGCCGAACAACACGCCGAGCAGGGTCAGGCCTGTGGATAACTGATCCAGCGAACGGCCGCGGCGCAGCAGGCTGGCGACGACCTGGAGTTCCATATCAGCGGGCATGGGGCAAACCCTCCAAAGCTTCACGGTGAGCGGGGTGCAGGACCACATCGGCCCGCGCTGTACGAATAATAGTCAGCGCATCCTCCACCGTCGTGGCCCGCCCGCTGTGCAGCAGCCACGCGGCAACCGCCGTCGCGCTGCGCGAATAGCCCAGGGCGCAACACACCAGCAGCGGGCCACTGGCGCGCAGGCGTTCGATGGCCTCGGCGGCGAGCAGGCATTCGGCGGGCGTCGGGGCGATCAGGTCCAGCACGGGGATGGCCTGATAGGCACGGCCCTGTGGATTAATCGGCAATTCGGCGCAGAGATCGACGATGGCCTTGAAGGGCTCCTGCTCGCGGGTCGTGGGAATGCGCCCGAGCCAGACGTTATCCACAATCCGGTCCGGTTGTGGATGTTTGCGTGTCCACAGGCGCGAGTTGATCCACGCCGCCGCCAGGTAAGGCGCATACAGCCAGCGCGCGGCCGGTGTCAGTCGACCATCGGCGCGCTTCTGGAAGCCTGCGGCGCCCAGCACGAAGTAGTTCGCCTTGATCAAGGCCAGGGACACCGCCGGCCACAGTAGCCACAGCCAGCCGCCGCCCAGGGCCAACGCAAGCACCGCCAGCAGCAACGCGCCCAGGCCGTAACGCACGCCCAGCCGCCAGCGCTTGGGGTCCCGCGTCAGCCGCGCATTCAGCAGCGGGCTCGGATGTTCCACCGGCCATAGCCACACGCAGATCCAGCCGGCGAGGGCGCCTGTGGGTAAGTCGATAAAGTGATGTTGATAAGTGGTCAGCACCGAAATACCGATCAACGCGAACCAGCCGTGTACCAGCCAGCGCCAGACACCCTGGGTGTGGCGCTGGTACATGACCCACAGGATCACCAGCAGCGCGATGTGCAGCGACGGCGCCTGGTTGAACGGTTTGTCGAACCCGGCCAGCACGGCAAACAGCCAGCCGAACACGCCATCCAGTTCGGGTCGCTCGAAGGTGAAACGCAGCGGCCAGATCAGGAAGCAACTCACGGCAATCACCTGCGCACTCAACAGCCGCAGCGCATGTTGCTTCAGTTCATGCCGGCTGTTGGGCAGCAACAGGGAGAACCCGTAAAGCAGGTCGATGGACCAGTAGGGCACGATGGTCCACGCCAGGAAGGGCATGTGGGTTTCCCAGTCGAACACCAGCGTGCCGACGTCGCTGCGCTGGCTGGTGACCCAGGTGGCGAAGCCGTAGGTGCTGAAAAACAGCGGCGCCAACAGCAGCAGCCAGAGGACGGCGGGCTTGAGCAGACCGGGTTCGCGCATGTTCAGATCTTCTGTGCCACGGACACGGTGAAAATGCCCCATTCGTCCACCCGCTGGGTGATCTTGCGAAAGCCCGCCGCCTCGACCAGTTGATCCATCTCCGCCTGGCTGCGCCGGCGCATTACCCAGGCCTGGCCCTGGCGGTGGCTGGTCAGCGCACGGGCGATCAGCTCCAGTTGCGGGTGCCATGGCTGGCCGGTGTAGACCAGATAACCGCCGGGCTCTACCGCTTCAGCCAGCCCGGCCAGCGAGCCGCCGACCATGGCGTTGTCGGCAAACAATTCGTACAGCCCGGATACCACCGCCAGCGTCGGCTTGGGCGCCAGCGCGGCCAGATCCGTACGGTCAAATGCATCGCCTTTGACGAATTGGGCAATGTCGCCCAGGCCCTTCTCGCGAATCAGCGCGCCACCGTCACGCACATTGATGTCGCTGTAGTCGCGCAGCAGGATCGACTCCGGCAGCGGCGAAACGCCCTGCAAGGCTTCCAGAATGTAGCGACCGTGGCCGGCGGCGATGTCGACGATGCGTACTTCGCGATCATCGGCACGCAACTTGGCCATGGCCAGGCGCAGCAGTTCCTCGACGTTCAGCTTGCGCTGGCGGATGCCGCGCCAGCCGATGGAGTTGAGGTAGTTGGTATCGATCATCCGCCCCAGCCCGCCCTTGCCGGTGGGCTTGTTGCGGTACACGTAGTCCAGGGTGCTGCCGGAGTCGAAACCGGTGTCGAAGCCCAGCTTGACCCCGTCCGACAGGTTCTTGCCCAGGCCCATGCTGGCGCGGGTCAGGCGCCAGTACAGGTCGCGCAGGGAGTTGCGCGGTAACGGCGCGGCGAGGGCTTCGGATTCGGCGCAGGTGGCGCCGATCTTGTCGGCGTCGAGCAGCGAGGCGCGGTCCAGCGGGTGTTCGAAGTTCTGCAGGATAAAGCGCTTGGCGCTGCTAACGGCGGTGGCGCGGTCGCGCTCGCCGAGGGTGTCGTGGAAGAAACCGGGGAGGATGTGCAGCTCTTTTTTCAGGCTGCCAAGGCGGTCGAAAAATTGCTGCTGGGGTTTGCGGTGCACCACGAAGTCCGAGCCGGACACCAGTAATTGGGTCGGCACCTGGATCGCCTGGGCATCGGCCACAACCCGGTCGGCCGCTTCGTACAGGCCGAGCAGCACATTGACCGAGATCGCCTTGGTGATCAGCGGGTCGCTGTCGTAGGACGCCACGCGCTCGGGGTCATGGCTGAGGAACTTGGCCTTGACGTAGCTGTTGACGAAAAAGTTGCCGCGAAACTTGCGCATCAGCGCCAGGCCTGGCCGGGCGAACGGCACGTAGAGCTTGACCTTGAACGCCGGCGAGGCGAGCACCAGCGCGCGGATCTTTGGCGCGTAGTCATGCACCCAGGTGGCCGCGATCACCGCGCCGACGCTTTGGGCGATGACGGCGAAGTTCTCTTCTTCGATGCCATAGGTGGCGCCGATGTGGTCGCAGAAGGTTTGCACGTCGCGGGCGCTGGTGGCGAAGCTGGGGCTGTCGCCGCGTTCGCCGGGAGACTGGCCGTGGCCACGGGCATCCCAGGCGAAGAAGTCGAAGTGTGGCAGGTCCAGTTCATCGACCAGATGGGCGATGCGCCCCGAATGCTCATGGCCGCGATGGAACAACACGATGGCCTTGCGTGGCCCGTCGCCCGCGGTGGCCGGCCAGTGCCGGTAGAACAGCTCGACGCCATCGTGGGTACTGAAGGTGTGTGCTTGTTGTTCGCGCATCGCAAAATCCTTATGCAGAAGGGGAGTCTTGTTGTTCTTTGAGGCCCTGGCGCACCCGGTTGACCAGGGTGTAGGCAAGCAGGGCGGCGACCAGCCACATCACCCCATCCACCCAGCTGGCGCCGAGCCAACCCAGCGCTACACCAGTGGCCAGCACGCCGAGCACAAACGCCCGATCGCTCTTGCCCATCGGCCCGTCGTAGCGCCGCGATGCGCCCACCATCGGCCCGAGCACCCCGGCGTATTCGCTGAACACCGCCAGCAACGCCACCAGCAGCACCGGCGCCAGGCTCACGCCGGGGATCAATGCAAACGGCAGGATCAGCGCGCTGTCGGCAATCACGTCGCACAACTCATTGAGGTAGGCGCCCAGGCGCGACTGCTGGCCGAATTCCCGGGCGAGCATGCCGTCGATGGCGTTGAGGGCCATGCGCAGGATCATCCACAGCGGGATCAGCGCAAACAGCCACAGGTGTTGGGCGAAGCTGGCGATCAGCAGGCCGACCAGCAGGGAAACCACGCCGGCCAGCACGGTGATCTGGTTGGCGGTGGTGCCGTTGTCGTAGAGGCGCTGCACGAGGGGGCGCAGCAGGTTTTGAAAACGCGGTTTGAGCTGATAGATCGAAATCATGGGAGGTGACGCTTCCTTGTCCGTGGACCCGCGAAAAACTGGCTTGGAGTGTGCCGCTTAATCCTGGCCTGTACCAGTGATGGCGCGTGTTTATGGGGGTTTAGTCACGCTCCCGAGCACAACGAGGTATAGAAGTGGAAACGATCAATGTGGGAGCTGGCTTGCCTGCGATTGAATTACCTCGGTTTTGCTGGAAGACCTTGTTGTCAGCATCGCAGGCAAGCCAGCTCCCACAGGGAATCGGTGGTTGGGTTTGAAAGCGACATTCACCGGACAAAAATTTCACGCCCCGTGTTATATCGTAACCAATTGTGTGCAAGCGGACGTAAGTGGATGCAAGTGGATCTAGAGGCTGACGGCGCTTCGGTGGAAGGCCTGCCGCGTTTTCAGCAGGGGCTGTTCCATGCCCGTCGATTGCGCCAGGCCGGGATCAGCCTGACGGCTGTGGCACTGTGCGGGTGGGTACTGGCGCTGTTCGTCGCGCTGTTCGCGCCGCTGTCGATCTGGCCGGTGGTGTTGATCAACTGTGCGTCGGCGTTGCTGTTGCTGGTGGCCGGTTTGCAGTCGGCGTGGTGGGTGGCCGATTGGCGCGCCCAGGCGCTGGAAGAACCTGCGGTGCACGTGCCGGTTGAGGACACCAGCCGCTACGCCCGCTTCACCGAGCGCTTCGCCCAGCAGATCGGTACGCCGGTGGTGTGGCTCGGCGGTTGGTCGCTGCTGGCACTGGTCAGTGTCGTCGAGTTCTGGAACCTGGCCCTGCCCGCTGCAGCAGTCGGTCAATCCGCCAGCATCGGTGCCGCGTTGGCACTGGCCCTGGCGTTTGGCCTGCTGGTGTTCGAACGCCGCCTCGCCCAGGAAACCGCCGTGCAATGGCCGGAAGCCGCGCAGCTGGCGCAGTTGAGCCGGGTGGCGATTATCTGCCTGGTGCTCAGTGGAATTTGCCTGCTGTTCGCTAGTGCCGAAGCGGTCTGGCCGTTGCGGCTTGCGGTGCTGATCGGCGGGCTACCCGCGCTGGTCGCCATCGAGTTTCTGCTCAGGGCCATCCTTTCGCTGTTCAGTCCGCGCCAACCACGCCTCGAACCGCGGCTGATGGCGCAAAGCGTTATCGCCGGGCTGCTGCGCTGGCCGCCACAACCCTTGCTCGCCTTGCAGCACGAATTGCACAACCGCTTCGGCATCGACCTGCGTCAGATCTGGGCGTTTACCTACATCCGCCGCGCATTTCTGCCGGTGTTGCTGGTGGTGCTGGCGGTAGGCTGGGCGCTTACTGGTGTGCACGAAGTGCCCCTGCAAGGTCGCGGGATTTATGAGCGCTTCGGCAAGCCGGTGGAGGTGTTCGGCCCTGGCCTGCATGCCGGTCTGCCCTGGCCGCTGGGCCGCGTGATCACTGTGGAAAACGGCGTGGTGCATGAACTCGCCACCAGCGTCAGTGAGGCCGCCGCCCCGGAGCTGGCCGCCGCTGAAGGCCCGGCGCCGCTGATCGCCAACCGCCTGTGGGACGCCAGCCACGTGAATGACAAATCCCAGGTCATCGCCAGCAGCAGCGGCGACAAGCAGGGCTTCCAGATCGTCAACATGGACGTGCGTTTCGTCTACCGCATCGGCCTCAACGACCACGCCGCGCTGGCCGCCACCTACAACAGCGCGGATGTGCCGACCCTGATCCGCAGCACCGCCAGCCGCATCCTGGTCCACGACTTTGCCTCGCGCACCCTTGACGAATTGCTCGGCGAGCAACGCACCAGCCTCGCCGACGAGATCGGCCGCGCCGTGCAGGCCGATCTGCATCACCTCGACAGCGGCGTGGAAATCCTCGCCACGGTGGTGGAAGCGATCCACCCACCGGCCGGCGCCGCTAATGCCTATCACGGCGTGCAAGCTGCGCAGATCGGCGCACAGGCGCTGATCTCCCGTGAACGCGGCGCCGCCAGCGAACAAACCAACCTGGCCCTGCTGCAAGCCAGCAGCGCCCGTGACCAGGCCACGGCCACCGCGCGCGAAGTGAATGCCGGTGCCCAAGCGGCCGACCTGCGTTTCGCCGCCGAACAAAAGGCCTACGCCAGCGCGGGCAAAGCCTTTGTGCTGGAACAGTACCTCGGCCAACTGAGCCAGGGCCTGGCCCACGCCAAGCTGTTGATTCTGGATCATCGCCTGGGCGCCGACAGTGCGCCGACGATCGATCTGCGTTCTTTTTCCTTGCCGGCCGATCCGTCGCTGCCGCGCAAAGCCGTTCAATAAGGAGTCGGTCTGTTGAGCGCTCATTCTCACGATCACGGTCATCATCATGGCCATCACCACCACCACCATCATCATGGCGACGAACCCGCCGCCGGCCCGTTCCCGTGGCGACGCATGGCCTGGGCGGTGCTGCTGGTGCTGTTTGCGGTCGCGGCCGCGAGCCTGGTGCAAGTGCGCTCCGGCGAAGCCACGGTGATTACCCGTTTCGGCAACCCGGCGCGGGTGCTGCTGGAGCCGGGCCTGGGCTGGCGCTGGCCGGCGCCGTTCGAAGCGGCGATCCCGGTGGACCTGCGCCTGCGCACCACCTCCAGCGGCTTGCAGGACGTGGGCACCCGCGATGGCCTGCGCATCATCGTGCAGGCGTACGTAGCGTGGCAGGTGCAGGGCGATGCCGACAACGTGCAGCGCTTTATGCGCGCCGTGCAGAACCAGCCGGATGAAGCGGCGCGGCAGATTCGTACCTTTGTCGGTTCGGCGCTGGAAACCACCGCAGCCAGCTTTGACCTGTCGAGCTTGATCAACACCGATGCCAGCCAAGTGCGCATTGCTGATTTTGAAGCGCAGTTGCGCCAGCAGATTGATCAACAATTGCTCACTACCTACGGCGTGCGCGTGGCCCAAGTCGGTATCGAACGGCTGACCTTGCCGTCGGTGACGCTCACCGCCACCGTCGACCGCATGCGCGCCGAGCGTGAAACCATCGCCACCGAGCGCACGGCCGTGGGCAAGCGTGAAGCGGCGCAGATCCGCTCCGCCGCCGAGCGTGACGCGCGCATCGTGCAGGCCGATGCCACGGTCAAAGCCGCCGACATCGAGGCGCAATCTCGGGTCGAAGCCGCGCAGATCTACGGCCGTGCCTACGCCGGTAATCCGCAGCTGTACAACCTGCTGCGCTCGCTGGACACCTTGGGCACCGTGGTTTCGCCAGGCACCAGGATCATCCTGCGCACCGACGCGGCGCCGTTCCGCGCCCTGGTGGACGGGCCGAAGGACGTCCAGCCATGACCGAGCGTGACAGCCCGGACAGCCCATGGGTCCAGGCCGGGCGCCTGACGTTCCTGGCGCTGTACGCGGTGACCGTATTGGCCGCGTTGGCCTGGGCGTTTTCCAATGTGCGCCAGATCGACCCGCAGAACCGTGCCGTGGTGTTGCACTTCGGCGCCCTCGACCGTATCCAGAATGCCGGGCTGTTGCTGGCCTGGCCGCAGCCGTTCGAGCAAGTGGTGCTGTTGCCCGCGGCCGACCGCGTGATCGAGCGCCGGGTCGAGAACCTGTTGCGCTCCGAGGCGGCGACCCAGGCTGACCGCGTGGCCAGTTTCGCCACGCCATTGAGTGATGCGCTGGCCGGCTCCGGTTACCTGCTGACCGGCGATGCCGGGGTGGTGCAGCTGGATGTGCGGGTGTTCTACAAAGTCACCGAGCCCTATGCCTTTGTGCTCCAGGGCGGGCACGTGCTGCCAGCGCTGGATCGACTGGTGACGCGCAGCGCCGTGGCCCTTACGGCGGCGCGGGACCTGGACACGATCCTGGTGGCGCGCCCCGAGCTGATCGGCTCCGACAACGGCGCCGCCGAACGTCGCGAACGGCTGCGTGGCGATCTGGTGCAAGGCATCAATAAACGCCTGGCGGAGTTGACCTCCAGTGGTTTGGGCCTGGGTATCGAAGTCACCCGGGTGGATGTGCAATCGAGCCTGCCGGGCCCGGCGGTGAATGCTTTCAACGCAGTGTTGACCGCCAGCCAGCAGGCCGACAAAGCCGTGGCCAACGCCCGCACCGACGCAGAAAAACTCACCCAGGCCGCCAACCAGCAGGCCGACCGGCTGGTGCAAGTCGCCCACGCCCAGGCCAGCGAACGCTTGGCCAATGCCCGGGCGCAAACCGCCACCGTCGCCAGCCTGGCCCAGGTCAAAGACCCGGGCTTGCTGCTGCGCCTGTACCGCGAACGCCTGCCGAAGATTCTCGGCCAGGCCGGTTCCGTGACCACAGTCGATCCGAAAGACGACTCCCGCTTGATCATTCAGGGAGCCGAACAATGAGCGCACCCATGCTGACCTCCGCCGAGCAGCGCAGTGCTGCGCGGCAATTGACCCTGGCCATGCTGGCCCTCGGTTTGCTGGTGCTGGGCCTGGTGTGGCGCTGGCTGGCGCCGGATCAAAGCGGGGTCAGCCAGTTGCTGCTGGGGGTTGCCTCGCTGTTGGTGGCCGTGCCGGTGATGCGTTCGGCGTGGTACAGCCTGCGCTTTCCGAGCCTGCATGGGATCACCGACCAACTGATCGCCCTGGCCATGCTTGGGGCCTGGGCCACTGGAGATCTGCTGACGGCCGCACTGTTGCCGATCATCATGATCTTCGGCCACGTGCTCGAAGAGCGCAGCGTGATCGGCTCCCAGGAGGCGATCCATGCCCTGGGCAAACTGACCCGCAGCCATGCGCGGCTGGTGCAGGCCGATGGCAGCATCGTCGAGGTGGATAACGGCACGCTGCACACCGGCGATATTGTCGAAGTGCGCGCCGGCGACCGTGTGCCCGCCGATGGCGTGGTGCTGTCGGGCCAGGCGAGCCTGGACACCGCGCCGATTACCGGCGAGTCGGTGCCGCTGGAAGCGAGTGCCGGCGTGCAGGTGTTTGGCGGCGCGATCAACCTCGACGGCTTGCTGCGCCTGGAAGTGACGCGCACCGGGCATGAATCCACGTTGGGCAAAGTCATCGCGCTGATGCAGAACGCCGAGCGCTCCAAACCGCCGATCACGCGGCTGCTGGAGCGCTATGCCGGCAGCTATATGGTGTTGGTGCTGCTGCTGGCGGCGGTCACCTGGTTTGTCACCAACGACGCGCAGGCGATGCTGGCGGTGCTGGTGGCGGCGTGCCCGTGTGCGTTGGTGCTGTCGGCGCCGGCCACGGCGATTGCCGGGATCGCGGTCGCGGCGCGGCATGGGATTTTGATTCGCAGCTCGGCGTTTCTGGAGGAGCTGGCGGACCTGACCTCGTTGGTGGTCGACAAGACCGGCACCCTGACCTATGGCACCCTGCGCCTGCAATCCATCGAGACCACTGCGCCGGATCGGCAACGGTTGCTGAACCTGGCCGCCAGCCTCGGCTCGGCCAGCAGCCACCCGGTCAGCCGCGCGTTGGCGGGCTTGGCGACGCAGGAACAATTGCCGGGGCTGACCGATATTCGTGAACGCCAGGGTCTAGGCGTAGTGGCGCAGACCGCTCAGGGCGAAGCGGCGCTGGGGCGGCCGGAGCTGTTCGAGCAGTTGGGCATCGTCACCACACCGGTGCCGACTCACGACGGCCCGATTGCCGGGTTGGCGCTGGACGGCCAGTTCCTCGCCTGGCTGCTGCTGGCCGACCGCGTCAAACCGGAAGCGCGCCAGGCGCTGCAAGAGTTGCGCGACCTCGGCCTGGGCCGCCAACTGCTGCTGACCGGCGACCGTCAGAGCGTGGCCGACAGCCTGGCGCTGGACGTGGGCATCAGCGACGTCCAAGCCCAGGCGCTGCCGGAAGACAAGCTCAACCGCGTGCTGGGCGAGATCGGTAGCGGCTTTCGCCCGATGGTGGTGGGCGACGGCATCAACGATTCCCTGGCGCTCAAGGCCGGTGTGGTCGGCGTGGCCATGGGCGCAGGCGGCGCCGACATCGCGCTGGCCTCGGCGGACGTGGTGCTGATCGGCAGCGACCTGCGGCGCCTGGGCACCTGTGTGCGCTTGAGTCGCCAGTGCCGGCAGACGTTGCAGGTCAACGTGATCATCGGCCTGGGCTGGACGCTGGCGATCGTAGTGTTCGCCGCGTTTGGCTGGTTGGGCGCTGCCGGGGCGATGATCGCTGCGGTGTTGCATAACCTCAGCACCTTGCTGGTACTGGGCAACGCCGGGCGTTTGCTGCGCTTCCAGGAGCCGTTGTTGACGCTCGAAGAATAAATTTCGAGCTTGTTGTAACGCCAGCCGGGCACCTCTCTCTAGTGGTGTGTCGAGACCGCACACTCCGTGCGGTCCGACACCCCTACTGATCTTTTGAGGACTACAACAATGAACATCAAGAACGCCGTTTCCGGTGCTGCCCTGGCTATCGCTGCCGCCACTATGTTTGCCGGTGTCGCCACCCAGGCTCAAGCCGCCGACGCGACTGTTCACTGCTACGGCGTGACTTCCTGCAAAGGTATGAACGACTGCAAGACCGCAGAAAACGCCTGCAAGGGCCAGGCCGTCTGCAAGGGCCACGGCTTCAAGGCCATGACCAAGGCCGCGTGCGATGCGGCGGGCGGTAAAGTCGGCGAGTAAACGAGTGCACCCGCAGCGGTTGCCGTCCACCGCTGCGGACACTTTGCCCAGGAGTGTCTTATGTCCACTTCCCTTGCGAGCCTCGGTTACGGCCTGGGTCTGCGCAACCAGTACTACCAACAGATCCTTGAACAGTCGCCGGCCGTGGATTGGTTCGAAGTGATCTCCGAGAATTATCTGGTGCAAGGCGGCAAGGCCTTGTACTACCTGGACGCGATCGCCGAGCGTTATCCGTTGGTGATGCACGGCGTGTCCCTGTCCATCGGCGGGCCCCACGCCCTCGATCTCGATTACCTGAAACAGATCAAGCAACTGGCCGAGCGTATCCAGCCGGCGTGGGTGTCCGATCACCTGTGCTGGAGCCGCGGCAGCGCGCACCAGTTGCATGACCTGTTGCCGCTGCCTTACACCGAAGAGAGTCTCTACCACGTCGCCGCCCGCGTGCGCCAAGTGCAGGATGTGTTGCAGCGTCCGCTGGTGCTGGAAAATGTCTCCAGCTATGTGCGCGCCCAGGCGGATGAGTTGACCGAGTGGGAATTCCTCAATGCCCTGGCCCACATGTCGGGCTGCCAGTTGTTGCTGGACGTGAACAATGTGTATGTCAGCTCGCGTAACCATGGCTTCGACGCGTGGACGTTTATTCGCAACCTGCCGCCGCAGAGTATCCGGCAATTGCACCTGGCCGGGCATATGGACTACGGCGACTATGTGGTCGATACCCATGACCACCCGGTGTGCGATCCGGTATGGGCGCTGTATCAGCAGACCCTGGAGCACTTGGGGCCGGTTTCGACGCTGTTGGAGCGCGACGACCATTTCCCGCCGTTCGAAGAACTGCTCACCGAGCTGGGCAAGGCCCGTGAACTAGGGGCCAGCGCCCTGGCCAGGAGGCCGCTATGCGCCTGACCGAATGGCAATTGGCCTTTGAGCAGCACCTGCTTGCCGACACTTCAGTCGCCGACACCGGCTTCGCCGCCACGTTGCTGGGCGGGCCGAGCCTGGACGTAGACACGGGCCTGGCGATTTACCACAACGCCTATCGTGCGCGGTTGCACGAAGTGTTGCGTCATGACTTCGGCGCAGTCTGGTATTGGCTGGGGGATGAGGAGTTTGCGTTGCTCGCCGAGGCCTACGTGCGGCGCTATCCATCGGCCCATTACAGCCTGCGTTGGTTTGGCGAGCGTTTTGCCGCGTTTATCGTCGAGCACTTGGTGGCCGAACAGAGTGCGCCACTGGCCGAGCTGGCGCGTTTGGAATGGGCGTTCACCCTGGCGTTCGATGCGCCCCAGGGCGAACCGCTGAGCCTGAATACGATGGCGCTGCTGTCACCTGAGGATTGGCCGGATTTGCGCGTCAGCCTGGCGCCTTCGGTGCAACAGCTGATTTGCCACTTCAATAGCGTGGCGATCTGGCGTGCGAGCAAGGATCAAGCGGATTTCCCTGGCAGCCAAGCCTTGGACACGGCGCGCATCTGCCTGGTGTGGCGCCACCAGAATGTGTGCCGCTACCGCAGCCTGGAACCGGCCGAAGCGTGCGCCTTGGCGGGGATGGTGAGCACCGGCTGGAGCTTTTCCGAGCTGTGCGGCGAGTTGGCTGCCACCTATTCGGAGGGCGCTCCGCTACAGGCTGTTACATGGTTGAAACAGTGGGTCGAGGAGGGCTTGCTCGAGCGCCGGGCGCCATAGTGACGGGCTATCAGATCGATAGCCTCCTACTTTTCTTGGGATGGTCTACCCTCTTTTCAGACGTCTGAAACAAGGGGGGACTACTCATGCTCGCGCAACTTCCACCGGCCTTACAGAATCTTCAGCTGCCGCTGCGTCTTCGACTCTGGGATGGCCATGAATTCAACTTGGGCCCCGAGCCCAGTGTGACCATCGTGGTGAAGGACCCCACGGTCGTGCCGAAACTGACCCATCCGACGCTCGACCTACTGGGCGAAGCTTTTATCGAGGGCAAACTGGAGCTGGAAGGCTCCATCAGCGAAGTGATCCGGGTATGCGATGAGTTGAGCTCTGCCCTGGTCGACGATGACGAGGGCACCCGCCCGGTGCGCTCGATCCACGATAAGGCTACAGACGCGGCGGCGATTTCCTACCATTACGACCTGTCCAACGCGTTCTACCAGCTGTGGCTGGACCAGGACATGGCGTACTCCTGCGGTTATTTCGAAACCGGCAGCGAATCCATCGATCAGGCCCAGCAAGACAAATTCCGCCACCTGTGCCGCAAGTTGCGCTTGCAGCCGGGCGAGTACTTGCTCGACGTCGGCTGTGGCTGGGGCGGGCTTGCGCGGTTTGCGGCGCGGGAGTTCGGGGTCAAGGTATTTGGCATCACCCTGAGCAAAGAGCAACTGGAACTGGCCCGCGAGCGGGTGAGCGCCGAAGGCCTGGCGGACCAGGTCGACCTGCAACTGCTCGATTACCGCGACCTGCCCCAGGACGGGCGTTTCGACAAAGTGGTAAGCGTGGGCATGTTTGAACACGTCGGCCACGCCAACCTGGCGCAGTACTGCCAGACCCTGTTTGGCGCGGTGCGCGAAGGCGGCCTGGTGATGAACCACGGCATCACCGCCAAGCACACCGACGGCCGCCCGGTGGGGCGCGGTGCCGGCGAGTTTATCGAGCGGTATGTGTTTCCCAATGGCGAGTTGCCGCATTTGGCGATGATGACCGCCGAGCTTAGTGAGGCCGGGCTGGAAGTGGTCGATGTCGAAAGCCTGCGCTTGCACTACGCACGCACGCTGGACCATTGGAGCGAGCGCCTGGAGGACAACCTGGAGGCCGCGGCGAAGATGGTGCCGGAGCAGGCGTTGCGGATCTGGCGGTTGTACCTGGCCGGGTGCGCCTATGCGTTTGCCCGGGGCTGGATAAATCTGCATCAAATCCTTGCACTCAAGCCCCATGCAGATGGCAGCCATGAACTGCCTTGGACGCGTGACGATATTTATCGAGGGTGAGGGATGTTTTCCCAGGTCAATGTTGTCGGGTCTTCCACGGTGTTTTTGTAACGGTGGAAGACGCCGTGCTGTTTGGCTGGGTTTTGATCGTTTTGTATATACAGCTGCTGGGTAAATACGTTGGTTGCCTGGCTAAAGGTTAAATCATGGCGAGCCAGGTATGCGCCCCAGTCGGTGGATGGCAGTGAGATAAAAGATATGCCCCAGCGTGGATCGTTCATATCGCCGACGATCACGAAGACGCCCCAATGGCGTTCGCCGGGTGAGAGGATCAGGTAGATGCCATTGTCGTAGAGATAGACCGCTGCCCGGTCGAAGGGCTTGTCTGGGTACAGCACTTTGTAGTGCAAATACAGGATGTCGGTTGGCTTGCCGATCTGCACGACGATCGAGGGGGCGCTTTGGGTGGCTTTCATGAAGGGCTCCAATTGTCATAAGTGACAGGTTGAAGCCTAGAGCAGGGGCGGCTGGAGAAGACGCCGTTTGTCGTATCGAGACATTTTCCAGGCCAATTGCCGCTGTCACTTACAAAATGGGTGAAATCAGCCGCGCCACCCGCATGCCCAATTGTTGCAGGCGCCGAGTCTCGCGGCTTTCTTCCTGGCTGACCTCGTGAGCCAGGGCAAAGTCGTCCAGCAGCATCCGTTCCACTTCATGGGCGAAGGCTTCATCCACCGTCAGCAACATCACTTCAAAATTCAGCCGGAATGAACGGTTGTCCATATTCGCACTGCCGATGGCGCTGATTTCGCTGTCCACCAGCACCACCTTCTGATGCAGAAAACCCGGCGTGTAGCGAAACACACGCACGCCGGCGCGTACCGCTTCGATCGCATACAGGCTGGAGGCCGCGTAGACGATGCGGTGGTCGGGGCGCGACGGCAGCAGCAGGCGCACGTCGACGCCGCGCAATACCGCCAGGCGCAGGGCGGCGAACACCGCTTCGTCGGGGATGAAGTACGGGCTGGTGATCCACACGCGTTCGGTGGCGGCGTGGATAGCCTCGACGAAGAACAGCGAGCAGGTTTCATACGGGTCGGCCGGGCCGCTGGCGAGCAGTTGGCAAAGCACGCCGTCTTCCGGGTAGGTGTCCGGCAGGATCAATGGCGGCAGTTCCCGTGCGGCCCAGAACCAGTCTTCGGCAAACGACTCCTGCATGCACGCCACCACCGGGCCGGTGACCTGCACGTGGGTATCGCGCCAGGGTGCCAGCGGCGGCTTTTGGCCGAGGTATTCATCGCCGACGTTATGCCCGCCGACAAACCCGGTGACGCCGTCCACCACCACGATCTTGCGATGGTTGCGGAAGTTGACCTGGAAGCGATTGAGCCAGCCGCTGCGGGTGGCGAAGGCCTTGACCTGTACCCCGGCGTCACGCAGGGATTGCACATAACGGTAGGGCAGGGCGTGGCTGCCGATGCGGTCGTACAGCACGTAAATGGCTACGCCCTGAGCGGACTTTTCCTTCAATAGAGCGTGCAACTGCCTGCCAAGCTCGTCGTCATGAATGATAAAGAACTGGAACAGCACCGCCGTTTTTGCCTGGCGGATGGCGTCGAAAATCGCGCTGAAGGTGGCGTCGCCATTGATCAACAAGCGCACGTCGTTGTTGGCCAGGCACGGCATGCGTCCCAGTTTGGGCATGGCGCGCAGCGAGGCGTAGGCGCTGGAGTTGCGCGCGGCGAGGGCTTCCTCGACCCACGGGCGCCAGTTCAGCTCGGTGATGGCGGTGTGCATTTCCTGGTTGGCCTGGCGGCGTGCCTGGATGTAGGCGTCGAAGGTGCTGCGGCCAAAGATCAGGTAGGGGATCAGCGTGAGATAAGGCATGAACATCAGCGACAAGGCCCAGGCGATCGAGCCTTGCGCGGTCCTGACGGTCAGCACCGCGTGGAGCGCGGCGAGGGTCCCGAGAAAGTGCAGCGTGGCGATGACGTAGGCGAGCAGGTGTGGGCCAAAGAAATCCATGGACGACGTTACTCCAGACAATCCAATGCCTAACAGACCATGTCTGGTGACGAATGTCGCTATTTTCTTTGCCGTGCAACACTGACCGCTTTGCGGCGTCTAACGCCCACAATTACCCAGGAGTTACCCGATGAATGCACGTCTGCTCTGCTTAGCCATGGTTGTTGGTTTGTCGCTGCCGGTGGCAGCACAGGCGCAGATGCTGGCGCCAGGCTTGTGGGAATTGACCACCAGCAATATGAAAGTCGATAACCAGGAGCTGCCGGACTTGTCGCTGATCCTCGGTCAGCTCAAGCAACAGATGACCCCCGAACAGCGCGCCATGCTGGAAAAGCAGGGCATCACCATGGCCGGCAAAGGCGTGCAGGTGTGCCTGACTCCGGCGCAGGTCGCCTCGGATTCGATCCCCCTGACCGACCCGCAATCGGGCTGCAAGCA
Source organism: Pseudomonas sp. RP-B7 (assembly GCF_059803535.1). Lineage (NCBI taxonomy): Bacteria > Pseudomonadati > Pseudomonadota > Gammaproteobacteria > Pseudomonadales > Pseudomonadaceae > Pseudomonas > Pseudomonas sp. RP-B7. Next base: position 169,698 of record NZ_JAPFHC010000009.1, read on the forward strand.
GCAAGTGACCGACAAGACCGGCAACCAGTGGAAGTTCCGCTTCAGTTGCCCGAAAGCCCAGGGCACCGGCGTGGCGACCTTCCAGAGCCAGAAGGAATTCACCACCACCGTCAACGGCACCTTCAATGCCACCGGCATCCAGCAGAAGGGCAGCCTGGACAGCCACGCACAGTGGCTGGGCAACGATTGCGGCACGGTCAAACCCCGCGCTTAACGCAAAAAGTGCAGGGGCAAGCCCTGGCAGCTGTCGACCACCTGGCCGTTGTGCCACGCCAGGTGGCCCGAGACCAGGGTGGTGCTGACGCTATGGCGAAAGCTGCGCCCGGCGAAGGGCGTCCAGCCGCAGCGGCCAAGGATCGCTTGGCTGCTCACCGGCTTGCCGGCAGGCTCGGGCTGGATCAACACCAGGTCGGCCCAATAACCTTCACGCAGGTAGCCGCGATCGGGGATGGCAAACAGGTCGGCCACGCGATGACTGGTCTTCGCCACCAGGGTGGTCAGGGGCAGATGCCCATCGGCCACCAACTCCAATAACGCCGGCAGTGCATGCTGCACCAGGGGCAAACCCGACGGCGCCTCACGATACCCCAACTGTTTTTGCGCCCAGGTATGCGGCGCATGGTCAGTGCCGATCACATCCAGACGTTCACTCAACAAGGCCAGGCGCAGCGCGTCGCGGTCGGCGCGGGTCTTGATCGCCGGGTTGCATTTGATCTGGTGGCCGAGGCGGTGATAGTCGCGGTCGTCGAACAGCAAGTGGTGGATGCAGACTTCAGCGCTAATGCGCTTTTCCGCCAGCGGTTTGTCTTCGAACAACGCCAGCTCACGGGCGCTGGTCAGGTGCAGCACATGCAGGCGGGTGCCGTGGCGCTTGGCCAATTCCACCGCAAAGGACGACGAGCGATAGCAGGCATGCGCATCGCGGATCAGCGCGTGGGCGACGGCGGGGATGTGCTCGCCAAAGCGCTCGCGCAGGCGCTGTTCGTTGGCCAGGATACTCGGCGTGTGTTCGCAGTGGGCCAGTAGGATGGTCGGTACTTCGGCAAACAGGCGCTCGAGGATACGCGGATCGTCCACCAGCATATTGCCGGTGGAGGCGCCCATGAACACTTTGACGCCGGCCACTTCACGCGGGTCGAGGGCGGCGACGGTGTCGAGGTTGTCGTTGCTTACGCCGAAGTGAAAGGCGTAATTGGCCACCGAGTGCAGCGCGGCGCGGCGTTTTTTATCGGCCAGGGCCTCGAGGGTGAGGGTGGCCGGGTTGGTGTTGGGCATGTCCATGAAGCTGGTGATACCGCCGGCCACCGCCGCGCGGGATTCACTGTAGAAGCTGCCTTTGTCCGGCGCGCCGGGTTCGCGAAAGTGCACCTGGTCATCGATCATGCCCGGCAGCAGCCACTGGCCCTGGGCATCGATGGCCACGGGCGCGTTGCAGCCTTCGATGCTGCCGGCGATTTTCTCGATGCGGCCATTGGCGATCAGCACATCGGCGTCGAATTGCTGGCCTTCATTCACCAGGCGGGCGTTGCGGATCAGCAGGCGGCTCATGGCTCAGAACTCGTTTTGCAGGGCTTTGTAGCCGCGCACCAGGTCGACGTTGGTGCGCGCGACGTCTTCGGAAAATTCCGAGGCGCTGACGCTCACTGGCGGAAACTGCGACAGGTCGGTGTTGGGCCCGATGCGGGTGGTGGAGGGTACGTAGAACGTGTCGGGCAAGTCGCGACCGTCGACCACCGAGTTGTGGCGCACCACGCAGCCATCGCCCACGGCGCAGTTGAACAGCACGCTGTTGAAGCCGATGAACACGCGGTCGCCAACGGTGCAGGGGCCGTGGACGATGGAGCGGTGGGCGATGGAGGTGAACTCGCCTATGGTCACGGCGGCGCCGGACTTGGAGTGGATCACCACGCCGTCCTGGATGTTGGAGTTGGCGCCGATGGTGATCGGGTCCATGGCGCCGCTGGCGTCGACCTCGTCGGCGCGGATCACGGCGTAGGGGCCGACGAAGACGTTCTCACCGATGATCACCTTGCCGCAGATGATGGCGGTCTTGTCGACGTAGGCCGATTCGGCAATCACTGGCAGATCGCCGGAAGGGTTTTTGCGGATCATGCTGAGGGCTCCGTGATGATGTGGATGAGGTCGCCGTCGATAGCGTTGTAGAAGCAGGTGGGTCGGCCGGTGTGACAGGCCGGGCCGTGCTGGTCGACGATCAGCAGCACGGCATCGCCGTCGCAGTCCAGGCGCGCTTGCACCAACTGTTGCCTGTGGCCGGAAGATTCGCCTTTGCGCCACAGCCGCTGGCGCGAGCGCGACCAGTAGCACGCCTGGCCGCTGGCGAGGGTTTCGTCGAGGGCCTGGCGGTTCATCCAGGCCAGCATCAGCACTTCGCCGCTGCCGTATTGCTGGGCGATGGCCGCGATCAGGCCGTCGCTGTTCCACGCCAGCGCGTCGAGCACCTGATCGAGTGGAAAGCGGCTGCCGAGGGCAGCCCCTTCCAGGTCGAGCATGCGCAGGCTCATGGCTTGCCCAGGGCGGCGCACAGGGTGTCGAGGTTGTATTCGAACAGCCCGGTGAAGGTGCTGGCCGGGCCTTCGGCGGCGAGGGCGTCGGAGTACAGCGTGCCGCCGATCTGCGCGCCGCTTTCGTCAGCGATCTGCTTGAGCAGGCGCGAGTCCTTGATGTTTTCCATGAACACGGCCTTGACCTTGTCTTTGCGGATCTGGGTGATCAGCGCGGCAACTTCGGCGGCGGATGGCTCACGTTCGGTGGACAGGCCTTGGGGCGCGAGGAACTGAATCCCGTAGGCCTGGCCCAGGTAGCCGAAGGCGTCGTGGGAGGTGACGATGCGGCGGTTGCCGGCTGGCAGCGCGCCGAACTTGGCCTTGGCTTCGGCGAGCAGGCGGTAGATTTCTTTCAGGTAGGTTTGGCTGTTGCGCTGGTAGTCGGCTTTGTTGGCCGGGTCGGCGGCGATCAGGGCCTTGGTGATGTTGTTCACATAGATTTCAGCGTTGGCCAGGTTGTGCCAGGCGTGTGGGTCGGGGATGGTTTCGCCGTCTTCGTCCATGGTGTGGGAAATCACGCCTTTGCTGGCGGTCACTACGGTGGCTTTGGTTTCGGTGCTGGTCACCAGGCGGTCCAGCCATGGCTCGAAGCCCAGGCCGTTCTTGATGATGATCTTGGCCTTGAGCAGCGCCTTGGCGTCGTCCGGTGACGGCTCGTAGGTGTGGGCATCGGCGTCCGGGCCGACCATGTTACTGATCTGGATGTGCTCGCCACCGATCTGGTGGGTGATGTCATCGAGAATACTGAAGCTGGTGACCACCTGGAGTTTGTCGGCCGCCTGGGCCATCGACAGCGGCAGCAGAAGGCTGAACAGTACGAGTAAAGCGCGCATCGGGAAACACCTCATTGGGATGACAGCAAGGGCGGGCGGCGCAGCAGGCCGTGCACCGGACCGAAGACCACGGACAGCAGATACCCGGCGCCAGCCACCAGCACGATGGCCGGGCCGCTGGGCAACGAGTAGTAGAACGACAGCAACAAGCCAAGCCACACCGACAGGCATCCCAGCACCGCCGATACCGCGATCAACACCGGCAGGCGCCGGCTCCAGAAACGTGAAGCAATGGCCGGCAACATCATCAGGCCCACCACCATCAAGGCGCCGATGGCCTGGAAACCGATGACCAGGTTCAGCACCACCAGCGTCAGGAACAGCCCGTGGGCGAGTGGGCCGAGGCGGCTGACGGTTTGCAGGAACAGCGGGTCGAGGGTGTCCAGCAGTAGCGGTTTGTAGATCGCCGCCATGGCGATCAGGCTGAAGCCGGTGACCCACAGCATGCCGGTGAGGGTGGTCTGATCCACCGCCAGGGCGGAGCCGAACAGCAGGTGCAGCAGGTCCAGGCGTTTGCCGGCCAGACCGAGGATGAGCACACCGGCGGCCAGGGAGATGGGGTAGATGGCGGCGAGGCTGGCGTCTTCGCGCAGGCCGGTGCGGCGGGTGATCCACGCGGACAGGCCAGCCATGCTCAGCCCGGCGCCGAGGCCGCCGATCGTCAACGCGGGTAGGCTGAGGCCGGCGAACCAGAAACCAAGGGCCGCGCCGGGCAGGATGCCGTGGGCCACGGCGTCACCGATCAGGCTCATGCGCCGCAGGATCAGGAACACACCGAGCGGCGCGGTGCTGCAGGCGAGGACGAGCCCGCCGAGCAGTGCGCGGCGCATGAATACGAAGTCGACGAAGGGCATCCACAGGTGGGCGGCGAGGTGCATCAGGCCACCTGCATATGTGGTTGGGGGCGGATCAGGGTTTTGCTGTCGCCGAACACGCAGCCGCTGCTTTTGATTTGCACCACGTGCTGGGTGTGTTGGCGCACGGAGGCCAGGTCGTGACAGACCACGATCAGCGTGCGGCCCGCAGCGTGCCAGGCGTGGATGTGTTTCCAGCATAGTGCCTGGCCGTCTTCGTCGAGGGCGGCGTGGGGTTCGTCGAGCAGCAGGATGGGGGCTTCGGCGAGGCTCATGCGGGCAAGCAGGGCGCGCTGCAATTCGCCGCCGGACAACGCCATCAACGGGCGCTGTTGCAGGCCGCTGAGGCACCAGTCTTCCAGGACCGCCTCAAGGCGTTGGCTGCGTTGTTGCGGGGTGAGCTGCGAGCCCCAGAAACCGGCGGCGACCAGCTCTTGCAGGCTGATGGGGAACTGGCGGTCGAGGTGTTGTTGCTGCGGCAGGAACGACAGGCCACCGCGCCGTGGAACCTCCACGCTGACTTTGCCCGCCAGCGGTTTTTGCAGGCCGGCGATGACTTTGAGCAGGCTGCTTTTGCCGGTGCCGTTGGCGCCGATGATCCCGGTGAGGCTGCCTTTTTCCAGGGTGAGGTCCAAGGCGGGAGTCAGCGGCTGGCCCGGGGCGCCCCAACGTAATGCGGTGCAGGTAATCATGCAGGGTGTCTCGTCCAGCGGCTTTCAGCCACGGCATCGTGCGCGTGCAGGCTTTCGGCGTGGATCACTTTCAGGTGGAAGGCTTTGACGGCATCCGAGCGTTTCAAGGCGAGGTTCAGGCGGCGTGCGGCGTCTTCGCAGAACATCAGGTTCTGCCCGTTGGCCAGGGCGAAGGCTTGTTCGTCGGCACGTTTTACGGCGGTTTGCACGGCGGTGCCGAGGGCGGCTTCGGCGCTGTCGATCAGGTCGGTGAAGGGCAGTTGATCGCCTTGCAGATGGATGTGCAGTTGCGCGCTGCTGCGCTGGCTGTGGGGTGTGGCGACGATGCCGTTGGCGCTGCCGAGCCAGGTCAGTAGGTCTTCGTGCTTGAGCGGGGCGTTGCCGAAATCCTCAAGAAATTGCTGCTGAATCAACTGCCTGGCGAGGGCGGCGGAGCAGGGGCAAGTTGAGGAGTAGGTAACGTCAATTTTTAGTTCCACGTGGAACATCTGGTTTTCCAGGCGCGCTTCGATGCTCACCGGGTAGCCTTTCCAGCCCGCCAGCGGGCTGACCAACGCCGGGCGTTTGAGCAGCAAATCGCTGTGGATGCGCAGGTAGGCGTTCTTAGATAAACCTTCATGTGTGTCGAGGAAACGCTGCAGTACATTACGCAGAAGTGCCGGCGTAAGGGGCTGCTGCTCAAGCATCTCCAGCGCCAGGTACAGGCGTGACATATGAATGCCACGGGCCTCGCCATCGTCCAGGCTGACGCCGGCATCCGCGCTGGCGGTGAGGCGTTGGCCGTCGACGAGGATCGGCAGGGCGATGCCGCACATGCCGACCCAGTCGAGTGGCACGGCTTGGCGTGAAGCCTGCGCGGCAATATCCGGCAGAGTCAGCGCATTCATGGGCAGGTCCATCGTTGGAAGTAAAAAGACATGTTATATTATAACTATTGAGTCGACGATGATTTTTCTGCTCCGGTCTTTTTTCAGTCATGTCGAGTAGGGACGCTCCTTTTATCTGCGGTATTTTTCATGCACAGACGTCAGCTCCTTAACCTGCTGCTGGTCAGCCCGCTGTTCACCTTGCCGTTTACGGCCCACGCCACGCAGATCAGCAATGCACGCCTATGGCGCTCGGAAGACAAGCTGCGGCTGGTGTTCGACCTCAGCGGTCCGGTGCAGTACAAGACCTTTTCCTTGACCTCGCCGGAACGCTTGATCATCGACCTCAGTGGCGCGGGGCTGAGCGGAGATTTCTCGCAGTTGGCCTTGAAGAACAGCGGCATCACTTCGATCCGCTCGGGGCATTTCGGCAAGGCCGATACCCGTATCGTGCTGGACTTGGCGGCGCCGATGCGGCTCAACAGCTTTCTATTGCCGCCGCAGGACGGCCAGGGCCATCGCCTGGTACTGGACCTGACCAGCGCCACCCAGGCACCTCGTCAAATCGCCGCCGAACCGGCACGGTCCGTAGATAAGGCACACCCCAAGCGCGACATCATCGTAGTGGTCGACCCCGGCCACGGCGGCAAAGACCCCGGCGCCATCGGCTCCAAAGGCCAGCGTGAAAAAGACGTGGTGCTGTCCATCGCCCAACTGCTGGCCAAACGTTTGAAGCGCGAGAAAGGCTTCGACGTAAAGCTGGTACGCAACGACGACTTCTTCGTGCCGCTGCGCAAACGTGTGGACATCGCCCGTCAGCACAAGGCCGACATGTTCATTTCGGTGCATGCGGATGCGGCGCCACGGCTGACGGCCTCGGGCGCCTCGGTGTATGCGTTGTCTGAAGGCGGCGCGACGTCTGCCACCGCACGTTTCATGGCCCAGCGCGAAAACGGTGCCGACCTGTTGGGGGCTACCACCCTGCTCAATCTCAAGGACAAGGACCCGATGCTGGCCGGGGTGATTCTGGATATGTCGATGAACGCCACCATCGCCTCCAGCCTGCAACTGGGCAGCTCGATCCTGGGCAGCCTGGAAGGCATCACCACCCTGCATCAGAAGCGCGTGGAGCAGGCCGGTTTTGCGGTGCTCAAATCACCGGATGTACCGTCTATCCTGGTGGAGACCGGGTTTATCTCCAATGCCAGGGACGCCGAGCGGCTGGTCACGGCGCGTCATCAACAGGCGGTTGCAGACGGCTTGTTCGACGGCCTGAAAAAGTATTTCGAGAAGAACCCGCCGATGAACAGCTACATGGCCTGGGCCCAGGAACAGAAGAGTGGCCAGGTCTAACAGCCCGTTATCCGGCTACAGGTGAATTTGGCGCTGCTCCCACCGGAACTGGAGAACCTGTTTATGGTGGTCCAGCCCACGCGCCGCGTGTAGCCGACCCACGCCTCACCGTCCGAAGCCAGCCCGGTAAAAAACGTCAGTTGCCCATAACGGCTGTTGGTCTGTGCCCACCGACGTTTGCCGATCACCTCGAAGCCGCGCAGATAGGTGGTGCTGCCGACCGTCGCCACGCTATAGGCGTTGCCCTGGGGGTCTACACAGGCCAGCAGATTGGCGCTGCGCGAGCATTTCGCCAGCAGGCTCGGCGCTTGGGCGCAGGCAGGTCCTGCCGCTGCCAACAACAGGGCGCATACCAGATATTTCATAAGGCTTCTCAGGGGCGCAGAGGCTCAAGCATTGCGCCCTTCGTCATGTCGAGCAAGGGGGATTGGCTTATTTGTATTGTTATACTATAACATTAAGCCACAGCCTGACCCGTGAACCGCTCCCCATGACTGAACAAGACCTGCTGGCCCAACCGCCCGCCGACTACATGAACGAAGCCCAGCAAGGCTTCTTCCGCGAGCTGTTGCTGGCTCAGCGCAATGAGCTGCAAGCGCGCATCGACGCCGAGTTCCAGCTGCTGCGCGAGCAGGAACCCAACAGCGACCCGGCGGACGTCGGCAGCGCCGAAGAACAGCGCCAATGGCAACTGCGCCTGCTGGAGCGGGAAAAGAAGCTGTTGGACAAGATCGACGAGGCCTTCGAACGGCTGGCCCGCGGTGAATACGGCTGGTGCCGTGAAACCGGCGAGCCTATCGGCCTACAGCGCTTGTTGCTACGTCCTACCGCCACCCTGTGTATCGAAGCCAAAGAACGTGAAGAGCTGCGCGAACGCCATAAACGGGCGATTTGACCGGCCAACCCTGATGAGGAATACCTGATGTCCAATCGTCTCCCCGTGACTGTGTTGTCCGGCTTTCTCGGCGCCGGTAAAAGCACGCTGCTCAACTATGTCCTGCGCAATCGCGAAAACCTGCGGGTGGCGGTGATCGTCAACGACATGAGTGAAATCAACATCGACGGCAGCGAAGTTCAGCGCGACGTCACCCTCAACCGTTCCGAAGAGAAACTGGTCGAGATGAGCAACGGCTGCATCTGCTGCACCTTGCGCGAAGACTTGCTGCTGGAAGTCGGAAAACTCGCCAAGGAAGGTCGCTTCGATTACCTGCTGATCGAATCCACCGGCATCTCCGAACCGCTGCCCGTGGCCGAAACCTTCACCTTTCGCGATGAAAACGAACAAAGCCTGGCCGACATCGCACGCCTGGACACCATGGTCACCGTGGTCGACGGCATGAACTTCCTGCTCGACTACCAGGCCGCCGAGAGCCTCGCCTCGCGCGGTGAAACCCTCGGTGAAGAGGATGAACGCTCGATCACCGACCTGCTGATCGAGCAGATCGAGTTCGCCGATGTGATCCTCATCAGCAAGATCGACCTGATCAGCAGTCGCGAACGCGAAGAGCTGATGGCGATCCTTGAACGCCTCAACGCCCAGGCCGAGATCATCCCGATGGTCATGGGTGAAGTGCCGTTGCACAAGATCCTCAACACCGGCCGTTTCGACTTTGAACGCGCCGCCCAGGCTCCGGGTTGGTTGCAGGAACTGCGCGGTGAACATGTGCCGGAAACCGAAGAGTACGGCATCGCTTCCACCGCCTACCGTGCGCGCCGGCCGTTCCATCCGCAGCGTTTTTTCGACTTCATCGACCGCCCTTGGGTGAACGGCAAACTGCTGCGCTCCAAGGGGTTTTTCTGGCTGGCCAGCAAGCACCAGGACGCCGGCAGTTGGTCCCAGGCGGGTGGCTTGATGCGCCATGGGTTTGCCGGGCGCTGGTGGCGCTTCGTGCCAAAAAGCCAGTGGCCCCAGGACGAAGAAAGCGTGGCGGCGATCATGGGTAACTGGCAGCCGAGCACCGGCGACTGCCGCCAGGAACTGGTGTTTATCGGCCAGAACATCGACTTCGCACACATGCGCGCCGAGCTGGACGCGTGCTTGCTCACTGACGAAGAAATGGCCCTGGGCGTCGAAGGTTGGCGCTTGCTGGCCGACCCTTTTGGCCCTTGGTTTGAGCAGGCAGCCTGATGCTGGCCCCGGTAATTGCCCTGCGCCCCGTGATTCGCCAGACCGCTGGTGAAACCCCGCTGGTGCTCGCTGAAATCCTTGAAGATGGCGTCAACCTGGCGCTGTGGCAGCGGCAGTTGCCGCTGCACATCGCCGAATTCGGCGCCTTGCTGGTGGCGCTCAACGAGCCCTTGGCGGATTCCATGGTCATCGAGCTCAACAGCGAAGATGCCACGGCGAACTTGCACGGTTTGGCGGCCAGTTGTCGCGATCTTGAAGGCTACGAAGGTTTTATCGCCGACGTGTCATGGCTGGTCAGCGCGTTTGCCTGCCTGCTGGGCGCCAAGCGCATTGGCGTGCGCCTGCGCTTGTTGGACAAGGCCATGTGCCCGCGTTTTCACGTCGATCACGTGCCGGTGCGGCTGATCACCACCTACGCTGGCATCGGCAGCCAGTGGTTGCGCGAAGGCGTGATGGATCGCCGCAAACTGAGCCAGGCGGACGCCGAGCCCAGCGAGCGCATCGAGCAGATCCACTGCGGCGAAGTCGCCCTGCTCAAGGGCACTAAATGGCACGGTAACGAAGGCTACGGTTTGATCCACCGTTCGCCGGCATTAAAAGCCGATGAGCGGCGCTTGATCCTGACACTGGATTGGCTCGCATAACCGCGTAGGATCAAACCCTCTACACGGCCTGAACGATGCCCTCCATGTTGCAGAACATTCCCACCCACGTGATTGCCGGCCCTTTGGGAGCCGGCAAGACCAGCCTGATCAAGCACCTGCTCACCCAGCGCCCGGCGGACGAGCGCTGGGCCGTGCTGATCAATGAGTTCGGGCAGATCGGCCTGGACGCTGCGCTGTTGACCCTGGATGACGATGGCATTGCCCTTGGCGAAGTGGCCGGCGGCTGCTTGTGTTGTGTGAATGGTGCGCCGTTCCAGGTAGGCCTGGGCCGCTTGCTGCGTAAGGCCAAGCCGGATCGGTTGTTTATCGAGCCGTCGGGCCTGGGCCATCCCGCGCAGTTGCTCAAGCAGCTACAGGAGGCGCCGTGGCAAAACGTGCTGGCGGTGCAGCCCTGCGTACTGGTGCTGGATGCCCAAGCTCTGGCCGCGGGCAAACCTTTGCCGCAAGCCCAGCAGCAAGCGCTGGCCGGTGCCGGGCTGTTGGTCTTGAACAAGGATGAAGGGCTGGACGCTGCACAGCGTGAGGCCATCGAACGGCAATTGCCCGACTGTGCACGCTACTGGACCCGCCAGGCGCAGTTGCCGCTGGCGCAGTTGCCGGGGCTGACTATCAAGGCTGGCGCGGCTGTGGATAACTTCACTGTGCCCAAGGGGCTCGCGCAAATGCCGGCGATCTGGAGCGACCCGACGCTGCCCATCTGCCTCAGCCAGGCTCAAGAAGGCGGCTGGAGTATCGGCTGGCGCTGGCATCCGGGTCAGATATTCAGTGCCGAGCGCCTTGATCAATGGCTGTCATCCCTGAGCTGGCGTCGTGCCAAGCTGGTTATCCACAGCGCCGAAGGCTGGGTCAGCGCCAACGCTGTGGATAACAGCCCAGTCGCCTGGCAGCCCAGCGAATGGCGCCGCGATTCACGTATCGAATTGATCTTCAGCGCGCCACAGGACGTGGCGACGCTACAGGCCGCGCTGGCCGCCTGCCGTCAGTGACGGTTCTTGCTCGCGTGGTCCTGGCGCCATTGGCTGAGCTCGATCACTTCGGCGCTGGGCAGCGGCGTCTTGATCTCGAACGGGTAGGGGGCCAGTTCGATCTGCGCACTGTGGGCGCCGAATTGGGTGATGGTCCCCGGATGGCGGGTTTCGCCGGTCACGGTGAATTCGAAATTGTAGATGCGCGCCAAGCGTCGCCGCCCCTTGGCATCCTTCACAAACCCGATGCGCTTGAGCGCCACGGCGCCATCGAGCAGTTCGATGTCGAGCTTGGCGCAATGCTGCTTGACCCGCTCCAACGCGCGCTCGCGCAGGCCGTGGTTGTGCCACACCCAGGCGGCAGCGGTCGCCAGCAGCATCAACACGAAGATATTTCCCAGGGTCAGCATGCGAAAAACTCCAACAAAGTGAGAGCAGCTTAACTGTGTCGCCGGTCTGTCGTACAGGCTGCGTTTAGTCGCATACTGCGCGGCCAGAATTTCATCGGTTTTACGGAAATCCCCTGCATGAAACGCACACCTCATCTGCTTGCGATCCAGTCTCATGTGGTTTTTGGCCATGCCGGAAACAGCGCCGCCGTGTTCCCCATGCAGCGGGTCGGGGTAAACGTCTGGCCGTTGAACACGGTGCAGTTCTCCAACCACACTCAGTATGGCCAGTGGGCCGGCGAAGTGTTGGCGCCGCAGCAAATTCCGGCGCTGGTGGAAGGCATCGCCGCGATTGGCGAACTGGGCAACTGCGATGCGGTGCTGTCTGGCTATCTGGGCAGTGCGGATCAGGGCCGGGCGATTCTGACCGGCGTGGCGCGCATCAAGGCCATCAACCCCAAGGCCCTTTACCTGTGCGACCCGGTGATGGGTCACCCGGAGAAAGGTTGCATCGTGCCCCAGGAAGTCAGCGATTTCCTGCTCGACGAAGCGGCTGCCATGGCCGACTTCCTGTGCCCCAACCAACTGGAGCTGGACAGTTTTGCCGGGCGCAAGCCGCAATCGCTGTTCGACTGCCTGGCAATGGCCAAGGCGTTGCTGGCACGCGGGCCAAAGGCTGTGCTGGTGAAACATTTGGATTACCCGGGCAAGTTGCCGGACGGTTTCGAGATGTTGTTGGTGACGACTGATGGCAGCTGGCACCTGCGTCGGCCATTGCTGGCGTTTCCGCGTCAGCCGGTGGGGGTGGGGGATCTGACTTCCGGGTTGTTCCTGGCTCGGGTGCTGTTGGGTGACAGCCTGGTGGCGGCCTTCGAGTTCACCGCAGCGGCGGTGCATGAAGTGCTGCTGGAAACCCAGGCGTGTGCCAGTTACGAGTTGGAACTGGTGCGGGCTCAGGATCGGATTGCGCATCCGCGTGTGCGCTTTGAAGCCACGCCGATCGGCCTGTAACACCGCACAGCAAAAATGTGGGAGCGGGCTTGCTCGCGAAAGCGGTGTGTCAGTCAAAGATGTTCCAACTGAACCACCGTATTCGCGAGCAAG